>NZ_JBEPRF010000003.1:0-406778 GCF_040548225.1 Bradyrhizobium sp. S3.12.5
GATCGAGCAACATCGGTGTCTCCAGGTTGGGTGGTTTTGCAACTCCAGTCTGGCTCCAGACTCGGTCGCTATCCACCCCCCATGGAATCTTCGCTCTGCTCGCAATGACGGAGGATGCGGACCTTCCGCGAGTCCAGTCGCCACCGCACTTGCAGAAGCTCCCCCCATCATGTTGCCGCCGCGATCGATCGGATAGATTGCAGCATCTGATTCGCATTCCCCTTGAAAAATAGCCCCCGGAGACGCCCCATGAAGATTGCTTCCACCTTGCGTGCCGCGCTCGTCGCCATTGCCGCGCTGGCCGGCCTCTCGACCGCGGCGCAGGCCGATGGCGGCACCGTGGTGCTGACGATCTACAAGGCGGGCTGGTTCATCGGCGGTTCTGGCGGGAGCGGCGTGCTGAACTTCCGCGGCCGCTCCTATTCGCTCTCGACCGGCGGGCTCGATTACGGGCTCGTGTTCGGCGGCTCCAAGACCGTGCTGCGCGGCCGCGTCTCCAACATCAACCGTCCTTCCGATGTCGCCGGCGTCTACGGCGCCGCCGGTGCCGGCCTCGCCGTCGGCCGCGGCGCCCGCGCCATCGTGCTGACCAACCAGAAGGGCGCGGTGCTGGAGCTGTCGGGCTACCAGACCGGCCTGATGGCGAATGCGGATCTGAGCGGGCTTGCGATCACGATGCGGTAGGAACAGGCTGCATCAACATCGTCATTGCGAGCGCAGCGAAGCAATCCAGACCGTCGCCGCGGAAAGACTCTGGATTGCTTCGCTACGCTCGCAATGACGGAAAGGACTACGCGCTCACCATCGCATGAACCCGCTCGCAATGCGCGACGAGGTTGTTCTGCGCATCGACGAACGCCTTCAGCGGCGTCGGAATCGGAAAGTAATAGATGTTCGCGATGAAGCCGTAGATGCCGGCATCGCAGCTGGTCGGCCGCTCGCCATCCACAAAGCCGTTCGCGGGCACGATCTCGGCCAGCACCTGCAAGTCAGCCAGCCCTCGCGCATAAGCCTGCTCGGGCGCGTAGCGGCCGATGCCCTGGTAGTGATAGCGCTGCGCATTGTAGGCCTTCGCCTTCTCGAACCCGGCGGCATCGATCTGCGGATGCTGCGCGATGAAGCCGTCGCGAAATGCGGGATAATAACGCTCGTCCTTCCAGCGCGAATAGGACATCACCCAGTAGAGATCATCCAGCATGCGCGTGACGAAATGATGGGTGCGGCGCTGCGCAGGCGACAGCGCGGCATCGATGGTCAGATGACACTTCGCGATCGCATGCGCGATGATCGTCTCGCTGTCGCCGATGGTCTCGCCGTCATCGACGACATAAGGCAGCTGCCCGCGCGGTGCGGTGGAGGCATCGAACACGTGCTCGTGCACGAACGGCACGCCGGCGAGCTTCAGGAAGGCATAGACCTTGAGCCCATAGCCGTTGTTGTCGGCGACGCCGAACAGTTGCGGGTAGGAATAGAGGGTCAACATGGTGGCTCCGTTTATTCGCGGGCCGGTTCGTCCGCCCGTGTGCCGGTGATGTTCGCTTGTGCGCGCTTGCTGGCGCGGATCATCAAGAACGATCCTGATGTGCCCGGCAGCCGCCAGCGACCGTCGATCTCGGTCGCCTCTCCGTTCATGATGCCGTCGTACTGGACAATGTCGAAGCCGTAACCCGGCGGCTCGTAGCGCTTGACAAAGGACACGACGCTGCCGGCGCGATGGCCCGTGATCGAGGCGCTGTGGGTGCGCAAGGGGCAGCGCGGATTCGAGCAGGGTTCGGTGACGTGGCCTTCGATCGCGCCGCCGGCCTCGACCAGCGTCGCCGTGAAGGTGACCATTCCCGTGCCGGGTTGGATGTAAGTGCCGTCCCAGACACCGGAGAGATCGTCGCTCACAGCAGTGGCTTCCTCGACATGATGAGCGCCGGTTGAGGCCCGGCTGTTCCGTCCCACGTTCTTCCGCTCCAAGTCGTATCGCCGCCGTCACGCCCTTGCAATAGTCCGCACGCGACGTCGATCGATCGGAGGATGCCCGGTATCAACCGTTCGGCGGGCGGAATTTGGAGAGGCAATCGCTGTAGCACTGTGGCCGGAAGCTGGTACATTGATGCTGATTTCCTCACCCCGTCGCGAGAGCTGCGCATGCTCGACAGTTTCGTATGGCCCGAGCCTGACGGGGCTCCCGACGAGATACTGTTCCGCAACGTCCGCGAACACGGCTGTCATCTGATGGGCATCGCCGCTGAGGCGCAGGCCCCGGCTTATGTTTTCTCGATCGGTCTCTACCTCAATTACGCGCACGCCGAACTGGTCTTGTTCGGGCTCGACCCAACAGACGCTTGCGCTGTTATCAACGCCGTTCGCGACCGCGCTGCTGCGGGACAGCGCTACGTCGCCGGCGACGTCTGCGACGACCTTCCGCTCGATCGGAAGGTCTGCTTCGTCGAGGTGCCGCTCGAGGTCTACGATGCCTATCTGGGCACGGCGATCTGGTTCTATGCAAAGCTGCCGCGGCCGTTTCCCTGCCTCCAGATCGTGTGGCCGGATCAGGACGGGCGGTTTCCATGGGAGGCTGGATGCGATGCGCGGCTGAAGGATCATCAGCCGCTGTTGCGGCCGCTTTCGTGAGAGGCTGATCCAGCGTGGTCGCAAAAGGTGCCGTAGGGTGGGCAAAGGCGCGCAAGCGCCGTGCCCACCATCGGTGTCAGTGGTACGCGAGAAAGTTGGTGGGCACGCTTCCGCTTTGCCCACCCTACGAGACTTGCAATAATCCGCGCGCGACGTCGATTAATCGGAGGATGCCCGGCATCAACGGTTTGGCGGAGGCCAGGCAACCTCTCGGGATCGAAAAAAGTGCTGTTCCGCCTGTCGGATCACCGGCCGCGCGTTCGTCCTTCGAGCGACGGCGCGCGCGTGCGCGTCCGGTTTCGCAGAAGGATATCCGCACATGACGTCCATCACGCCGTTTCTCTGGTTCGACAACAACGTTCCGGAGGCCGTCGCCTTCTACAAATCGGTATTCCCCAACGCCGAGGTCGAGACCGTCAGCGACTTCATGGCGGTGTTCGAGCTGGAAGGGCAGCGCTTCAACGCGCTCAACGGCGGGCCGCAGCACCGCTTCAACGAGGCGGTGTCGTTCTTCATCAGCGTGGAGACGCAAGGCGAGGTGGACTATTTCTGGAGCCGCCTCAGCGCCGACGGCGGCGCGGAATCCAAATGCGGCTGGCTCAAGGATAAATTTGGGCTCTCCTGGCAGGTGGTTCCGACAGCGCTTGGCCGCTATCTCGGCGACCCCGACCGGACCAAGGCCAACCGCGTCATGCAGGCCATGATGGGGATGAAGAAGATCGTGATTGCCGATCTGGACAAGGCGTATGCAGGGTGAGAGCTGACGGTGCGGTAGGGTGGGCAAAGGCGCGCTGTTCGCGCGCCGTGCCCACCGCTCTGCCGGATTTGTGGAGAGATGGTGGGCACGGCGCAAGGGCGCCTTTGCCCACCCTACGAAGCCGGCGATCCACTTCGCCAATTCGCCTTGGCATCGCTATACTGCCGACCATCAGCTGGATGGTGATCTCATGGGAAACGAATTGGCGGGCAAGGTTGCCGCCGTGACCGGGGCCGCGTCGGGCATCGGGTTGGCGAGCACTGAAGCAATGCTGGCCGCGGGCGCGCGCGTGGTGATGGTCGACCGCGACGAGGCCGCGCTGAAGGCGGTTGGCAACAAGCATGGCGACGCGGTGATCACGCTGGTTGTCGACCTGCTGGATCCCAGGGATTGCGCAACGCTGCTGCCGCGCGTTCTGGAGACGGCAGGGCAGCTCGACATCCTGCATGCAAATGCGGGCACCTATGTCGGTGGCGATCTGGTCGATGCCGACACGATGGCGATCGACCGGATGCTGAACCTGAATGTCAACGTCGTGATGAAGAATGTGCACGACGTGCTGCCGCACATGATCGCGCGCCGGACCGGCGACATCATCGTCACGAGTTCTCTTGCCGCGCATTTTCCGACGCCGTGGGAGCCGGTCTATGCGTCGTCCAAATGGGCGATCAACTGCTTTGTCCAGACGGTGCGGCGCCAGGTCTTCAAGCACGGCATTCGCGTCGGCTCGATCTCGCCCGGCCCGGTCGTCACCTCACTGCTCGCGGACTGGCCGCCCGAGAAGCTGCACGAAGCCAGGGACTCCGGCAGCCTGCTGGAGGCCAGCGAAGTGGCTGACGTGGTGATGTTCATGCTGACCCGGCCGCGCGGCATGACCATTCGCGACGTGGTCATGCTGCCAACCAATTTCGATCTTTAGGGGGCGTGCTTCGACGCCGCTGTGAAAACCGTCAGCTGCGCCTCGAACGCGCGGCGGAAGGCCGGGCGTGCTTCGCCGCGGGCGACATAGGACGAAAGGGTCGGATAGTCGCCGAGGATGTGCGAGGCATTGTGCGAGGCATTCAGCCTGCGTAGCACGGTCACCATCAGGAGATCGCCGGCGCTGAACACGCCGTCGAGCCAGTCGCCGTCGCCGAGTCGGACCGACAATTCGCCGAGCCGGACACGGACGCGATGGTTGAGGACAGTCAGGCGCTCGTCATACCAGCTCTTGTCACGTTCAAACAGCATCGCCATTCCAAGCTCGACGATCGGCGGCTCCAGGGTGTTGAGCGCGGCAAACATCCACGCGATGGCGCGCGCCCTGGCGTTCGTCCCGGCCGGCAGCAGCCCGTCATGATGCTCGGCGATATGGAGCACGATCGCGCCGGTCTCGAACAGGGTGAGATCGCCGTCCTCGAAGGTCGGGATTTGCCCGAACGGATGCAGCGCAAGATGCGCCGGCTGCTTCATGGCCTCGAACGACACCAGACGAACGTTGTAGGGCTGGCCGACCTCCTCGAGTGCCCAGCGCACCCGCATGTCGCGCGCGTGTCCCCTGCCGCGGTCGGGTGAGTTCCTGAAGGCGGTGATGGTGGGCATGTGGGGTCTCCGGCGTGATGGCATTTGGACCGAGGACGAACGAGCGGAGCGAATTCCGACAGGCTATCCAAATGTCGCGGTGCGTAGGGCAGATTGCGACATGCTGGCGATGATGGACATGCGAAAGATCGAGATCGCGAATCCGGAAAGGGCGCATGCGGGATACGGATGGTGGCGTGCCCCGGACGCAGTGCAGCGCGCCGCCACTTGCGGCGTGATGCGCTGCAGAGCCGGGGCCCACGGAGCATCCATGCCGGAGCTTCTGGGTCCCGGGTCTGCGCTGCGCTTGCCCGGGACACGAGAGCAGAGGGATCCGTTAGTGAGCGGCTTAACGCTCACAAGCGATCCACTCCGCCAGCTCCCGCCACGGCTCCAGCGTCCAATGCCCGGACGCCGCACCGGACGGCGAAGGCAACACGAACACCTCGGCGACCCATCCATCGCGCGGCTGCCGCCCCAGCGAAATCCGGCTCGACGGACTGCCATAAAACAAGCTTGCCGCCTTCTTGCTCGTGAACGCAATCGTCCGCGGTCGATATGTTTCGATCTTGGCCCTGAAGCCGGGCACGTCGATCGCTTCAGCCGCGATCTGGTGATCCATCCCGGCGCCCGACTTGGAGAGATCGGTGAAGCCGATCCCGAGCTCGATCAGAGTCGCGAATTCGCCCGGCTGATAGCGCCGCGGCGTGATCCCGGCGTCGTGGATCGCGCGCCAGAAGCGGTTGCCGGGATGGGCGTAGTAGTGCCCGAGCTCGGCCGAGCGCGTGCTGGCGGCGGTGCCGACGAAAACGAGGCGGAGGTTGGGACGGAGTTGGTCGGGGAGGCGGTGGAGGGAGGGGCTCGACACGTCAATCATCCGGGCTACGCTCGCTATCACGTCCATCTGTCGCGTCTTATACTTCAATGATGAACCGCGAGGATCTAGCCGCCGCCTATGCGGCACCTGGTCGACACTATCACAACCTTGCGCATATCGAGGACTGCCTCGCATTGCTTGCGCGGGTGGATGGTCTCTCGACGCACGAACGCGACATTCTGACGGAGGCGATCTGGTGGCATGACGTCGTTTATGTTCCGTCGCAATCGGACAACGAGGAGCTCAGCGCTCATCTGGCCGAACAGCACGCGCGCGGTGAGATCAGCAGCGAGGTCGGCCGCCTGATCCGCCTGACGCGGACGCACGACGTCAAGGCAGACGATCGCCTTGGCGCCATCCTGATCTCGATCGACCTCAGCATTTTGGGTGCCGAACCGGCGCGTTACGACGCCTATGCCGCAGCCATCCGGCAGGAGTTCCTCCATGTCAGCGATGCCGACTTTCGCGCCGGCCGCGCCGCGGTGCTGCGCAGGTTTGCGGCCCGGGCGGTTATCTATCCAAATGCCGGCTTCGCTAAGAAATATGATCGGCGGGCCCGCGACAATCTTGCGCGGGAATTGGCGTCGTTGAGCTGAGCTGCGTAGGGTGGGTTAGCCGCTCACAAGCGCGGTCGTCCAACACGCAAGAGTGCAAGGCGCAACCCACCACGGCTGGAGAGGTTTTGGATGCAAGGTGGTGGGTTACGCTACGCTAACCCACCCGGGCTTGCTGCGCAGGGTACGTTAATGCAGCCTAGCCCACCAATCGTCCAGCGTCCTGCGTGCTGTCACGAGCATTGGCACAAGCAATCGCCCTGCGACGGTCATGCAGTCGGGGTCGTTCTGCTCTTCCTTCTGCTTGAGGATGCCCGCAGCAACAAGTGCGGCGCGATCATCCGGGCAAAATTCGGATGATTTTCGATCCAACTCCTCAAGGCTGAGTGGAGTTGAGAGAATGCAGGCACCCGTGCCGCTATGACCTGTACGGTACGCGATTGATTTGAGGATCAGCTTGTAAGCGCGGGCCGCCGTGATCTCGCGATCCCACGGAGATTGCAGCCACCAATTGCCAGCGACAATCCGCGCGGTGGAGACGACACCGACGTGGTAGGGCGTCGTTTCGTCGCCAAAGCTCACGGAAAACGCATAGCGCCAATTCCAAGCCTCGACCTTCAGATCGAACGGAACAAGAAGATACTTGAACGAAGGCTCATTTCCTTCGTTCGCTGTTCGCTGGATGAACCTGTCTGCCACCTTGGTGGCCTCGAATTGCGTGGGATTTGCGAGCAATTCGGATCCGAGCGGAAGGTCTAGAGCTTGCACAGAGACGGGGGCGGTGAGCACGCGCCGAAGCGCGCAAACCAACGGTTGAACGAAGTCCGTGCGTTTCAGGTCTGACTGGATGTAGAGCACGACTTCCGCAGGTGCGATCGGCCGGGCAACCTCGCGCGGCTGCTCCTGCGCCAGTGCGCTCGCCGTCGCAGCGAGCAAGAAGGAAAATATCAGATGGTGTAATCTGTGCTTCAAAGGTGCGATATCGCGCGCTTCACATACCCTGTTTTCGATCCTACATCGATATCAATTTAGCGAGCAACCATAAGGTGCGGAGACTTCAAAGGTTGGTTAGCGAAGCGCAACCACCATGTTGAAGAAAGAGCGGATGACGATTCCGCGCTCGCTCTTCCAGCTGTTGTCGATTGCCGCAAACAAAAAAGACCGGGCGCTTCAGCGCCCGGCCTGTCGTTTGGTGGGTGCGCGCTAGCGGCTCACAACACCTTGTTACTCTCCTTCACCTTCTCCGCATCCAGATACACGCTGCTCCCCATCTCCTTGAACTTCGCGCTCATCTGCTTCATGCCGTCTTCGGCGGTGCCGCTCAGCGACATGCCGACCGAGTTCGGATCGTTCAGCGTTGCCGCGTAATCGCGGACGTCCTGCGTGATCTTCATCGAGCAGAATTTTGGGCCGCACATCGAGCAGAAATGGGCGACCTTGTGGGCTTCCTTCGGCAGGGTCTCGTCGTGGAAGTTTTTCGCGGTATCCGGATCGAGGCCGAGGTTGAACTGGTCGCTCCAGCGGAAGTCGAAACGGGCGCGGGAGAGGGCGTCGTCGCGCAGCTGTGCGGCGGGGTGGCCCTTGGCGAGATCGGAGGCGTGGGCGGCGATCTTGTAGGTGATGACGCCGACCTTGACGTCGTTACGATCGGGCAGGCCGAGATGCTCCTTCGGCGTGACGTAGCAGAGCATGGCGCAGCCGAACCAGCCGATCATGGCCGCACCTATCCCTGAGGTGATGTGGTCATAGCCCGGCGCGATGTCGGTGGTCAGCGGTCCAAGCGTGTAGAACGGCGCTTCGCCGCACTCCTTGAGCTGCTTGTCCATGTTGATCTTGATCTTGTGCATCGGCACGTGACCGGGGCCTTCGATCATGACCTGGCAGCCCTTGTCCCACGCGATCTTGGTGAGCTCGCCGAGCGTCTCCAGTTCCGCGAACTGGGCGCGGTCGTTGGCGTCCGCGATCGAGCCGGGGCGCAGGCCGTCGCCGAGCGAGAACGAGACGTCATACTTGCGCATGAGGTCGCAGATCTCGTCGAAATGGGTGTAGAGGAAGCTTTCCTTGTGATGCGCCAGGCACCACTTCGCCATGATCGAGCCGCCGCGCGAGACGATGCCGGTGACGCGGTTGGCGGTGAGGTGGATGTATTGCAGGCGCACGCCGGCGTGGATGGTGAAATAATCGACGCCCTGCTCGCACTGCTCGATCAGCGTGTCCTTGTAGAGCTCCCAGGTCAGCTGCACCGGATCGCCGTTGCACTTCTCCAGCGCCTGATAAATCGGAACGGTGCCGATCGGCACCGGCGAATTGCGCAGGATCCACTCGCGCGTGGTGTGGATGTTGCGCCCCGTCGAGAGGTCCATCACGGTGTCGGCGCCCCAGCGGATCGCCCACACCATCTTCTCGACCTCTTCCTCGACCGACGAGGTCACGGCCGAATTGCCGATATTGGCGTTGATCTTGGTGAGGAAGTTGCGGCCGATGATCATCGGCTCGAGTTCTGAATGGTTGATGTTGGAGGGGATGATGGCGCGGCCGCGTGCGATCTCGCTGCGCACGAACTCCGGCGTGATGAAGGCGGGCACGGAGGCGCCAAAGCTCTCGCCGTCGGCGAGGGCGGCTTCCGCGCGTTCCAGCTGCTCTTTGCGGCCGAGGTTTTCGCGCTCCGCGACGTAGATCATCTCCTTGGTGATGATGCCGGCGCGGGCGAATTCGAGCTGCGTGATCTTGTGGCCGTCGAGGCCGCGCAGAGGCTGGTGATAGGCGGCGAAGGAGCGCGCGGCCTTGTCGGTGGAGACGCTGCCATTGTCCTCCGGCTTGATCTGCCGGCCCTCATATTCCTCGACGCCGCCGCGCTCCAGCACCCACTGTTTGCGGCCGCGGGCCAGACCGGCGTTGACGTCGATGGTGACGCTTGGGTCGGTGTAGGGGCCCGAGGTGTCGTACACCGGCAGGTTCGGCTCGCCGGCACCTTCGGACAGGATGATCTCGCGCAAGGGCACGCGCAGGTCGGGCGCGGCATCGGGCGAGGCGAAGATTTTTCGCGACGAGGGCAGCGGGCCGGTGGTGACGGCGGGAACGGTCTGTTGCGGGTTGGAGCGGATGTTCATGGGGTCCTCCGGTTTAATTTCGGTGCGCGTGCGTTTGAGCGACGGCGGTGAATTCTTGCTCCGTCATTGCGAGGAGCTCTTGCGACGAAGCAATCCAGACTGCATCCGTGGAGGGATTCTGGATTGCTTCGCTTCGCTCGCAATGACGGGTGGTGAGAGTGGGGCCATCACGCAGCCTCCTTCGACTGGCCGAGCCACTGCCGCACGCGGGCGTCCGGGTCGGCATTTTGGGTGACGTCGCTGACGACGGCGATGGAATCCGCGCCGGCGGCAAAGATCTCCGCGGCGTGCTCGAACTTGATGCCGCCGATCGCGACCAGCGGGATGTGGCCTAAGCGCTTCTTCCATTCCGTGATCTTTGGAATGCCCTGCGGTTCGAAGCGCATCGATTTGAGCGTGGTGAAGAAGATCGGGCCGAGCGCGACGTAATCCGGCTTGGCCGCAAGCGCGGCTTCAAGCTCCGCCTCGTCATGCGTGGAGACGCCGAGCGACAGGCCGGCCTCGCGGATCGCCTTGAGGTCGGCGTCGGCGAGATCCTCCTGGCCGAGATGCAGGTATTTTGCGCCGGCGACGATCGCGGCGCGCCAATAGTCGTTCACGACCAGCTTGGCCTGCGTGCCCTTGGTGATCGCCAGCGCGTCGGTGACGACCTGCAGCGCGTCGGCGTCGTTGAGGTCTTTCGTGCGCAGCTGAATGGTGCCGACGCCGAGCTTTGTCAGGCGCTCGACCCATTTGAGGCTGTCGACGACGGGGTAAAATCGATCAGGATACGCGTTGCGATCAGGATACGGCATGCCAGAACGGGGTCCCAACGACAGGGGTTGAAGGAGAGGCGAAGTCGCGGGCGTTCATCAGCCCGGCTTCAAATGCGGTGCGGCCGGCATCACAGCCGAGGCGGAAGGCGTTGGCCATGGCGACGGGATCGGCGGCCTTTGCGATCGCGGTGTTGAGCAGCACGGCGTCATAGCCGAGCTCGAACGCCTCGGCCGCGTGCGAGGGCGCGCCGATGCCGGCGTCGACCACCAGCGTGATATCGGGCAGCCGCTCGCGCATCAGCTTGAGTGCGTCGCGGTTGGTGATGCCGCGGGCCGAGCCGATCGGGGCAGCCCACGGCATCACCACCTTGCAGCCGGCATCGACCAGGCGGTTGGCGACCGAGAGATCCTCGGTGCAATAGGGGAACACTTCAAAGCCGTCCTTGATCAGGATGGTGGCGGCTTCGACCAGGCCGACGACGTCGGGCTGCAGCGTGTCGTTGTCGGCGATGACCTCGAGCTTGATCCAGCTCGTGCCGAACAATTCGCGCGCGAGCTTTGCCGTGGTCACCGCTTCGCGGACGCTGCGGCAGCCGGCGGTGTTCGGCAGCACGGTGACATCAAGCTCGCGGATCAGCTTCCAGAACGCGTCGCCAGTCTTGCCACCGGCGGATTCGCGCCGCAGCGACACGGTCACGATGTTCGAGCCGGAGGCGCGGATCGCGTCCTGCATGATCGCGGGCGAGGGATAGAGCGCGCTGCCGATGAGGAGACGGGAGGGGAAGGTTTTGCCGTAGAAGGTCACCATGTCCGAGGTGTCTCCTCAATTGATGCTGTCATCCCCGCGAAAGCGGGGATCCAGTACTCCGCGGCAGTGCGGCTGGAAACGAGGAGCCGCGGCGTACTGGATCGCCCGGTCAAGCCGGGCGATGACGGCGGGATGTGTGGCGCGCGCCGAGGCGATAAATGGAGTGACATCACTTCACCCTCCCTGCCGCGGCGTGATGATCTCGATCTCGTCGCCCGCGTTCAGCGCCGTCTCGGCCCAGCGGCTTTTCGGCACGACATCGTAGTTGAGCGCGATGGCGAAATGCGTGCCCTCGTAGTCGAGCTCGCTGAGCAACGCGTCCACGCTTGCCGCATTGATCTCGCGCTGCTCGCCGTTAACGATCACGCGCATTGCATCACCTCATTGTCGATCTGGCCGCGCTCGACATAGGAAAGGGTCAGCTCGGCGAGGGCCGGCGCGAGCAGGAAGCCGTGGCGGTAGAGTCCGTTGACGCTGATCTTGCCGCCGCGCACGCCGATGCGCGGCAGATTGTCGGGATACGCGGGGCGCAGCCCCGAGCCGAATTCGACGATGCGGGCCTCGCCAAAGGCCGGATGCACGGCATAGGCTGCGCCCAGCAGCTCCAGCGCCGAGCGGACGCTGACGCCGGTGTCTTTGACGCCGGTGTCTTGGGCCTCGATCGAGGTCGCACCCAGCATGAACAGATTGTCCTCGCGCGGGATCACGTAAAGCGGCCAGCGCGGATGGATCAGCCGCACCGGGCGCGAAAGCCTGACCTCGCTGGTCTCGATCAGGATCATCTCGCCCTTGACGCCGCGCAGCTCGGGCTGTTCCTCGCGCGCGGAGAGGCCGCGGCAGTCGATCACGATGCCATCGAGGCCTTGCAGATCTTGGGCGGTGATATCGCTGCCGAACTTGATGGTGCCGCCGGCGGCGACGATGCGCGCGTGCAGTTTCGGCAGCACGCGGCGCGGCTCGACATGGCCTTCGGTCGGGAAGAACAGCGCATCGCGAAAGCGGCCCTCGAGCGAGGGTTCGAGCTCGGCTAAGGCCGCTGCATCGAGCCGGCGGTGGCCCTCGGTCATCCCTGCAAAGCGCTCAAAGTCGTTGCGCTCGCGCGGATGGGCCACGACGAGCGAGCCGTTGAAGGGGGTATCAGGCAATTCGCGCCGCCAGATGTCGAGCGAGCGCAGGCCGAGGCGGCTGATGATTGGCTCGGCGACCTCCGCCTCGCAATAAGGTGCGAGCATGCCGCCGGCCCAATGGCTGGTGGCGTCGGTCATTCCTGCGTCACTGCGCTCGTGTAGCGTCACGGCATGGCCGGCCTGCGCGAACAACAGCGCATGCCAGGCTCCGGCTATGCCTGCTCCGATGATGGATACCGGAGAATCCGGTCGCTTGGTCGTCTGCAACATCCCTGTCCCTTCGCCGGCATGACCCGGATCAGGTTCAAAGGGTCACCGCGGTCCTGGGCAGGCTTGCTGATTTGCAGGCTTTGCCCATTTAGCGGTATCTCAGCTCCTCCTCGGAGCACCCCTCGGAACGGCTCTAATGTAGGCCAGTGACGGCTGGTGTCAACGCGTTTGGCCCGGAACAGGGGATTACTTGAGTGCCTGCGCCCGCGCGTTGCGGACGTGCTGGACCATTTGTTGGCGCTGCTGCTTTGCAACGTAGTAATAGCCGCCCGCGAAATAACGCACGGCGCGGTCGTGGTCGCCGTTGGCGGCGTGATAGGCGCCGGCGAGGTATTTTACGGCATAGGTGAGGTTGGTGTTGGGGTCGCGCAGGCCGGCGGCATCGCCGGTGTAGCCGAGGCCGCGGGCGGTCGCGAGCTTGATCTGCATCAGCCCGATGGTGCCGCCATGGCCGACCAGGCCGGGCTGATAGCGGCTCTCGCGCATGATGACGCGATGCACCAGCGCCTCCGGCACGCCGTTGGTGCGCGCATGCATGGCGACCATCTCGGCGTATTCGGCCTGGCCCGCAAATGCGGCCTGCGGTGATACCAGCCCGGCCGCGATGAGCGCGACAACGCGTAAAATTTTCATCAGATATCCCCGCGGTTCCTGGGTGACCTGCACTGGAACCGTTAGGACCCTTGAACGCGGCGATGATGTGGCGAAACGCCGCCGATCACGATTTTTGCGACGCAGAGCCGCTGTTACGACGCAATGCTGCCGTAAGGGTTCACCTCGGGTGGAAGACCGCAGCTCGTGACAACGAGCCTGTCTATTCGCGCGCAGACGCGAAAGCGAGTATCAAAACGCTGCAAATCGGGAGAGGTGCCATGACAAAAGCAAACGTGGTGAAGGCACACATCGGCGACATCCCCAGGCGAAATCCCTGTGCGCAATGCGGCACGCCGATCCCGCAACCTGATTGGATCGAACCGGGCGAGGGACGCATCTCATATCTCTGGAATTGCAGCGCCTGCGGCTATCGCTTCGAGGCGATCGCGATCTTTGACGAGATGGAAGTCGAGCACCCGCCGCTCGCAGCCTGAAGCTACGCCGCCAGCCGCGGCTGTTGCCACACCGGCAATTGCATCCGCACGATCAGCCCGTGCGGCGGGCGGTCGTGCAGCGACAGCTCGCCGCCATGGGCGAGCGCGATCGCGCGCGCGATCGACAGGCCGAGGCCGAAGCCGGTGGAATCGTCCATGGTGCGCGCGTCGTCGCCGCGCACGAACGGCTCCAGCATCTCCTGCTTGCGCGCATCGGAAATGCCGGGGCCGTCATCCTCGACGTCGATGATGAGCTTTGTGCCTGACACATCGAGACGGATCGTCACCTCGGCGCCGAAGCGCACAGCGTTCTCGACCAGGTTCGTGACGCCGCGATGCAGATCGTCGGGACGCGCCGCGGCGGTCGCAGATAGCGGGCCTTCGTAGTGCACGACATGGCCCATGTCGCCGAACTGGTCGGCGATCAGCTGCAATGTGCTCGCGATGTCGACCAGCGTGATCGCCTCGATCTTGCGATCGTTGCGCAGCAGCGACAGCACGCTTTCCAGCATCGAGCGCATCTGGTCGAGGTCGATCAGCATGCGCTTGCGGTTGCCCTCGTCCTCGATGAACTCGGCGCGCAGGCGCAGCCGCGTGATCGGGGTGCGCAGATCGTGGCTGATTGCAGCCAGCATCCGGGTGCGATCCGACATCAGCCGCCCGATCCGCTCATGCATGCGGTTGAGCGCGCGGGCGACCAGGCGGATCTCCTCCGGGCCGCGCTCGGGCAGCGGCTCGGAGGTGCCGTCGAGGCTGAAATCCTCGGCCGCCTTGGCAAAGGACGACAACGGCGTCGCCAGCGCGCGCGCCGCCCACAGGCCGAGCACGCTGATGGAGATGAAGGCGGTCAGCAGCGTCACCAGCCACGGTGCGCCCCAGAACCACGGACGCGGGCCGCCGTCGACATGGCCGGCGATCATGGTGCCGTCAGGCAATTGCACGCCGATGCGGTGGGCGCCGCCCTCGGGCGCGAGCTGCACCACCTTGTAGCCGCGGCCGAGATGGCGGCGGAGCCCGTGCAGGTGCTGACTTTCGCTGTCCTCGATCACCGTCGCGGTGCCTGGTGCTGATGTCTCGATGTTGAGCTTCGGGAAGGCGCGCGTGAGATCGGCGATCAGACGCGGCCGGTCGTCCGGCTTGGCCGAGCCAAGCAGCAGCGCGGCATCCGCCAGTTGGGGTGCGCCGTCCGGCGGCGTGTCCGGGCGGTCGGGCCGGCTGATCAGGAACGCGGTGGTGACGACGAGATGCAGCGCGACGGTCGAGGCCAGCACCAGTGCTGCGATCTGCCCGCCGATGCCCTTGAGGTGGAAGAACCCGAACGGCCTCATCGTCTTAACGCCCCGTCAGTTGCTCAGGGGCGTCGTAACCGCTTCCGTTCTGGGCGTAAACAGGTAACCGCCGGAGCGCACCGTCTTGATGATGGTGGGATCGGCCGGATTGGGCTCGATCTTGCGGCGGATGCGGCTGACCAGCACGTCGATCGAGCGCTCGAACGAGCCGGTGTTGCGGCCCTGCGTGAGGTCGAGCAGGCTGTCGCGCGAGAGCACACGGCCGGGACGCTCGCAGAACGTCCTGAGCAGGTCGAACTCGGCGCTGGTCACCGCGACGCGCGCGCCTTCCGGATTGCGCAGCTCGCGCAGCCGCAGGTCGATGCGCCAGCCTTCGAAGGCGAGCGTGGAGGCGCCCTCGATCGAGCTCGCGGCCTGCGCGGAGGCCTGGCGCCGCAGCACCGCGTTGATGCGGGCGAGCAGCTCGCGCGGGTTGAACGGCTTCGGCAGATAATCGTCCGCGCCCATCTCGAGGCCGACGATGCGGTCGACGTCCTCGCCGCGCGCGGTCAGCATGATGATCGGCGTCTGTGCTTCCGCGCGCACCTTGCGGCACAGGCTGAGACCGTCCTCGCCCGGCAGCATGACGTCGAGAATGATGAGATCAACGCGGTGGTCGGCCATGGCGCGCGACATCTCGCGGCCGTCGCTCACAGCGGTAACGTTGCAGGAGTTGTTGCGGAGATATTTCGCAATCAACGTCCGGGTCTCGCGGTCGTCCTCGACGACCAGGATGTTGGGAGAAGAAATGGCCATGAGCCTTGTTTGTCCAAGATTCGGGCCAAAAGGCGAAGATTTTTGTTTCAGATTGTTTCCAAATGTATGTCCGCAACACCCCGCAACGACCGGGTCGTCATACGGCAAGGTCTCGTTAAGCCCGTTAACCATACCGTGGCGCAGTTGGATACGAAACCCGCAAAAACCACGGTGCCATCATGACCTCGATTTCGGCGGCCTCCGCCGGTCATTACCAGTCGCCGCTGCAGAAGCTGCAGCAGGAATTGCAATCGGAAGTGTCGGACGGCACGATCTCGTCGTCGGACCAGTCGGCGCTCACGAGCGCGCTGCAGGACATCGACACGGCGCTTCAGCAGAGCCGCTCCAGCGATCAGTCCGGCGGCACCAAGCCGTCCAAGGACGGCCTGAAATCGAAGATCGACGATCTCATCTCCAGCGAGGTCTCGAACGGGACGCTGACGTCGGACCAGGCCGACGAGCTGAAGGGCGTGTTTCAGTCCGCCTTCGCAAAAGGCCCCGGCGGTCCCGGCGGCGCGGGTGGCCCGCCTCCCGGTCCGCCGCCGTCGGATGACGGCGCTTCGGATTCCGCGTCGTCGACGGACTCGACGAGCAGCAGCTCGACCGAGTCCAGCACGGCCAAGGTCCTCGAGCAGTTCCTCCAGGCCTGCAGCAGTCGCAGTCCTCGAGCTCGTCCTACGGTGCCAATGGCACGACGAGCTCGTCGAGCAGTTCGGATTTTTCGGCGCTGCTGATCGATTACCAGAGCTGACCTGAGCGACGCAGGTCGGCGCGTTCCTCGCCGCGATCGAGCTACATCCCAGGGCGCAAGATCGTCGGCGGGGAACCGCACAAACGTTCTGCGTGACGCAGGAACCTTCCTCGCAACGCAGCGCGACTGCGCAACGAAATTGCCGCAGCACAGGAACTGCCGCTGATCGTGTTTGTTCTCTCCGCACAAGTTTCTGCTGAAGGAGAGGACAACCATGTTGATGAAATCAATCGCCGCCGGCCTTGCCGGCACGGCACTGCTTGCGACCGTTGCGGTTGCACAAAACCCGACGGCCACCAACGACAAGTCGCCAAACGCATCTACCGCGACCACCACAACCACGAGCGCGTCGGGTGATTGGCGCGCATCGAAGATGGCCGGCCTGAGGATCTACAACGACGCCAACGAGAACATCGGCTCGATCAACGACCTCCTGATGGACAAGAGCGGTGCGATCAAGACCGCCGTGATCGGCGTCGGCGGCTTCCTCGGCATGGGCGAGCATCTGGTCGCCGTTCCCTACGACAAGTTGAAATTCACCAATGAGGCGGTGGCCTATTCCGGCGGCGGTACGGCTCCCGGCGCGCCCGGCATGAGCCCAGGCGGACCCGGCACCATGAGCAAGTCGACCACCACCACGGGCGCTGCGACCGGCACCGACAAGACTGCGACGGCGTCGTCTGGCTCGAAGTGGTATCCGGACCACGCCGTGTTCAATGCCAGCAAGGACGATCTGAAGAAGATGCCCGAGTTCAAGTACTCGGAGTAATGCGCTTCTGACCTCCTAAACGAAGCGCGCCCGGTTTTCACCGGGCGCGCTGTCGAGTTCACTTCACCAGCGGGCAGCCGCCCTTGTCGAGCGGGCGGAAAGCTTCGTCGCCGGGCACGGTGGCGATCAGCTTGTAGAGGTCCCACTCGCCCTTGGACTCTTCCGGCTTCTTCACCTCGAACAGATACATGTCGTGGACCATGCGGCCGTCGATGCGGATCTTGCCGTTCTTGGCGAAGAAGTCGTTGACCGGCGTCTTGCGCATCTGCTCCATCACCTTGGGCGCCTCATCGGTCTTGATGGCCTCGATCGCCTTCAGATAGTGCATGGTCGCCGAATAGAGGCCAGCCTGGATCATGGTCGGCATGTGACCGACCTTCTCGTTGAAGCGTTTCGAGAAGGCGCGCGTTTCCTCGTTCATGTCCCAGTAGAACGCATCGGTGATGATCAGGCCTTGTGTCGCCTTGATGCCGAGCGAATGAACGTCGGTGATCTCCATGAGCAGCGCGTTCATCTTCTGCCCGCCTTGCGTCAGGCCGAACTCGGCCGCCTGCTTCAGGGCGTTGGTGGTGTCGCCACCGGCGTCGGCCAGCGCGACCACCTTGGCCTTGGAGGCCTGGGCCTGGAGCAGGAAGGAGGAGAAGTCCGACGAGTTGAGCGGATGGCGGACCTCGCCGAGCACCTTGCCGCCGCTTTCCTTGACGACGTTGGCGGCATCGCGCTGCAGCGCCATGCCGAAGGCGTAGTCGGCCGTGATGAAGAACCAGGTGTCCTCGCCGCGCTTCACCATCGCCTTGCCGGCAACGTTCGACAGCGCGTAGGTGTCGTAGGTCCAGTGCACCGTGTTGGGCGAGCAGGCGGTGCCGGTGATGTCGGAAGAGCCGCCGCCGGAATTGATGTTGATCTTGTTCTTCTCGCGCGTCAGCGCCGAGATCGGCAGCGCGACCGAGGAGGTCGGCACGTCGAGAACCGCGTCCACCTTCTCGTTGTCGTACCAGTTGCGGGCGATGTTGACGCCGACGTCGGGCTTGTTCTGGTGGTCGGCGGAAGCGATCTGGATCGGGACGCCTGCGACCTTGCCGCCGTAATCTGCAACGGCCATCTCGACGGCGGCCAGCGAGCCCTTGCCGGTCGCGTCGGCATAAAGGCTCGACATGTCCGTGAGCACGCCGAGCTTGACGACGTTGTCGGAAATCTGCGCCTGCGCTGCGCCGCAGGTCACGGCGATGGCGAAGCTGGCCGCGACGGCGGCGATGAGTTTTTGCATGTCGTTTTCTCCCTTAGTCTTGTTGTTTGGGCTTTGTTGCAAGGACCGTTCTAGCGGCAAACAGTCGCGGGGGCAAAGCCGGGGAGGCGGGCGGAGGGGTCAGAATAGGTAGGGGGCGGTGGTCTTCGCCCCCAAATTGTCGCGCTTGCGTTGTGAAAGATTTGGGATACTCTCGCAACGCTGCAATTTGTTTTATTCAGTTTTTGAAGGCGCCTCAGATGCGAATTTTTCCGCTCTGTTGGGTTCGAGCATTTGCGTTGTCTCTATTGCTCTTGTCTGTTGCTGTGGCGATCGACGAACCGGTTCTCGCTCAGACTCTTTCTCTCGGGCAGAGCGCGCCTGGGCCTTCTGCTGCGGCTCTCGCGGCGTGGAAAAAGTTCCGGCAAATTATTCCAGAACACTTTCAAGATTGGATTGTGGCTGGAGATGGCCCCCACTTTACGCTCATATATTCGGAGCCACCGCCCGCCTTCAGTGAGGGCCAGTACCGCAGCCTTTTTAAGACTGTATTTCGCGGTCTCACTAGCGTTAGCTTGCAGTCGAGACCGCTGGGTCGAAATGGTCAAGTCTACGATTTTGTTCTTGAACTGGATTCCAGCGCCGCCGGCGTGTCAGGGACGTCCGCGATAGATGAAGGTGTTCGTACGCTAAGTCTTGCCATTTATGGAACGGTGAGCGGCGCACGCGCAATCAAGCTCAATGAGCTTATCGATCATCCGCCTCAAACAAAGGCCCCGAGCTCACTGCCAATCAGCGGGGCTCGGCTCGACAATTGGCTGTTGGGCGACAACGAGGCTATGGAATTCCTATCGCCTGAAACCGGATCAAAGAAAACGCTGTTGCAATTGATGAGCGAAGACAAGTCAGGGAGATACATCTCGCTTGACAATTCCCTTGTCGTATTGCTTGCCGATCTAACTCGTCCCCTTAGCTTTGCAGATGTAACAAATGTTCGAGTGTTTGCCCTTGATAGCGATTTGATACTCGGCGGCGTCGTGGAGATCGGTAAGTCGGTTGCCATAGTAGCGAGAGTCCGACAGGAGTCATGGGTCGACTTTCCCCCATTGCGAGTCGAAGACATCGTTAATTTGATGGTCACAAAAAACGAGGCGCTCGCCCAAAGCTATGATCGAACATTCCCGGGCGCCGGCAGGACTTCCTCCGAAAAAGGTGCCGCCGCGGACTGGGCGCCAAATTACTTGTCAGCGGAGCTGATTAACACCGAATTCGGGTCGATCTTAAATCAGGCGGATGCGATTCTGAAATCGCAATCACTGTCGAACATCGTAAGTTACGAAGGGTATGATATTCAGCCAATAAAAAATCCACCGTACGCAGAGGGCGTTTTTAGTCGACTGCAGGCGGCTTCGCTCGTGTTTAACTTCAACACTGTCGGCGCAGGTCACTGGCTAATTCGCAAAGATGGTCGGCGCATCTTCGCGCTAAATCGTGCGGGCAGTTTCAGCGTGACATACTTGCCTAGCGCGACAGGAGTTTCATCAACCCTGGCGGGGTCAGACGCGGTAGTGGAAGCCGAGCGTGTCTACACCGCTTGGTTCAATGGTGCTCACAGTAAAACACTCACGCGATCTGTACAGTATATGGCTCTCTACCAGAGCTTTCAAAGCACGGTGTTGCGAGGGATTGTCCCTTACACCGATCGAGAGAAAGCATTTGAATCGATCGGAGACTCGCTCAAGCGGGCGATTGCAAAGCAATTCTCGGCCTGCATCGAAGAACTTGGTGCGAAAGATTTAAAATTTTTGGACATGATCGCTGCGGAGTACCGCACGCTGGTGTTTCAAAGCGGACTCGGTGGGCTGGGAACTAATCCGCCATCGTCGAAGGAGGAATGGGTAACGCGCGCTGCTAGAGCGGCGGTAGCTATGCGGTACGATGGCAATCTGTCGGGAGCAACGATCGAGAGTCTGGGCAAGACGATTGAAGGACTACGTTTACAATATGGAAATGTACTGCGGGCGTACAATCAAGATTGGCAGAGTTACGATCCGTTAAGGCAGGCTTTCGACGAATATTTCAAGAAATATGAATGTGAGCTGTCGTATTCGCCAAATCGTCAAGGTTTAAAGGCGTGCCGGAATACTCACGGGCTTACTCGTGATCAAGCGGCAAAAGCTGGCCAGCGGCTTAGTCTCTATGAAATAGATCATCAAAGCGACGCGACGAAATTTGATCGCGATAAGAAGCCTCTGGAAGCTCTCAAAAATAAACTTGATTCGGAAGAAAGCGCATTAACGGCGACGGTGGGCGAGGCGCAGCGGCTCCAGAAGAAGCGGATCGACGCTGCTTCGCCCCTTTATCAAGACAGGTTAACCGTTGAGGTCCTTACGGCTCAATGTGGTCAGAATCAACCCAACTTTCGACAGAATATCTTGAGCGAAGTTGAGTCACATGCCATCGAGCATTTGTCTCCTGATGCATTCTTTTCGGTACGAACCCCGACAATCGTCCGCTCCAGTAATCTTTCAGAGCGCTTCGTTGGCGGGCATAATGTCAATAGACAGCCCTACATAGTGGACATCGATCCAGGTCTCTCGAAGGGGCAGTTTGTATCTGCGGACGGGAAGCTCCGAATAAGCGCCGGTGATTCGGACTTCATGAGCGAGATTGCTTCCAGCATGTCGCGCGCCGCCGATGCAGACGCGAACACGCAAGCGAGAGCCTTCGCGGCGGCGTTCACGACCGGGCAACCGGCGATCACCGACCGTGGAATGGCTCTCGGAGTTCTGCCGTCCACAATTACCTCGTCGGACCGAGCGGAGAGTACTAGGGTAAATTTGGCGGCGTCTGCAGGATCTGCGGCGCATTCAGTCAATGGAGAACTAAGCGCAATTCGTATCGGCCGGACAGGCGGCGGCCAGCTTTACTTTGAGGAGACCGCAAGCGGTATAGCCCAACAGGTCGCGGTCTATGGCGCTTACGGCATGCCATCTATTATTGAGGGGCGCTCAAGAGGCAAGCCGTCAATGACTGTAGTGCTCGATGGGTCGTTGTCAGCTCGCGACGTTGATGCGGTCATTGCAAACTACAAAACGGCAGCGCCGCAAACGCAAGCCGGAGGCGGTGGAGGCGGTTGGCGCATTCCGCCTGCTGAAACGTCTGCACCTGCGGCAAGTCCGCAACAACCGCCGAATCAGCCTCCGCTAAGCAAAGGAGGGGCAACCACGAGCGGTGGGGGCGGCACGCCCCGATTGGTCTTCTTCGTCGACGAGGCAACGGGACGAAGGCGGACGATCGTTGAGACGACGGACGGGCGAGTCGAGTTGGAGGTTTCGAAGGAGGTTAGCAGAGAGGAGATCCTTAAGCTTGTCACCCAGGAAATCGAAAGCGGCGCAAGCATTCTCCTCGATGCCACAAAGACCTATGTTAACGGGCGAGGCGCGGTATTGTTGGTAACAGGCTTCCACATAGAGCAGATAAAGCCGATTTTGGGAGATCTTGCTGCGCGAGCGCGCAAGCGGGAGGCTCCTGATGGCAGTATCGTCGAACGAATACGAAATGCCGTCACAACGGCATTCGCACGTACAAAGACGAAGCGAAGCGATCGCCCGGCTCAGATCGTTGATTTTCTAGTAGAAGTGAAGGCCGGGATAAAGCGAGAGGCGCCCGAGTATGAAGTGTCGGGGAGACTTGACATGACACGAGGCGGCCTACGCTTTGTTCTGCGGCTGAACAAGCTGTCGCCAGAGCAGGCCCTATAAGGCTCTGACCGCCATGGGCAAGAAAGCAAAGATATCGCTACTCACGGCACTTCCACATTCGTTAGCCGATGTGGAAGCATCCGCCAGCGACCCACAAAACGACTATGTGGTAAATCAACTGCTCAAATACTATTCGCCGAAGGATGTCTGGCGGTTGGTCGGCCCGCACCTAGGGGGCGCTGCGGAAGCCCTTTTTGAATGGTGTGGCAAGAACTGCATAACCGTAGTTCGCAAAGCGACACTGAATAATGTTCGGACGGCGGCAGCAGCCAGCGACGTTGTAATTGTCCTCGCCCACTGGAAAGGAGCTGCCGTTCGATGGACCGACTTAACGGCACCAGTGAACCAGCTAGGTCAATCCATCCAACTCTGTCAGTCCATTGGAATACTTGGTCTCAAGGCAGCGCCACTCGTGGCCGAAGCGAGTGAGGACGATTCTCGTGCAAAGTTGGCGAATTGCCTGACGATGGCTATTCGTCGTTGGCCTAAATGGCTCGACTTAGGGTTACAACCCGCTCAGACAGCTATGATATCCAATTTTTTCGCCCAAAGCATGGCTCGCGAACGGATCGATGAGATATTCGGAGGCGGTATCTTGCCGGGAGCTCGCTTAGAGTTGAATGACGGATTGTGGCGTCCTGCCGACATAGCGAATTGCTTCCCACTTGGGTGGAGCGGAATTTGCGATTTTGCGTGTTGCACATCCTCGTATCTTTCGGACGTGGTGAAGAGCCATCACGGGAACGCAATATTCCGTGCGGACTCGCGCATACTTCGACCAGAGACCGTCATACGCGCGACGCGATCCATCTTGGAAAAAGTACGTTCCGGAACGCGCGACTACGTGTCCGCCGCTTATGAGGCTAACGAGGAGTACGGAGATCTGTGATGATATTAACTGTCACCGGCCTTGCGGGTCAGCCTGGAGGCTTAGGCAACGAGACGGCGTCCGCTTCTGCGGCTGTGTGGAGCTACAGTCGGTTGCCATTGGTTACTTTAACGTCGCTAGCCGCCACCATGGCCGCATTCGGTATCGCCGGCGTCGGCTGGCATCTGGCCAATAGTAACGCCGCTATGGCGTTGGTTTCACTTCTAATAGCGGCGACTGGATTCTATCTTTTTCTTGGAACCCAGAAAGAATTGTCCAACCTCGAGTTTCTTGCGAGCCACGCCGCTAAGTTGAACAAGCTAGCCAAAGATGAGCTTCTGAAGCAAATCATTGCCGAGAATTCGAACTCGATCTTTCGATTAGTCGAAGCCCTTTTGCGATTCATAGAAAGAACGTCGTCGCAGAAGGCAAACCGCCGGATGGCGTCGCGGCGCTAACAAAGGAGAGATCAAAATGGACAGGAGCAAGAGGCTTTTATGGATATTCGGCGTTATCAACGCGCTCTCAATTGGTGCTTTAGTCGTACTTTCAATCCAAGTTCTTGGATTGCGCGGAGATCTAAGTGCTCTTAGTAAACGGGTCGACTCCAGCGTTGCGAAAGTCACCTCCTTGGAAGAGAAGGAAAAGAGCGACGTCGACAAGAGCGAAATATCTCTAGGTGCCATGAGGCGAGACCTGAACAAGGCGCAAAGCGACTTCGCCAGCATGAAGGCTGACCTGGCCGGAACTCTTGCTAAGTCGATCAACAAGGAAATCATCGATTCGGCTACAAAGCAGGCCGTAAGCAAAGCAGTGATCGATCTTACGTCAAACAATAGCAGCAAACTTATTGATCAAGTGGCGAAGGGAATGGCAACTAATTATCGAGTAGAGCTCACAGGCCCACCTGGTAAGGATGCAAACGACGAACGAGTCGCGGCGTTTCTCGTTGCTCAGCCGGACTTCATAGATGCTGTAAGTGTTTCGGTTTTGCAGTTGCAGCAGAGCCGCAACAAATGACGAATTTTATCAAGTTGCTCGGGCGCCTGTGTACGCAACCGGTCAGGCGCTGCTGCCCTTGAGCCGTTCGTTGCGCCGGCGCAGGCCTTCCAGGGTGGCGAGGAGGATGACCGAGACTGTCGTCAGGATCACCGCCGCTGCCGTGATGGTCGGGCTGATGTTCTCGCGGATGCCGCTGAACATCTCCCGCGGCAGGGTGCGCTGCTCCGGCCCTGCCATGAACAGCACGATCACCACCTCGTCGAAGCTGGTCGCGAAGGCGAACAGCGCGCCCGACGCCACGCCGGGCAGGATCAGCGGCAGGATCACGCGGCGGAACGCCTCAAGCGGCGAGGCGCCGAGCGAGGCGGCGGCGCGCGCGAGGTTGGTGTCAAAGCTTTGCAGCGTCGCGCCGACCGTGATCACCACGAAGGGCGTCGCCAGCGCGGTGTGAGCCAGGATCAAGCCGAGATAGCTGCCGGTCAGTCCGATCGGCGCGAAAAAGAAATAGAGACCGACCGCGGTGATGACACCGGGCACGACGACCGGCGACAGCACGAAAGCCAGCGCCAGCGGCTTGAACCGGCTTTTCCACTGCGCGAGGCCCAGCGCGGCCAGCGTGCCGAGAAGCATGGACAGAAGCGTCGAAGCGACGCCGATGATCATGCTGTTCTTCAGCGAATTCATCCAGCGCGGCGAGTTGATGAAGTCGTCGTACCAGCGCAAGGAGAGGCCGGGCAGCGGATAGGTGAGGTACGAGCCCGAGCTGACGGACAGCGGCATGATTGCGAGAATCGGCGCGATCAGGAAGATGAACACCAGCGTCGAGATGACGATGGTCGCGGTCCACGCGATGCGCTGGCTGGGCGTGCGGAGGGAAGCATTGTCGCTCAATTCTTCATCCCTCCCGTGACCTGCTGGCCCTGCACCAGCTTGCCGTAGACGAGAGCGAGCAGAATCGTAGCCAGCAGCAGCACCGCCCCCAGCGCCGACGCAAGGCCCCAATTGGCGGTCTCGGTCGTGTAGAGCGCGATGAAGTAGCTGATCATCTGATCGGCGGCGCCGCCGACCAGGGCCGGCGTGATGTAGTAGCCGAGCGCGAGGATGAAGACGAGCAGGCCTCCCGCGCCGATGCCGGGCAGGGTTTGCGGCAGGTAGATTCGCAGGAAAGCGGTGAGGGGTGGCGCGCCGAGCGAGGCGGCGGCACGCATGTAAGCCGGCGAGATCGCCTTCATGCTGCTGTACAGCGGCAGGATCATGAACGGCAGCAGCACATGGGTCATGGCCACGCAGACACCGAAGCGGTTGTAGATCAGGCGCAACGGCTCGTCGATGATGCCAAGCCAGTGCAGGCTGTCGTTCACGACGCCTTTGCTCTGCAGCAGCACGATCCAGGCGCAGGTGCGCACCAGAAGCGATGTCCAGAACGGCAGCAGCACGAAGATCATCAAGAGGTTCGACCGGCCGGGCGGCAGCGTCGCCAGCAGGTACGCGACCGGGAAGCCGAGGAGCAGGCAGAGTACGGTGACACCGAGACTGATGAGGAAGGTGCGTCCGAAGACATCGCGGTAGATGGCCTGATCCGGCGGGGCCGCGACGATCGCGCCGTCCACGTTCCGCGTCAGGTCGAGTGCCGCCAAAAGATAGAAGCCCGTGACCGGGCCACCGGCATCCTTGATCGTCGTCCAGGTGGTGCGCTCACGCCAGGCCGGGTTGATCTTGCCCAGCGTCTCCCTGGCCGTGCCGGGCTCCGGCACCGCCTTCAGATTGCGTGCGGTGCTGGTCAGGATCGTGCGAAAGCCGTTCAGGGCGTAATTGAGCCGCTTGGCTGCGATGGCAATGGTGCCGGAGGCGCGCGCCGCCAGGATGTCGCTGGCCAGCGCCGCGTAGGCCTTTTCATCCGGCAGGTCCTTGCCGTCCCAGCTGGCGAGAGCCGCGACGGTTTGGGGCAGAGCCTGACGCACCTCGCGGTCATCGATCGCGCGCCACAGCATGCCGGCGATCGGGCCCGCGAAGGTGAAGAGCAGGAAGACGAGAAGCGGCAGCACCAGCGCCAATGCCTTGACCTGGCGTGTCCGCTCTGCACGCCGCAATCGGCGCTTGAGTGGCACCTCGGTCAACGCATTGGCGCCGGTCAAGGAAGTTGCCGTCATGTGGAGAGCCTCTTCGATCGGTCTGAGCGCGCGCCTCGTCCTTCGAGACGACCGCTTCGCGGTCTCCTCAGGATGAGGCTCATCAACACCAGTTCCTGCGAAATGGCCGCCGCACACTCCGTCCTCATCCTGAGGAGCCCGCCTAAAGCGGGCGTCTCGAAGGATGGCCGCAACGAAGATGCTCTGAATGCGCGCCGCACGCCGTTTCGCCGGCGCGTTATTTCGCGGCCCATTTGTTGAAGCGCTCGGTCAGGCGGTCGATGTTCTCGAGCCAGAAGGCAACGTTGATCTCGACCGCGTTCTTGATGTTGTCGGGCGCGGTCGGCAGATCCTTCAGGACGGCCGGCTGGATCAGCGCGGCGGCGTCCTTGTTCGAGGTGCCGTAGGCAATATTCTCCGACAATTTGGACTGGTTCTCGGCCTTGCCGGCGAAGTCCAGGAACTTGTAGGCGGCGTCCTTGTTCGGGCTGCCCTTCAGGATGACCCAGCTGTCGAGGGTGAAGAGCGCGCCATCCCACACCATGCCGAAGTTCTTCTTCTCGTTCTTGTTCGCGGTGTCGATGCGGCCGTTGTAGACCGAGGTCATCGCCACCTCGCCGGAGGCGAGCAATTGCGGCGGCTGGGCGCCGGCCTTCCACCAGACGAGGTCGCCCTTGATGGTGTCCAGTTTCTTGAATGCGCGATCGACGCCTTCGTCGGTCGCCAGCACCTTGTAGACGTCCTTCGGTGCGACGCCGTCGGCCATGAGGGCGATCTCGAGCGTGGTCTTCGGGCCCTGACGCAGGGCGCGCTTGCCCGGAATCTTCTTGGTGTCGAAGAAGTCGGCCCAGCCCTTGGGCGCATCCTTCAGCTTGTCCTTGTCGTAGCCGAGCACGAAATCGTAGAGGATGGCGCCGACGCCGCAGGGATTGACCGACGGTGGTATGTAAGCGGCCTCGCCGCCGATCTTGGAATAGTCCAGCTTCTCGAACAGCCCTTCCTCGCAGCCGACCGCGAGCTCGTCGCTCTCGACCTGGACGAGGTCCCAGGTGGCGGCGCCGCCCTGGACCTTGGCGCGCAACACGCCGACGCCGCCGTCCCAGGACTCATCGTTCATGGCAACACCGGCCGCCTTCTTGAACGGCTCGAAATAGACCTTCTTCTGGGCATCCTGATACGCGCCGCCCCACGACACGACGGTGAGGTCACGCGCCTGCGCGACTGTGGCCAGCGCGGCGCTGGCGCTGAACGCCGCGGCGAAACCCAGAGCAATCTTGCCAATCTTGCGCTTCAGCATGGTCCTTGTTCCTTCTTCATCTGCGTTGCGTTGAGGTTGATCGATGCAGGTGCCACTCGCATCGGGATCAGACGGGATCGAGGGCGAGGCAGTCCTCGGGACGGAAGGTGATGAACACGTTTTCGCCAGGTCTTAGGCTGCTATGCCGCAGGCTATCATGCGCCCCCGGCTGAAGCTTGACCATGAACTCGGCGTTCCCTGAGACATCGAGCACGGCCAGCGCGTGGTCGCCGAGATAGATGGTGTTCTGCACCTTGGCCGGCAGCCGGTTCGGTCCGTCGCTGGAGGCGCCATCAGGGATAATGGCGATCCGCTCCGGCCGCACCGACAACGAGGTCGAAGCACCTGCGCCTGCTACGTTGACCGCACGGGCCATGACGGAGCCGCCGGCCGCCAGCGCGACGCGGCAATAGTCCTTCTCGATCGTCTCCACGGTGCCGGCCAGCACGTTGCTCTCGCCGACGAAGTTGGCGACGAAGCTGTTGACCGGATGCTCATACAGCGCGTCGGGCCGGTCGATCTGCTGCACGATGCCGTCGTTGAACACGGCGATGCGGTCCGACATGGTGAGCGCTTCGCTCTGGTCGTGGGTGACGTAGACGACGGTGATGCCCATGGTCTCGTGCAGTTGCTTGATCTCCAGCTGCATTTGCTCGCGCAGACGCTTGTCCAGCGCGCCCAGAGGCTCGTCCATCAGCACGAGCTGCGGGTTGAAGACCAGCGCGCGGGCCAGCGCCACGCGCTGCTGCTGGCCGCCGGACAGTTGCCCGGGCCGCCGCTGCGCCAGCGTTTCCATCTTGATCATGCGCAGCGCCGCTTTGACGCGCGCTTGCGTTTCCGCCTTGTTGATCTTGCGCACGGACAGCGGAAAGGCGACGTTCTCCTCGATCGTCAGGTGCGGAAACAGGGCATAGTTCTGGAACACCATGCCGATGTCGCGCTGGTGCGGCGGCATGTTCTTGATCGGCCGGTCCGCGAGGTAGATCTCGCCCTGGGTCGGAACCTCGAAGCCGGCCAGCATCATCAGCGTGGTCGTCTTGCCCGAGCCCGAGGGGCCGAGCAGGGTGATGAACTCGCCCTTCCTGATGTCGAGATCGAGGTTCTTCACCACGAGATGCTCGCCATCATAGGTCTTCTGAATGCCGGAAAAGCGCACCAGTGCCGGCGCAGGCGTGACCAGGCCGGCTTCCATGTTGTCCTCGCGTGTCCCCTACGATGCTGTCGAGAAACAGCTTAGCACCCTCCGACGAGAATGCCAGCGGTGCAAGCGACGAGACGGCGCGGGGCGCGAAGGCGCTCTACATCCCCGACAGCCTGGTCACATACACATTCAGTGTCCCGCCGGCTTCCGCGACCACGCGCAGCGTCCTGGAATCGAAGGCGATGTCGGCCAGCGTGAGGCTGCTGATATTGGCCTCGACCTTGACGCCGTCCTCGCTCTTCTGGAAGTCGGCAATGACGCCTGCGATTTTCTCGCGCGCGTTGGCGGCGATCGGCTTCAGGTCGAGTGTCGCTTTTTGCACCAGCGCCTGCTGCATTTGAGGCACCACCGCGCGGGCCGCGGCGCCGAGCAGACCGAACGCCGCCTCGGACTCCACCGCGAGCTGGATGTCGGCGAGCCGCAGCGTCTGCTGCGCCTGGTCGAGCATCGGCCGGCCCCAGATGTGCACGGTCGCCTCGGCGTCGAGCCCGAGCCAGCTCTTCTTCTCCTTGGCGCGCACCAGCAGCGAGATCAGAAGCCGCTCGCCGGAGGGGACGACGTTGACGCTTTTCACCGTGACCTCGACCGGACCGGAGCCGTCCTCTGGATAGGTGTGGCCGACCATCTGGGCTGCGATCAGCTTGTTGATCTCGGTGAAGGGAACGTCGATGGGAACGCCGATGTTCACGCCGGTGCCGGTCGGCGGCACGATCGAGATCTTGTCGGGGAACGGGCAGTCTGGCTTGGTCTGCGTCGACGTCACGCGCGTCTCGGCCTCGAGGCCGAGCAGCAGCGTCACGTTCTGCGCGTCGACGCGCGGCTGCGCTGCGATCGCGCGGGTCGGCTTCATCTCGAGCCAGAGCGGCGGCAGCGCGGCCGAGGAACCGCTACCTTGCAGCGGGATCGAGCGGCAGGCCTTGGCCCATTGCACCTTGGCGTTCTCGCGCAGGCTGGGATCGCTGCGGATGCGCTCCGAGACGACGTTGAGCTGATCGCCGACCGTCTTGTCGATCAGCGGCTTCACCTGCGCGGGCACGTTGACCTTGGCGCCGGCGACGTTGAGGTTGGTGTCGCCGAGATTGACCTGTGCGCCCAAATTCGGCTCGAGATGCCAGGCGGCCGCGAGCTTCGGGCGCGAGGTGACGACCACATTGCCCTTGATCTCGGCGCTGGCGTTCAAATTCTTGATGTTGACCGCGCCGATCCGTTTCGCCGCGTCGCCGCCGAGCACGCTGCCCAGCGCATCGCCGAGCGCGCCGGTCGCTTTCGCCGACAGCGAACCCGTCACGTTCAGCTTGCCGCTGATCGGCGTCGACAGCGTCAGCACGTCCTTGTCGCCGGTCGCCGACATCGGCCCGCGGACGGCGGTCCAGCCGATATCGCCGTCCTGCAGGATCTGCGAGATCGGATTTTCGGCCTTGCCGGCGAAGTTGCGCGGTGATGCCTTCTCGGCCTGGTCCCGGATCGCCGACAGCGCGATCGCCACTGGCGCCACCACGATCGAGCTCTTGGACACTGGCGGCAGCGGTGGCAGTTGCGCAACCGGCGGCGCCGAATTGGTCGCGCGCGGCGACAGCAAGTCCATCGCCTTCAGGCTGATGAAAAACGACGCAGCGAGCACCACAACGGCGATCAGAACAGTCTTCAAGTTCAAGGTTAGTCGCATCAATCCCCCAAGCCGCCCCGACGGGGATTTTACAGGGCAGGCGAGCAGGGCGCTAGAGCGCACCGATGGGGTGGAATTGCGGCAAACGGGTTAACGGCTGTTTCCGTCGATCCAGGCCCTCAGTGCACAGTTAACTGCGCCTGGGACGGCGGACCGCTCTCACCTTGCCGGCCGCGCCGCCGCCGCAGAACAGGCGATCGCCGCCGTCGGATTCCAACCCTGAAACCATCGTCCCGGCCGGCAGGTCGAGCTGCTCGAGCACCTTGCCCGTTTCAGGGTCGATCCGCCTGATGTCGCTGTCCTCACCTTCCCAGGTGCCATGCCAGAGCTCGCCGTCGACCCAGGTGACCCCGGTCACGAAGCGCTTGCTCTCGATGGTGCGAAGCACCGTGCCGGTGTCCGGATCGATCTGATGGATCTTGCGCTCGCGATATTGACCGACCCAGAGCGAGCCTTCGGCCCAGGCCAACCCGGAATCGCCACCACCGCCGGGCGCGGGGATCGTGGTGAGCACCTTGCCTGTCGCAGCGTCGATCTTCTGGATGCGGTCCTCCGCGATCTGGAACAGGTGGCGGCCGTCGAACGCCGTGCCCGCATGTGCGGCGACATCGAGCGAGCGCGTGATCTTGCCGTTGGCCGGATCGAGGCCATTCAATTTGTCGCCCGATGCGAACCAGACATGGGTGCCGTCATAGGTGACGCCATGCACGGCCTCGACGCCCGGAAACGGCCCGTACTCCTTGACGATCTCTGCGGCGGAACGTTTCATCTGCTCGATCCCTGTGATGCGACCAACCTAAGCCTTTAATAGCGGTCCCGGGAGTAACAAGCCTGTCGGGAATCCGGGGACAGGCGGGGTCATCCAGCGGCGCGCCCTGCCGTGGCCGAACGACTGCACCTTGTTCGACCGCGCCAGCTCCTCGAGGGCCCGCTGCACCGTGCGCGCGCTCATGGCAAGTGCGAGCGCGAGCGCCGAGCTCGACCACGGCTCGCCGTCGGCGAGAATGGCGAGGACCGCGGCGTGCTTCTCCTCGACGGGCCGGGCCAGCACGATGACGTCGCGCGTCCTGCGCGGCGCCAGCTCAAAACCCTGCCGGGTCGCGCTGATCCCGGCCAGCGGCTTGAGCTGGGTGCGCAGCCGCCCGATCTCGACGCGCAGTCGCGCGCGGTGCGATTCGTCGACGTGCCTGGCCTGGAACGCGCCTGATATCAATGCCTCGCGCGAGACATCCGCAGGCCATGCCTGCGCCAGCAGGCGGGCGAGCGCGAACAGCACGGGCCGCGTTCCGAGCGACACGGCCGTGCCTTGCCTGCGCACGACATGATGGAAGGTGTCGACGACCAGCGCTGCCGAGGTCGCCAGTCTTTCGACCTCGCCGAGCAGCAGCGGGTGTTCGCTGCCGCGCGCGATCAGGCGCGCCGCTGGCGTGCTCAGGATCAGGCTCGCTGCGTCGACCTCGGCGACGAGCGCCGGGATTTTGGCCAGCCGCGCTGCCTTGCCGGCGCGGTCGAGGGCTGCGCGCGCCTCTCTTGTTTTCAACCGCCTGATGGCGATGCCGGCAACCACGAGCTCGCGAACGACGAGAGAGGCGGGCGGAAGCGGGGAGACGCCGATCTCGGCCAGCGTGCGCTCGGCCTCGTCGACGCGTCCGAGCAGGAGAAGACGGCGGGCCTCGATATGGCCGGCATGGGCGGCATTGGCGAGATCGCCATGGCTTGCGAGCGTCGCCCGCGCGCTTGCGAGCGACGGCGCCGGCCAGCTCAGGTCGCGCGAGACGAGCGCGATCTCGGCCTCGGCCACCACGCATCTGGCGCGCGCGACCGCCTCCCTCGGCCCGAACGCGCGCGCAGCGCTGCGCAGCAGCATCTTGGCTTTCGCGAGATCGCCGAGCTGGGCCATCGCGATGCCGCGCAGCGCCAGCGAGGGCGCATCGTTGCGCAGCGCGACGCGATTCAGGGCGCCGAGCGGATCGCCGGCTTCGAGCGCGCGGGCGGCGGCCGTGATCAGCGACTCCATGAAAATCCCGCCACACTTGTTACTCCCACCACGCAACCGTCTGGTGCCAGAAATCGTTGACGGCCGACAATGTGCGGTGAGCAAGAAGTTTGGAGAGCCATGATGACATCAGCAGAAAAAGCAGGAACTAACGGACAGCCCGCCATGCAAACACCGCCAGTGGTGTCGCCGCAGGACTGGGAGGCAGCCCGTCAGCAACTGCTCGTGAAGGAAAAGGCGCATACCCGCGCCCGCGACGCACTCGCCGCCGAACGCCGGCGCATGCCGTGGATGGAAGTCGACAAAACCTACGCATTCGAGACGCCTTCGGGCAAGGCCAGTCTGCTCGATCTGTTCCAGGGCCGGCGGCAACTGATCCTGTACCGGGCCTTCTTCGAGCCGGGCGTGTTCGGCTGGCCCGACCATGCCTGCCGCGGCTGCTCCATGGTGGCCGACCAGGTCGCCCATGTCTCGCATTTGAACGCCCGCGACACCACGCTGGTGTTCGCCTCGCGCGCCCCGCAGGCGGATATCGCGCGGCTGAAGGCGCGGATGGGCTGGAACATTCCGTGGGTCACCATCACCGACAGTTTTGATGCCGATTTCGGCGTCGGCGAGTGGCACGGGACCAACGTATTCTACCGCGACGGGACGCGCATCTTCCGCACCTATCTGATCAAGAGCCGCGGCGACGAGCAGATGGGCGGCACCTGGAACTATCTCGACATCACCCCGCTCGGCCGCCAGGAGGTCTGGGAGGACTCGCCGGCCGGCTATCCGCAGACGCCGACCTACAAATGGTGGAACTGGCACGACAGCTACGAGGACGGTAGCGCGCCCGACAAGAAGTGGGTCGAGGTGTCGGATGCCGGAGAAAAGGCGCTTCGCGAAAAGGGCGCGCAGTGACCGAGGTCCATCCCGCCGGCGCGGCTGCCGACGCCGGCCGTGCTGGCGGAGAGGTCGTGGCCGCATCTCACCTCGCCAGATGGCTGGGTCTTGCGGCTACCCCGACCTTCGCGGTCATGGCCCTGCTGACGGCGGTTCTCGGCGGTGGTCCGGCGGACATGCTCTGCGCCGCCGGGCACGGCTCGATGCTCGGCGGGATGGTGCCGATGTATCTGCTGATGAGCGCGTTTCACGCGGCGGCGTGGCTGCGATTGATAACGGAGCGGTGACGCGTGGGCGAGAGGTGAGGGGCCTCCGCCCGCGTGAACGCCTCGTCCTTCGAGACGACCGCTTCGCGGTCTCCTCAGGATGAGGCTAACTTGCATCTGCGGCGTAGCATGGGATTAGCGCGCGCCGGTTTTGCGGCAACCTGGTTTTTGTTCGCGCCGGCCTCAGCCCTCATCCCGAGGGCCCGCCGACGGCGGGCGTCTCGAAGGATGATGAGAGCCGCGCTTCGCTAGTTCATGGAGTTCAGCAAAGTCGCCGCGCATGAAGGCTTCCTTCTTGGCGCGGCTCCATTTCTTGAGTTTGCGTTCGCATTCGATCGCATCGGTGATGCGGTCGAACCATTGGGAGAAGGCTAGCGTTACGGGTCTGCGTGACTTTGTGTAGCCGGCAAAAGTGCCAGCGTTGTGCTGCGCAACTCTGATTTCGAGCTCGGTCCGCGTCGTGCCGATGTAGTAGCTGCCATCGGCGCATCTGAGAATGTAGAGGTAGGCGCCTTCGGTCATCGTGAACGCCCCATCATTTGAGACGCGCGCAAGGGCGCGCTCCCCGGATGAGGTTAACTGGCATCGGCGATGTAGCGCAAGCGCTGCGGAGCCGCGGCGCACTCCGTCCTCATCCTGAGGAGCCTGCCGAAGGCGGGCGTCTCGAAGGATGGCCACGATCACCGGCCTCAAACGAAAACAGCCCCGGCGTCGCCGGGGCTGTTCGCATCCTAATCTCGTTCGCAGCTTACGCCTCGCGCTACCGAAGCTCCGCTCTCCGCTCGGTCATCGGCAGCACGATCACCTTGGTGCCGACGTTGACGCGGGCGTAGAGGTCGGAGACGTCGTCATTGGTCAGGCGGATGCAGCCGGAGGAGACGTGCTTGCCGATCGTGTCGGGGGCGTTGGTGCCGTGGATGCGGTAGACGGTGCCGCCGAGATACATGGCGCGGGCGCCGAGCGGGTTGCCGGGGCCGCCGGCCATGTGGCGCGGCAGATAGGGCTGACGCTGGATCATTTCCGGCGGCGGGGTCCAGTCCGGCCACTCGGCCTTCTTGGTCACCGACTGCGTGCCGGACCAGGTGAAACCATCGCGGCCCACGCCGATGCCGTAGCGGATCGCCTGGCCGTTGCCGAGCACGTAATAAAGATAGGTGTTGGGCGTATCGATGATGATGGTGCCCGGGGCTTCACGCGTTGCGTAGCTGACGGTCTGGCGGCGGAAGCGGGCCGGCGTCTCGACCGCGTCCTGATCCTCGGACGGTGCGGTCTGATAGGTCGGCGCCTGATAGGGCTGGTACGGCTGAAGCGGCTGCGGCGCAGTCATCGTCGGCAGCGGCTGGAAGAACGGGAAGAGCTGCACGGGCGCGGCTTTGGCGGGGCCGGCAAATGCGATTGCGGTCACAGCCACTGCACTGACGGCAACGGCGCGCGAAAACGTCTTGAACGTGTCCAGATTGAACATTGGTCGCCCCTGTCTGCGTGGTGTTTCTTGGTCACCCCGGCACCGTTTCGGTGCTCCGTTGCGTCAATCACTAACGACAAGAAGTTTCGGGACGTTTGCACGGAAAACCGAAAACGGTTTCGTCGCGGCAAGGATTGTTTCATGACGGTTTCGTGGCCCGGCCGGGCTGTTAACGAACAAAACAGCGCGCCGACACTTATGTGACGTCACACGCCTGAAATATCCGTGGTTGATGGTCCTAAGCCGAGAATCATCAAACTCTCGGGATTTCCCCATGCGGGTATTAATCGCGACTGACGCCTGGCATCCGCAGGTCAACGGTGTGGTCCGGACGCTGACCTCGCTGGCGGCCGCCGCCAAGGCCCTCGACGTCGAGATCGACTTCCTGACGCCGGACGGCTTCCGGTCGTGGCCGCTGCCGACCTATCCGGGCCTGCGCGTGGCGCTGCCTGCGGGTAAGGAGATCGCACGTCGGATCGAGAAGGCCGCGCCCGAAGCGCTGCATATCGCAACCGAAGGCCCGATCGGCTGGGCGGCGCGCGCCTATTGCCGGCGTAACGGTCTCGCCTTCACCACGTCGTACACGACGCGCTTTCCGGAATACGTCTCGGTGCGGACCGGCATCCCTGATGCCGTCGGCTATGCCGTGCTGCGCCACTTCCACGATGCCGCCGCCATGACCATGGTGGCGACGCCGTCGCTGCGGCAGGAGCTGTCGGGGCGCGGCTTCAAGCGGCTCGGCTTCTGGGGGCGCGGCGTCAACACCGAGCTGTTTCATCCGGACGCTCCGGCCAGGCTCGACCTGCCGGGTCCGATCTTCATGACCATGGGCCGCGTTGCGGTGGAGAAGAATCTCGAGGCGTTCCTCGCGCTCGATCTGCCCGGCACCAAGGTCGTCGTCGGCGACGGCCCGCAGAAGGCGGCGCTCGAGAAGAAATATCCTGATGTCGTCTTCCTCGGTGAGAAGAAGGGGGCGGATCTGACCGCGCATCTCGCCGCCGCCGACGTCTTCGTGTTCCCGAGTCTCACCGACACGTTCGGCGTGGTGCAGCTCGAAGCGCTCGCCTGCGGCACGCCGGTTGCGGCGTTTCCGGTGACGGGACCGAAGGACGTCATCGCCGATCATCCGATCGGCGCGATCGACAACGATCTGCGCGCCGCCTGCTTGCGCGCACTCACCATGTCGCGCGAGACCTGCCGCAACTTCGCGCTGGAGCGTTCCTGGGAGAACAGCGCGCGCCAGTTCGTCGGCAATCTCACCTCACTCCAGCCCAGCCGCGTCCTGCGCGCCTCGCCTCGCATGGCGCGGCGGCCGGTGCGCGGCTGATCCATGTTTTGACCCACAGCGAGAACCTCATCGATGGCTAAGATCATGAACCTTGACGGCACCCAGCAGCTCGATCTCACCCGCGGCACGGTCGAGCAGGCCTATGATCGCTGGGCGCCGGTCTACGATCTCGTGTTCGGCGGTGTGTTCGCCAAGGGCCGTCAGGCCGCGATCGCAGCCACCAACAAGATCGGCGGCCGCGTGCTCGAGGTCGGGGTCGGCACCGGCATCTCGCTGCCGCTTTATGCCCCGAACTTGCGCATCTTCGGCACCGACATTTCGGAAGCGATGCTCGACAAGGCACGCCAGCGCGTCACCGAGGGCAACCTGAAGAACGTCGAAGGCCTCGCGGTGATGGACGCCGAGAAGCTCGAATTCCCCGACAATTCCTTCGACGTCGTGATGGCGCAGTATGTCGTCACCGCAGTGCCGAATCCGGAAGTCGCGCTCGATGAATTCGCCCGCGTGCTGCGTCCGGGCGGCGAGCTGATCATCCTCACCCGCGTCAGCGCCGATACCGGCATGCGCCGATTCATCGAGCAGAAGCTCCAGCCGGTGGTGCGTCCGCTCGGCTTCCGCACCGCCGAGTTCGCCTGGTCGCGTTATGCCAAGTGGCTTGCCGGCGCCAAGGGCATCGAGCTCGCCGAGCGCCGCCTGATTCCGCCGCTGGGTCATTTCTCGCTGGTGCGCTTCCGCAAGGTCGACGTCGCCAAGGCAGCCTGAGCAAGGCTGCGTCAGGGCGGCGGCGCGATCCGCCGCTCACGCGTTCGCGTGCGTCATCGCGTCGCTGCATCGTCACATGACAAAATCATGATGTCACACGGCCTACATCGAATCCCTGTAAATCCTGAACCCGAAAGCATTTTGGGGGAGAGCATGATCAAGAATTATATCGAGCAGCTGCGGATCCAGCGCTGGGACGACCATCGCTACTATCACCACAGCCGCATCAATCAGAGCCTGCACTTCGTCAGCGCGCTGAGCTTTCTCTTTGCCTATCTCTGGCTGTTCGTCGATCCCATGATCTCGGCGCTGGTCGGCTGGCTGGTCTCGATGACCTCGCGCCAGGCCGGTCACTTCTTCTTCGAGCCGCATGATTACGACCACATCAACCAGGCGACGCACGAGTACAAGGAAGACATCAAGGTCGGCTACAACCTTCAGCGCAAGGTGGTGCTGATGGCGATCTGGGCGGCATCCCCGCTAGTGCTGTTCGTCGACCCCACGCTGTTCGGCCTGTTTACCCCCTGGGCGAGCGCGACCGATTTCATGCGGCAGGTCGCCAAGATCTGGCTCGTGATCGGCGGCGGCGGTCTCCTGTTCCGCACCGTGCACCTGTTCTTCATCCGCGACGTCGAGACCGGCCTGGTCTGGATGACCAAGATCCTGACCGACCCCTTCCACGATTTGATGCTCTATCGCAGCGCCCCGCTCGCCTTGATGCGCGGCGAACTGATGGACCCCGGCCTGCACCTCAAGCCCGAGCACACGCTGGGCCTCATCTCCGAGCCCACGCTCGAAGAGCAGCACGCCTGAACGCGCTGCGCACACTGACCACTCCAATGTCTGATGGTTACGTCATGCCCGGGCTTGTCCCGGGCATCCACGTCTTGGAAGTTTCGTGCAGAAGCGCGTGGATGGCCGGGACAAGCCCGGCCATGACGGCGTTGGAGCAACTAGCCTCAGCGTCCAAGCCGCTTGGCCAGCATCTCTTTCAGGATCTGCCGCTTGATGTTCTTGTTGGTGAGCGCGCCATCGTGCCACCAGAAGCCGTCGGCCTTCATCTTCCCGGCGGCGCGGACGAAGCGGTCGGCGACCTCAGTGAAGTCGGCATCGGTGTAGTTCAGGCTGAAGATCAGCCGGCCGGTACCGACCCAGCTCAGCGACAGGCCTTCGGCGCGCAGGTAATATTGCAGCATCCAGTTGTAGCGGGACGGGGTGGTGTATTTCACCGTCCAGATCGACGAGAAGTTTGCGAACCGGACCGGCAGGTCGGCATCGGTCATCATCTGGTTGAGTTTTTGCGCGCGGCCGTTCCAGGTCGCGTCCAGCCCGTCATAGATGGCGCGGAAGTTCGGGCTAGCGAGCCGGCTCAGAAACTCGTCCATCGCCGTCATGACATAGGGATGCGAGTTGAAGGTGCCGCGGGCGAAGCAGATGTCGGCGGGACGGTCGTCGCGGAAGCGGCGCATCAGCTCGCGTCTGCCGCAGACCACGCCGACCGGAAGGCCGCCGGCGAGGCTCTTGCCGTAGGTCACCATGTCGGCCTTGACGCCAAAATATTCCTGGGCGCCGCCGGCGGCAAGACGGAAGCCGACGAAGACCTCGTCGAAGATCAGCACGATGCCGCGCTCGGTGCAGACCTCGCGCAGCTGCTTCAGCCATTCGGTGTAGGCCGCGCGGTCGAAATTGCCGCCGCGGGAACTGTCGACCAGCGAGGAATCGCCGGGCGCGTTGCCGTTTGGATGCAGCCCCTGCAGCGGATTGACCAGCACGCAGGCGATGTCCTTGCGCGTGCGCAGCACATGCAGCGTCTTCTCCGACATTTCGGCGAGGGTGTAGGTCTCGTGCGCATTGATCGGATTGCCGACGCCGGGCTGCACGTCGCCCCACCAGCCGTGATAGGCGCCGGCGAAGCGAACCAGATGCGTGCGCCTGGTATGGTAGCGCGCGAGCCGCACCGCCTGCATCACCGCTTCGGTGCCGGACATGTGGAACGAGACTTCGTCGAGGCCCGAGATCCGGCAGAGCCGCTGCACGTTCTCGAGGATGACGGGATGATAGGGGCCGAGCACCGGGCCGAGCGCGTGCGCCCGCTTCTCGGAGCCCTCGATGCATTCCTTGTAGAAGTCGTTGCCGAAGATGTTGACGCCATAGGACCCGGTGAGGTCGTAGGAGGTGTTGCCGTCGACATCCGTGACGGTAACGCCGCTCGACGATTCCATGAAGGTCGAGGTGCCGAGATGCTCGCGGACGAGACGCGAGAACTGGAACGGCACGCGGTAGGTTTCAGTGAAATGCAGGTCGGAGATCGTCTCGGCCGCTTCCTTCGTCATCGCGCGGCCCTTGGGGTAGCGATCGGCGTAGAGAGCTGCGAGGCGGAAGAAGGCCTCCTTGCGCTGCATCACCACATTGTCAGGCGCGCCGTCGCAGCCGAAATACTTGTCACCCTCGAACTCGTAGAACGGCAGCAGCTTTGCCACCCGGCGCGACATCTTGGAGTGCCCGGCGAGCGAGCGGTGCTTGGCGCGGGACAGTTCGATCCGCGCCTTCAGCTTCGGGAAGGCGGCGGCAGCGGACGCTGCGGCGGCCACGGAAAATGAGAGAATCGGGAGTGTCGTTTCCATGACAACAAGCGCTAATACTGCGAGCTGACAGATTCATGACAGTCAAAGCCCTCATCGCCTCTTTCACCCAGCAGGAAGACCTCAACTTCCTGTTGACCAACCGCATCCCCCGCGCAGGCTTGACCCGCTTCATGGGCTGGTTCTCCAAGATCGAGAACCCGCTGGTGCGGGACGGCTCCATCGCGCTGTGGAAGCTGTTCTCCGACCTCGATCTGTCGGAGGCGAAGAAAGACCGTTTCAGCAGTCTGCACGACTGCTTCACCCGTGAGCTCAAGCCGGGCCTGCGGCCGTTTGATCCGGATCCGTCGGTGGTCGCCAGTCCCTCGGACGGCATTGTCGGCGCCCATGGCCGTATCGCCGACACCGAGCTGTTCCAGGTCAAGGGCGCCCCCTATTCGCTGCTCGACCTGCTTGGCGATCCCGCGCTGGTCGAGCAGCACCGCAGCGGAAGCTTCGTGACGCTGCGGCTGACCTCGAGCATGTATCACCGCTTCCACGCACCGTTCGATGCGCATATCGAGCGCGTCACGCTGATCCATGGCGACGTCTGGAACGTCAACCCGATCGCGCTGAAGCGGGTCGAGCGGCTGTTTTGCAAGAACGAGCGCGCGGTGATCCGCACGCATTTGTCGACCGGCGAGGCCGTGACGCTGGTGCCGGTCGCCGCGATCCTGGTCGCCAGCATCCGCTTGCATTTCCTCGACATGGTGCTGAGTGCGCAGACACGCGGTCCCGTCAACTTCCCCTGCGACGTCAGTGTGACCAAGGGCGAGGAGCTCGGCTGGTTCGAGCACGGGTCGACCATCATCATCCTGGCGCCCGGTGATTTTTCGTTCTGCGACGGTATCACTGAGGGGACGCGCATCCGCGCCGGTCAAGCGCTGCTAAGGAAAAACTAGCCTTCAATCCGCCGTCTCGGCCGCCTATATCGTCCGCCGGGACAATTCGATCGACACGGATCTTGTGATGGCGCGGGCGCCGGTGATGGCGGCGGGTGGTATTGTGCTGCGGCGTGGCGACACGCCGCTGATCGCGGTTGTGCGCCAACGCAAACGCAATGAATGGGTTTTGCCCAAGGGCAAGCTCGACGATGGCGAGACGCCGAAGCAAGCCGCGCATCGCGAGGTGTTGGAGGAGACCGGCCACGACGTGGTCGTGCAAGAGTTTCTGGGCACGATCGCCTACCAGTCCGGCGGTCCCATCAAGATCGTGCATTTCTGGCGGATGGAGGCCGGGGCCGGTCCCGTCCGCAAGCTCATGAACGACATCAAGGCGGTCGACTGGCTGACGCTGGACGACGCGCTCGCGCGCCTGTCGCGCGAATACGAGCGCGCCTTCCTCACCCAGGTTGGCCCGATCGCGATCGCCGCTGCCGGCCTCGCCTCGTCACCCGCGCCGGAGCCGACGCTCGCGGCCGACGATATCGACGGGGCCTTGCAGACCCTGACGCCCGCCGAGGCTGCCTCCGTCGATGAGCTGCGGCACGGCCTGCTGCAAAAGGTGCGGGCCTGGTTGCGCGGCGAGGCGTGAGCAGTCTGCGCGCCTCGCTTGCGGGTACATCCGCGCGTTGATGCGGATGGACGAGAGCCAGCTCTCTCCGCGTCGTCATTGCGAGCATAGCGAAGCAATCCAGAATCTTTCCGCGGAGGGACTCTGGATTGCTTCGTCGCAAGGGCTCCTCGCAATGACGGGGAGGCGCGCTCGCCAACCTATCGCTTCTTCTTTTCCTTCGGAGCGGGAGCTGACGCAGGCTTGCGCGGCGCGGCGGGGCGTTGCGTGGCGGGCGGGCGTTGCTGCAGGCCGGGCTGGCGCGGTGCCGCGCCTTGTTGCGGCTGCATGCCGGGCTGCAATCCGGTGCGCGGCGTTTGCGGCTGTGGCGTCGTGCTCGGCCGGGGCGCGATCGCGCCGGGCGCTCGCGGAGATTGTCCGCTGCGCTGTGGCTGCGTCTGCGGCGCGCCGCCGGGCTGCGTGCCTTGTCCGGGACGCGGCTGGGTCGCGCCGCCTTGTCCCGGACGCTGCGGCTGTTGCGTGCCCGGACGGTTGTTCTGACCGGGCTGGCCGTTCGGCCGCTGCGGCTGCTGGTTCGGCGCCGTGTTCGGACGCAATTGCTGTTGCTGCGGCGGCTGCGCCGGTCGCGGAATGCGGCTGATCGCGGCCGGATTGGCGCGGCGGAAGTCGCGCTGCTCGGTGACGATCTGGCGGCCGGTGGTCTGCGCCGCGTGCACCTGGCTGACGAAGCCGCGGTCGCGCGCGATCTGCTGCGGTGGGATCGTGATCGGCACCGCGGCAAAGCGCATGCCGCCCGGGCCGGCCGCACCCGGCCGGATCGCAAAGCCGCTCGCGGCTTGCGTCAGCGCGCCGAGCCGCGTGCCGCTGGTGCGGTCGTTGACATCGATATGGCCGACCCGGCCGTCGGCGTCGGGATAGAGTTTGATGTTGACGTTATTCGCAGTGTTCGCGGTCGCGTTCTCAGGCACGTCGACCACGCCGGTGGTGCCGCGAATGCCGAGCGTTGCAGTCGGCGTTGCGATCTTCATGTCGCCGGTCTTCGCCACCGCCGCCGCGACGAAGGCGACCGTGCCCTTGCCGATGTCGTAGATCGCCGAGTTCTGCTTGCCGCCGTCCTCATAGACGTAATTGTCGATGGTGATCTTTGAGCCGGCGGAGAGATTGAACGTGGTTGCGTCGTTGAAGGTGATGCCGAGCGAGGAGTTCGAGGACGTCTGCACGACGTCGTTGAGATAAATGTCGTCGCGCACCTTCAGCGGATAGGAGTTCTTGTCGCGGATCACGGTCGCGATCCCCGTCACCGTCGCGACGTTGCCGATCGGCTCCACAGTGGCGGGCTGCGCATCGCCGGCCGGCGCAGGCGAGGCCGATGGCGTGGGGAGGGGGCAGGCGCCGGTTGTGCCTGCGGCTGCGCTTGTGCCTGGGCTTGCGCGAGCTCGATTGCGTCGGATGCGCACGCCCTGTCGGCGCCGGCCAGCGGCAGCGCCAGCAGCGGCAAAGCAAGCACGACGCGGCGCCAAGCCACCATCAAAGTCACGAATGAGGTCCTGGTGAGAACAAGAAGCGAGATCGGCCGATATCAGCCGGAACTGGCTGAATGGCGGATGAACGTCTGTTGCACGGGACGGGCGAACGTTCAAACGCCACGTCCCGGTGTCAGGGACGTGGCGCCATCTTGGGAACAAGAACGCTTGCCGGCGGCGAGGCCGTCGGCGTCAGCCCACCCGCTTCCAGGTCTGGCCGCCGCAGAACATGCCGCCGAAGGCGCAGCCCTGCACACGCATCGCGTTGGGACCCTTCATCGCGATCGTCGAGTCGTAGTTGCGGCCGGAGTCGGGATCGTGGATGCGGCCGCTCCACTTGGCGCCGTCGGGCTTCATGTTGATCAGGATTCGCTCATTGCTTTTCTCGGCATAGCCGCAGAGGTTGGTGCCGCACTGCTCGACGCGGACGTTGCCCTTGTTCTCTTCGGTCGCCCACACGCCGAGCGGCGTGTTCGCGGCCTGCACGGGCGCGACGGGAGCCGGAGCAGGTGCCGGAGCCGGCGCATAAGCGGGAGCAGCGGCGACCGGAGCAGGAGCGGCACCCGGCGCAGGCTGCGTGGTCGTGTCGACAGATGGCGCGGTGGCAACGGTCGTGGCGGGGGCAGCGGCAGCGGGTGCGACTGGCGCGGTGGCCTGCATCGGCGCGGGCGCCACGGGCTGCTGCTGCACCGGAGCCGGCGCGGGCTGCGCGGTCGTCGTCGACGGCGTGGTGTCGTCATCGTCCTTGGAGCCGCCAAGGCCGTTGAGATTGATGTCGTTCAGCTTGATCGGCTTGTTCGACAGGCCCGGCGCCACGATGGTGACGCAATCGAGCGAGGCGCAGTTGCGCGGCGTCTCGATGCGGATGCGCTGGCCTTCGATCTGGAACGAGAGCGAATTGCCGGCATGTGCGACGGCGGTTGATGCGAGGAAGAGAGCGGTGGCGGCGATGGTGAGCTTGTTCATGACAACCTCCGAAATGGCGTGGTCCCGATATGGACTGAAGTCTGTCGTGGACCGGATGTGGTTCGACCCTATGCCCAATGCCTCCGCCCATCTGTGATGGACCTCACAACGGCTGCCTGGGTGAGACAGCGCAACGCTGCTGATCTGCAGCGCGATTTCAAGATTGGTGGCATCACCGGATCGAACCGTTCGAATTTCTGAGCAACGCAAAACGCCCGGCGGCCAGACAATCTGGCTTCAGCCGGGCAGGCCCGTGATGCGGTCGGTGGACGCTGCTAGATCATACCGAGCACGATGGCGCCGACAAAGGCCATGGCAAGGTACGCGGTGACAACGCTCAGTCTCCCGACGAACGTCATGACGTTGCTCCTGAGATCCCGCTTGGGATCTCTCCCTCTGCGCGCCGCCTTGCGCGCAATCATTATGGTTAACAAAAACTCACCGCTGAAAAAAGTCAGCCTCATTGTCGTTCGCCTGCGGCGCCGACGCGTCATGGTAAAGGAAAGCTGAAATCGACACGTTGAAGAGTCTTTAAGTAAATTCACCGAACGTGCGCGCATGACGCGCGGAGTTCGTTTGTATCTCGTCGGCTCCATCGTCCTTGTTTCGCTCGCGGGTTGCGGACGCGGCTTGTTCCAGGCCGAACGCGAACCGTGGCGGGCCGAGGCAGAAGCGGCGTGCCTGAAATCGGGCGCCGTGAAAGAGAGCGCCGACATCGTCCGGATCGAGCCGATCTCCGGCCCCGGCATGTGCGGCGCCGAGTTTCCGCTGAAGGTCGCCGCCATCGGCGAGGGGGCGAGCAGCTACGGTTTCGCCGATGAGGCGCTGCGCCCGCCCGGCAGTATCGGCAATCAGCCGCGCTGGCCGGTGACGCAGCCGCAATCGAATTATCCGGCGGCTGGGTATCCGCAGCGGTCGAACTATCCCGAGAGCACTGTGCGCCAGCCGTCCGGCTATGGTACCTCCTCCGGCCCGGTGTCGCTCAGCGCGCCCGGCGTGGCGCCGCAGGAAGACGAGATCGATCTGCCGCCCGAGGGCACCGACGCCGCGGGCGCCGCGCGCTACATGAACGCGCCGAGCTATCCCGCGCGGCAGCCCGGTCCGGCGCCTTATTCGCAGGCCCCCGCACAGCAGCCGCTGCCGCGTCTCGGTCCGGCGCGGGGCAATCCCGTCACCGCGGTCGGTCCGGTCGCGGTGAAGCCGCCGGCGACGCTGGCCTGTCCCATCGTCTCCGAGCTCGACCGCTGGTTTGCCGACAGCGTGCAGCCTTCGGCGATGCGCTGGTTCGGCGCCCGCGTGGTCGAGATCAAGCAGATCTCCGCCTATTCCTGCCGCGGCATGAACGGCAACCCGAGCGCCCATATCTCGGAGCACGCCTTCGGCAATGCGCTCGACGTCGCCGCCTTCGTGCTCGCCGATGGCCGCCGCATCAGCGTGAAGGACGGCTGGCGCGGCATGCCGGAAGAGCAGGGATTCTTGCGCGACGTACAATCCGGCGCGTGCGCGCATTTCACCACCGTGCTCGCGCCGGGCTCGAACGTCTATCACTACGATCACATCCACGTCGACCTGATGCGCCGCGCCAGCCGCCGCCTGATCTGCCAGCCGGCCGCAGTCTCCGGCGAAGAGGTCGCCGCGCGGGCGCAGCGGCGCAATCCGTATGCGAGCAATCGCGATCCCTCCGTGACCGGCGCGCTCGGTGCGCGCAAGAGCAAGCACGAGAAGATCAACGAGGAAGACGAGTTCTCGGACGACTAGACGGACACATTACAAGATGCCCGCCGACATTGTCCGCTATCTCACGCATCCGCAGGTGCAACTCGATCCTGCCGGGGGCGTAGCACTGCACCGCGAGCCACCATAGCTCGGATCAGAACACGTCGATGGTCGGGAAGCGCGGCTCCGCGGTGATACAGTCCCAGAGGTAGATCGCCAGGCCGACGTCGCCGGTCCAAAGCGAATAGCGTCCGCGGTCAACGACCGTCTTGGCGCCGCGATACTGCACAATGGCCGTCATGGCGAATTGGCGTGCACGGTCGAGCCAGACCGGATCGTTCGTGCGGCGGTAAAGCTTGAGGAATGCGTAGCCGTTCCCGCCGGTGCCGTGGCACAGGTTCGAACCCTTGGTCAGCGGTCCGGCGGTCCAGGCCAACCGGCCGGCATCCAGCAGAAGTACGTCAAAGTCCGGCGTCGCGAACGGCGCGTCGGCAAATGTCGTCACCATGCCGGGGGCGCCGTGGCAGTGCTGACACAAAGTCGGTGGCGTCTCGCGCTTGCTTCTCGCGCCCCAATTGGTTCCGAGCTCGGACGACCAAGCATTCGCGGCCAAGGTCTGGGGCACAACATCGGCCAATTGCGCCTGCTGTGCAGGCGTCAACCAGTCCCATCCACGCAGCAACGGGATGATGTTGCCGGCGAAGCCATGCACAGGCCCGAGCCAGCGGTCCTTGGCGCCGTACAGATCCTGGGTCCAGAGCCGGCCTTGCGGCGTTTCCTCCAGATCATCCAACAGCCGGGCCGCTTGCATTTCGAACAGGCCACGCCATCGCGGCTCCCGTGTCATCTCGGCCATGTGGATCGCAGCCAGCATGGATCCGGGCATGCCCCACATCAGTTCACGGATCGGGAGTTCGGTATTGGCTTCGGCGCGCGCATGGACGAGATCGGCCAAGCCCGGCGTGGGATCAAGGCGCATGGCGAGAAGTGCGGCTCCCATGTCGCCAAATAGCAGCGAGCCGTGCTTGGCATAGCCGGCCGGCGAAACCCTCTCGAACCCTGCGGTTGTCCGTTCGAGGAGTTTTGGCAGGACCGCACGAAAGTCCTTTGCGGCAGGGCTGGCGCCGACACGATGCAAATAATCGAGCGCCCAGATGACGCCGGCCGCGCCAAAGTAGAAGCTGGGGTTGCCGTCTCCCACCCCGTCGTCGCCGGGGTGACCGGGCCAAAACGTCTCGGGATCGAAATCAGCGATGGCATCGGCAACGATATCTGCAATCGCGGTGCGGACGGCCAGCTCGCTCCAGGCATCTTGCACAAGTGCGCGGTGGCGACCGGCGGTGATCATGACCTGCGTTTTCCGACGTCCGTCGACGGCGCCAACCCCATGCATAGCTGCACCTCGGCCGGGACGTTGTAGGTCCGCATGATGTGGCGGCTGTCGCGCAGGCCGGTCGCTTCACGTTGCACCACGAACATCCAGAGCGCCTGGCCGGCGGCCATCACCAGCTTGCGCCGGGCCGGCTGCAGCGAGGCCGGTATCTCCGGGCGCGCGTGCGTGGCATCGAATGCGCGCAATTCCGCGAGGGCCTGTTCGAGCGTGCGGCCCATTCGTCCAAGCGCTGAGGCCTGTTCCTGGACGATCTCATAATGGAGGATATCGACCGGCGGGCGAAGATCACGGGACATGGCGCTCAATATAATGCAGCGCGAACCGCATGCGCAACGCGTGGCCTGCCGCCGCTACTTCGCATTGTACGCGGCCAGGAACATCCGCGTCGCGCTGTCGATCACTTCCATCATGCGCTGTTCCGACGGCGGCGGCGCGGCCTGGAAGACGAAAGGCAGAAAGAGTGAGGCCTTGCACAGTTCCATGAACTGCGAGGCGGCAAGGTCGCAATCATCGATCGCGAGATCGCCGGGGGCGACATGGGCTTTGAGATATTCGGATAGCCGGCCGATGGTCTTGTCCAGCACCCGGAAATAATAGCGTCGGCCGACGTCGGGCATGCGTTCGGCAATCGCCATCACGGTGCGGATCGCCGATCCGCCGCCGGGCCGGCAGAGCAGATGAAGATAGGCCGCGCCGAAATCCCTCAGCGTGGTCTCGGCGTCGCGCGCGGGGTCGAAATTGAACACGACCTGGCCGTGCTGGAGCGCTTCCTCCTCGAGGATCGCTTCGAACAGCGCACTCTTGTCGGCGAAGTAGACGTAGAGCGTGCCCTTGGAGACGCCGGCCGCGCGCGCGATCTCGCCCATGCTGGCCCCGTCGAAGCCCAGATCCATGAACACCTTGCGGGCGCCGGCAAGGATCTGGCGCCGCTTGGAGCTGTCCTCGTCCGGGAGGGCGTGCAATTGTTCGCGGTTTGCTGCAACCATTGGTTTAGCGTCTCGAAAGGTTTTGGGTCGGTGCTCGGTCCATGAAATCCAAATAGAGGATTCGGCCAGTAGGGTCAGCTCGGGAACATTAAGTATATTGACCGAACCGTTCGGTCAATGATATTCGGGATGGGCGAGCGGGACAGCGGCCGTGCGACGGCTGCCCCGGGCCGCGTTTTTATTGGGGAGGCCTTTATGGCCACATCGAGAGACCAGGCTGCGCGCGTCCTTCGCCAGGAAGCGGTGGAGACGACGACAGCGGACGGTGAAGCTGCGACCGGGCCGTCCGCAGTGCTCGCCGAGCAGCTGCGCTCTCATGGGGCTGAAGAAACCAAGCGCCGCACCGGCGAGGCGCCGGAGAAGCCCGTGACCGACAAGCCGGCTCCGACCGCACCCGCCGCTGCCGCGCCGAAATCCGGCAAGCGCAAATTCGTCATGATGGGCATCGGCCTCGTGCTGGCGCTCGCGGCGGCAAGCTATGCCGGCTACTACACGCTGGTCGGCCGCTTCTTCGTTTCCACCGACGACGCTTATGTTCGCGCCAACAACACCATGCTGGGCGCGCGCGTGGCCGGCCATATCTCCTCGATCCTGGCCCGCGACAACACGCTGGTGCATGCCGGCGACACCGTGCTGCGCATCGACGACGGCGACTACAAGATCGCGGTCGACGCGGCTGCGACCCGGATCGCGACCCAGCAGGCCACCATCGACCGCATCGGCCGCCAGGTCGCGGCGCTCGACAGCCAGGTCGCGCAGGCCAAGGCGCAGCTCGTCTCTGCCGAGGCGGGCCTCAAGCGCGCCGATCTCGACTATGAGCGCCAGCAGGCGCTGAGCAACAAGGGCTTTGCCTCGCGCGCGACCTTCGAAACCTCGGAGGCCGGTCGCGACCAGGGCGCTGCCGCGGTCAAGGCCGCTCAGGCCGCCTACGACGTTGCGGTGAGCAATGTCGATGTCGCCAAGGCACAGCAGGCCGAAGCCCAGGCGCAGCTCGCCGAGCTCAAGACCACGCTCGCCAAGGCCGAGCGCGATCTCGCCTTCACCGCGGTGCGCGCGCCGGTCGACGGCATCTTCTCCAACCGTCTCGTCAACGCCGGCGACTTCGTTGCCGTCGGCCAGCGCCTCGGCAACGTCGTGCCGCTCGACGACGTCTATATCGACGCCAATTTCAAGGAAACCCAGCTCAAGCGCATCCGTCCCGGCCAGCCGGTGACGATCAAGGTGGATGCCTACGGCATGCGCAAGTTCTCCGGCATCGTCGACAGCATCGCGGCGGGCTCCGGCTCGGTGTTCACGCTGCTGCCGCCGGATAATGCCACCGGCAACTTCACCAAGATCGTGCAGCGCGTCCCGGTCCGTATCCGCGTGCCGAAAGCGGTTGCCAGGCAGAACCTGCTTCGCGCCGGCATGTCGGTCTACGCGACGGTCGACACCAACAAGGGTGCCGCTGACGCCGACAGCGAGATCGATCTCGACGATCCCACCATGATCCATCCGCAGTAAGCGCGACTGAGCGCTGCGAGGTCAGACCATGGCGAACGCCACGACCGCTTCACCTGCCATGATGGCGGCCGCCGATTCGGAGCGGATTGCGCCGAAGCGGATGATCGCCTTCATCATCATGGTGTTCGGGATGTTCATGTCGATCCTGGACATCCAGATCGTCTCGGCGTCCCTGAGCGAAATCCAGGCCGGCCTGTCGGCGAGCTCGAGCGAGGTCTCCTGGGTTCAGACCGCCTATCTGATCGCCGAAGTGATCGCGATCCCGCTGTCGGGATTCCTGTCGCGCGCTTTCGGCACACGGCTGCTATTTGCGATCTCGGCGGCCGGCTTCACGATTTCGAGCCTGCTCTGCGGTTTCGCCACGACCATCGAGGAGATGATCCTCTGGCGTGTGCTGCAGGGCTTTCTCGGCGCCGGCATGATCCCGACCGTGTTCGCCTCGGCCTACACCGTGTTTCCGCGTTCGAAATTCCACATCGTGGGCCCCATCATCGGGCTTGTTGCGACCCTGGCTCCCACGATCGGACCGACGGTCGGCGGCTACATCACCGATCTGATGTCGTGGAACTGGCTGTTCTTCATCAACGTCGTGCCCGGCATCGGCATCACCCTCGGCGTGCTGGCGCTGGTCGATTTCGACGAGCCGCATTTCGAACTGCTCAATCGCTTCGACTGGTGGGGCCTGATCTTCATGGCCGGCTTCCTCGGCACGCTGGAATACGTGCTGGAAGAGGGCCCGCAATATGAATGGCTGCAGGACACCTCGGTGGCGATCTGCGCCTGGATCGGCGCGGTCTCGGCGATCGCCTTCTTCGTGCGCGTCTTCACGGCGGCCGAGCCGATCGTCAATCTGCGTGCTTTCACCAACCGCAATTTCGCCGTCGGCTCCACGCTGCAATTCTGCATCGGCATCGGCCTCTACGGCCTGACCTACATCTATCCGCGCTATCTCGCCGAGGTGCGCGGCTACAGCGCGCTGATGATCGGCGAGACCATGTTCGTCTCGGGCATCACCATGTTCCTGGTCGCGCCGCTGGTCGGCCGGCTGATGGCGAGCCTCGACATGCGCTACATGATCGCGTTCGGCCTGATCGTGTTCGCGATCGGCTCCTACCAGATGACCTGGATCACGCGCGACTACGATTTCTACGAGCTCTTGATCCCGCAGATCCTGCGCGGCATCGGCATGATGTTCGCGATGGTGCCGACCAACAACATCGCGCTCGGCACGCTGCCGCCCGACAAGGTGAAGAATGCGAGCGGCCTGTTCAACTTGATGCGCAATCTCGGCGGTGCTGTCGGGCTTGCCGTCATCAACACCGTGCTCAACGATCGCGCCGACCTGCACATCACGCGTCTGCAGGAGCGCGTGACCTGGGGCAACGCAACCGCGACCGAAACCCTGACCATGCTCCAGCAGAAGTTTCAGGGGCTTGGGGACTCGACGCTGATGGCGATGAAGCAGCTCAGCCAGATCGTGCACCGCCAGGCCGTGGTGATGAGCTATGGCGATGCGTTTCTGATTCTGACCTTGTTCTATCTGAGCCTCAGCGTCCTGGTCACGCTGTTGAACAGGCCGGCCTCGCCGTTCGGTGCCGGCGGCGACTCGCATTAAGAGCTACACGCGGTGTCGTCGCCCGGCTTGACCGGGTGGCTGCGCACCAAAATGCAACACTCGTGCGTGATCTCGCGCAGGGCCCGTTGCAATTCGCGAATCGTGCATCTATAAAGCGCACCTCATTCATTCGAACCGGGGAGAGATTTGCATGATTTCGTCGCATTCGCAGATCGCGTTTCCGCGCTCGATGATGATCTGGCTCGGTACGTTCTCGGCCTGCTAGAGGCCGCTTCCGCCAGCTTCGATTGGGCCAGGGTTTCGACCAGACGCCCCGATCGCTCCGCTTCCCAAGTCAAGTCCAGCTTTAAGTGACGCCGTCCCGGCCCTCGCGGCTGGCCTGCGTCCATCGATGGAGCCGGCCCGCGGCAATGCGGCCGGATGACGCCATGACCGCTTTGTCAAAAAAGCCCGCGGCTATCCGCGTGGTCCTGCCCTTCGTGTTCCGGCACTGGCTCAATCAGCCGGGGCGCACGCTTGCCATTGCCGTCGGTCTGTTAGGGGCGACCGTCGCCGACCTGTTCATGCCGGTGTTTTCAGGACAGCTGGTCGACGCGCTGACGCGTGGCCCGTCGGATCCTGCCGCCCGCCACGCCGCGCTGATGGCGCTGGGCGGCATCGTGGTGCTGGGCGCGGTGTCGATGGTGTTGCGCCTGACCGGGCTGCAAGTGATCGTGCCGTTCACGCTGAAGATCATGTCCGACGTGGCGCAGGACGCATTTCTGCGCGTGCAGCGCTTCTCGACCGACTGGCACGCCAACTCCTTCGCGGGCTCGACCGTGCGCAAGATCACGCGCGGCATGTGGGCGCTCGATTTGCTGAACGACACCATCCTGCTGGCACTGCTACCGTCGCTGGCGGTGCTGATCGGATCGATGATCCTGCTCGGCGTGCACTGGGCCTCGCTCGGCGTGGTGATCGCGCTTGGTGCGGCCATCTATGTCACGATGACGGTGCTGTTCTCGACGCGTTACATCGCGCCGGCTGCGCGTGTGTCCAATGCCTGGGACACCAAGGTCGGCGGCACGCTGGCGGATGCGTTGACATGCAATGCGGTGGTGAAATCGTTCGGCGCGGAGGCGCGCGAGGATGCGCGGCTTGGGCGCGTCGTCAAGCGCTGGCGTGCGCGGGTGCGGCGGACCTGGTTCCGCTACAACTACACCGCCATGGCGCAGCTCTCCCTGCTGCTATGCCTGCGGGGGTCGGTGATCGGCGGCGCGGTGCTGCTGTGGATGTACGGGCATGCCTCGCCCGGCGACGTCACCTATGTGCTGACGAGCTATTACGTCATCCACGCCTATCTGCGTGACGTCGGCATGCACATCAACAACCTCCAGCGCTCGGTCAACGACATGGAGGAGCTGGTGGCGATCCATGACGAGCCGATCGGCATCGCCGATGCAGCCCACGCGCGGCGGATCCCGATCGAAGGCGGCGAGATCGTGTTCGACGACGTCACGTTCCACTATGGCGGCCATCGCGCGCCGCTGTATGACGGGCTGTCGGTCAGGATCCGCGCCGGCGAGCGCGTCGGTCTCGTCGGCCGCTCCGGCTCCGGCAAGACGACGTTCGTCAAGCTGGTGCAGCGGCTCTACGACGTCACCGGCGGTCGCGTGCTGATCGACGGGCAGGACATCGCACTGGCCACGCAGCAATCGCTGCGCAGCCAGATCGCGATCGTGCAGCAGGATCCGATCCTGTTTCACCGCTCGCTCGCCGAGAACATCGCCTATGGCCGGCCCGGTGCCAGCCTCGAGGCGATCGAGCAGGCGGCGCGGCTGGCGAATGCGCACGACTTCATCCTGCGCCTGCCGAAGGGCTACGGCACGCTGGTCGGCGAGCGCGGCGTGAAACTGTCGGGCGGCGAGCGGCAGCGCGTGGCGCTGGCGCGCGCCTTCCTGGCCGATGCGCCGGTGCTGATCCTGGACGAGGCCACGTCGAGCCTCGATTCGGAATCGGAGGCGCTGATCCAGCAGGCGATGGAGCGGCTGATGAAAGGCCGCACCTCGATCGTGATCGCGCACCGGCTGTCGACGGTTCGCAGCCTCGATCGCATCCTGGTGTTCGACCGCGGCGAGATCGTCGAGCAGGGCACGCATGCCATGCTCGCGGGCAAGCCTGGCGGAATCTATCGCAGCCTGTTCGAGCGCCAGGTGGTGGAGCTCGGGCACATCGCAGCAGCGGAATGACGCGCGGCGGCAGGGCCAAGGCCCCGCCGTCACGTCGTCGAGGATGGAATGAGATGAAGGACCTGACGCGCGGCTCGATCGTGAGCCACATCGTGAGCATGGCGCCGCCGATCGTGGTCGGCATGATCACGATCATGATCTGCCAGCTGGTCGACCTGTACTTCGTCTCCGGGCTCGGCGATGCGGCCGTGGCCGGCGTCGCCGCGGCCGGCAACGCCGGCTTCCTCGTCAACGCGCTGATGCAGATGCTCGGCGTCGGCACGGTTGCGCTGGTCGCGCATGCCGTGGGCCGCAAGGATCGCGACGACGCCAATCTTGTGTTCAACCAGGCGGTCGTCCTGTCGGTGCTGTTCGGGCTGTTGACATTGGCGGGCGGGCTTGCACTGTCGCGCCCTTATATGCGCGCGATTGCGGCGGACGAAGCCACGATCGAGGCCGGCACGACCTATCTGCTCTGGTTCATGCCGGCGCTGGCGCTGCAATTCGCGACACAGGTGATGGCGTCCGCATTGCGGGCGACCGGCATCGTGCGGCCGAGTATGCTGGTGCAGGTCCTTGCCGTGGCGATCAACATCGCGCTGGCGCCGGTGCTGATCACGGGCTGGGGCACCGGACATGCGCTTGGTGTCGCCGGAGCGGGCCTTGCAAGCTCTATCGCGGTCTTCATCGGCGTGCTGATGCTGCTTGTCTATTTCCTCAGGCGGGAGCGTTACGTCGCCTTTCATCCCGCGCAATGGCGGCCGCAGCTTCGGCAGTGGAAAAGAATCCTCAATGTCGGGCTGCCGGCAGGCGGCGAGTTCGTGATGGTCTTCATCATCATGGCCGTGGGCTATTACGTGCTGAGCATTTTTGGTCCGGCGGCGCAGGCAGGATTTGGCATCGGGACGCGTCTGCTCGGCTTGATCCAGATGCCGGCGCTCGCCATCGCGCTTGCTGCAGGGCCCATCGCCGGCCAGAATTTCGGTGCAGGCAATGGGGCGCGCGTGCGAGAGACCTTTGTCAAGGCGTCGCTTATTGCGACCGCCGTAATGATTGCTTTCCTGATCGTCGCGCAGTTCGCGCCCGGCCTGCTGCTTGCTGGGTTCTCGAACGATCCGGAAACGATGGCGGTTGCGTCGCTTTTTTTGCGCATCATCTCGTTCAACATGGTGGCGCAGGGGCTGATCTTTATCTGCTCCAGCATGTTTCAGGGGCTTGGCAACACCACGCCGGTGTTGTGGACCTCGGCAATGCGGGTCCTCACCTATTCTCTGCCGTCGGTCTGGCTCTCCACGTGGCCGGGCTTCCGGATGGAGCATGTCTGGTACTTGTCGATTGCGACCACCACGCTGCAGGCCGCCCTGAGCCTGTGGTTGCTGCGCCGCGAGTTCAGGAAGCGGCTGGCGCCTCCGAAGGAGAAAGCCGCAGAACTGGCGAGCCCTGAGCCCGTCGTGCCGCTCGCACGCGAGCCCGCGTAACGACAGCATGCTTCATCCCTGCAGCTCCGGCTTATTTGCCGGGCTGTCAGGCAGCTAAAGCGTGCTGATGCTGTTCCAGACGAGGGTGGCGCCCGACAGAAACAGCAGGCCGAGCACCACATCGCCGAAATGCTTGTCGCTCAGCGCGTGATAGACGCGCGCGCCGGCCCATGCGCCGATCAGCGTGCCCGGGAATGCGACCATCGCGAGCCAGACCACCTTGAACGCGACCAGGCCTGAAGCCGTCTGCAACACTAGCGCGGTCGCAAGCACCGTGAAATTGAAGAGCTGGAAGATGCCGCGCCGCTCGTGCTTGTTCCAGCCGCGGATGTTAGCCCACAGGATCGGCAGCGGCCCGGACAGTCCGGCGAGCCCGCCCAAAATGCCGCCGGCAAATCCGATCGCGCCGTCGGCGATGCGGCCGCCGAAGGCGATGGCGAATTGCTTCTTGTTCAGGTACAGCGCGCTCGAGAAGATCAGCAGCAGCACGCCGACGCTGAGCTTGAACACTTTTGGATCGGCGGAGGCGACCAGCATGGTCCCGAGCGGTACGCCGATCAATCCGCCGATCAGGAACGGCCACACCAGCGACAGGTCAAAGCTCTTCCACATCGAGGGCAGCGTCGAGGTCTGCGCGATCACCGAACAGATCAGCACTAGGGGCACCGCGAGCGAGGGCGGCAGCACGTAGAGCCAGATGCCGAGCGCCATCAGCGCCGTGCCGAATCCGGCCAGTCCCGACACGAAGCCGCCGGCCAGCGCGCCGAACAGGAGCAGCGCGTAAGTGAGCGTTTCCACCAATGAATCCCTGTCGCTACCGGCGATCCCAAAGCCGTGGTCGCATGGCGCATAGCACAGATGCGGCGCGGGAGGTCAATTTCAGAACCCTACGTAAACGTGATTCCCTGGTTTGCTAGACGATCTGCCTGATGTCGGCGGGCTTCTGCAGCGCGCCGACCAGGATGCGCAGCGCCTCGGACAATTCCGATCTGTTGCGCGCTGCGCCGAGTGAAACGCGCGCCGCATGCGGCGACGTGCCGTCGACGGTGAAGGCGTCGCCGGCAACGATCGCGAGCCCGTTGCGCAGCAGATGCGCGGCGACGTCCGGTCGCCCCTCCGGCAAGTGCAGCCACAAATGATGTGCGGCGGGCTTCGCCTGGAACTGAAAACCCTTCAACGCGCGCTGTGCCAATTGCTGGCGTCCGACGGCCTCGTTGCGGATCGCTGCGATGATGCGGTCGGCGACGCCGGTTTCGAGCCAATGCGTCGCCAGCGCGACCATCAGCGGTGCCGGCATCTGCACGGTCGCCTGGAGATGGCCGCGCATCTGACGCTGCGCGCCGCTGTCGGGCGTGAGCAGATAAGCGACGCGTAGCGCCGGCGCGATGCATTTTGACAGTGTGGTCGCGAGATATGTCCGCTCCGGAATGAGATTGGCGATCGGCGATGCCGAACGATCGAGGAGCCCGTAGGCGTCGTCCTCGATCAACATCGTATCGGCGTCGCGGATGATCTTGGCGATCGCGCTGCGCCGCTCGGCAGAGAGCGTCGCCGTGGTCGGATTGTGCAGCGTCGGAATGAGATAGACGGCCTTCGGCCTCTGCGTGCGGCAGGCCTTCGCCAGCGCATCGGGCAGCACGCCGCCGTCATCCATGGCGACGCCGACGAGCTTGACGCCGAGCTGTGCTGCTGCGGCCTTGATGCCGGGGAAGGTGAGGGCCTCAGTCAGGATGACGTCGCCCGGCCGCGCGAGATGGGCGAGCAGGTTGAACAGGATGGTCTGCGCGCCGGGAAAGATCATGAGCTTGTCGGCGTGCGCATGCGGAACGCGCGTACGCATCCAGCGCGCGGCGACCTCGCGCTCATGCGCGCTGCCGCCGGGCGGCTGGTAGTTCAGGAATGCGGTGAGCCCCGATTGCGCGCGAATGGCTTCGAGGCCAGCGATGATGCGCTCGTCGAGCTGCGCTTCGAGGGGGTGCGGCGGCACGTTCATCGAGAGGTCGATCGCCACCGGATGCGGCAGGTCGACCGCGCGGCGTGCGCTGGTCTCCGACACGAACGATCCCTGGCCGACGCGCGCCTCAATGATGCCGCGGCGCCGCGCCTCGGTGTAGGCGCGTGTCACCGTGGTCAGGTCGATCCCGAGCGCCTTTGCGAGCGCACGCTGCGTCGGCAGTTGCTGTCCGCGCACCAGCCGGCCGGCGGCGATGTCGGCCTCCATGGCGTCGACGATACGCTGATAGCGCGGCCCGCTCAGCTCCGAGATTGTAGGGGTCCAATCCATGCAATTTAGGCTCGTATCCTTTGAATGTATGGATGCAAGAGATTATTGTATGGATCAGCAAAATGGAAGAGGTGTCGTCATGGCGACCGGTTCAGTCTCTCTGGCAAAGGCGATGTGGCGCGGTTTTCGCGGCAAGTGCCCGAACTGCGGCGATGGGCATATGTTCGGCCGCTTCCTGAAGGTGGCGGACAGCTGCGACCATTGCGGCGAGGAGCTGCTTCACCAGCGCGCCGATGACTTTCCGGCCTATCTGGTGATGGTCGTGGTCGGTCACATCGTGGTGCCGGCGATCCTCGCGGTCGAGACCGCTTATGCCCCACCGGTCTGGCTCCAACTCGCGGTGTGGCTACCGGTGACGCTGTTTGCTTCGCTCGCTTTGCTGCAGCCGACCAAGGGCGCCATCGTGGGCTTGCAATGGCAGATCGGCATGCACGGCTTTGAGGCGGGCAAGCTGCGGCGCGAAGCCGGTCAGCTCGCGACCGTGCTCGTCAAGGCGCCGCGCGCGGCTTGACGCCCGGCGGCGTTTACATCGGGCGGCTGCCCGTTACACTCCATCGTATCCAACAAGAACGATGGAAACGCCGATGACTGAACGCGCGAAGACTTTCCTGCTCTGTCATGGCGCGTGGTCCGGCGGGTGGGCCTGGACGAAGATGCATCCGCTGATGGCGCAGGCCGGCCATCGTCTGATCGCGCCGACCTACACCGGGCTCGGCGAGCGTTCGCATCTCGCCAATCCCGCGATCGATCTTGAGACGCATATCCAGGACATCCTCAACGTCATCACGTTCGAGGATCTCGGCGATATCGTGCTGCTTGGCCACAGCTATGGTGGCATGGTTGCAACGGGCGTTGCCGACCGCGCAAGAGAGCGCGTGAAGCAATTGATCTATCTGGACGCCTTCGTGCCGCGCGATGGCCAGTCGCTGTTCGATCTCAACGAGGCCGGGCGCGAACCGATGCGCAAGGCTGCTGCCGCCGGCGACGGCTACCGCATCCCGCCAAACCCGCCGCCGCTGGACACGCCGCAGGCCGATCTCGACTGGCTCAACGCGCGCCGCGTCAACATGCCGCTTAAATGTTTCGAGACCAAGCTGAAGCTTCAACACGGCGAGCCAGCGATGCCGCGCAGCTATATCTACTGCAAGCGCATTCCGCCGGGCGATGTGTTCGGGCAATTCGCAAAACGCACGAACAGCGAGGAGGGCTGGCGCTATTTCGAGCTCGACGCCAGTCACGCGCCGAATGTGACCGCGCCGGAGGCGCTGATGGGTGTGTTGCGGGAGATTGTGGCGTAGCTCTCGCCGTCATTCCGGGGCTCGCGAAGCGAGAGCCCGGAATCCATTCATCCACCGTCTCTGCCGCTTGATGGATTCCGGGTTCGTGCTGCGCACGCCCCGGAATGACGACCATTGAAAATTGGTGAGGGGTCCGATGCGCTAACATCGAACCCCTCGTCGCAAGATATCAGCCGGCCTGTAAGCCGGGTTCTGTAGGGCACCGTCCGCTTGCGCAAACGATACGTGACGGCCATTCCTCTGGGACCATGTTTGCACATGGCCTCGAGCAACCTACCCGGACGGCGGGCCTGACATCGCCCCGCGGCGTTATCGCTTGCGCGAACAGCCCGCTACGCCGTCCCTATTCGGTTTTGCTCCCGGTGGGGTTTACCATGCCGGCTCCGTTGCCGGACCCGCGGTGCGCTCTTACCGCACCTTTTCACCCTTACCCGCCTGCGCAGCTTGCGCTGCGTCGGCGGGCGGTTCGTTCTCTGTGGCACTTTCCCTAGGGTTGCCCCCGCCGGACGTTATCCGGCACCGTATGTCAAGGGAGCCCGGACTTTCCTCCCCGGCGGCCTTTCGGCACTTGCCGGAGCGGCCGTCCGGCCGACTGACGGGGTACGCATGGGCCATTTGTGACGGTTCCGTCAAGCGGAGATCGCCGCGCACGCCGCAGCGTAAATAATTTATCCTGAAGATGTCGTGGGGTGTGCGCCCGGTTCGACTGGATGTCGGCATTCCAGCCGAGCAACAGGAGTTAGGCGATGCAGTATTTGCTGCTGATCTACCGAAACGAAGCTCAACAGAGCAAGATGGACCCCGCTGGCTACCAGAAGCTGCTGGCGGAGTATTCCGCCTACACCCAGTCCATCGTTCAGAGCGGCAACTTCAAGGCTGGCGACGGGCTCCAGCCGACCTCGACTGCGACCACCGTTCGCGTTCGTGAGGGCAAGATCCTGGCGACCGATGGTCCCTTTGCCGAGACGCGCGAGCAGCTCGGCGGCTATTATCTGGTCGAGGCCAGGGATCTCGACGCCGCGATTGCAATGGCTGCGCGGATTCCCGGAGCCAGGGACGGGTCGATCGAGGTCAGGCCCGTCATGATCTACAAATGATCTCGTCCGCCGGCATCGAATAATTATCCCGAGGATGTCGTTTGAAGTTGGCCCCGTTCGACTGGATGTCGGCGATCAAGCCGAACAACAGGAGTAAGCCATGCAGTACCTGCTGCTGATCTACCGGAACGAACAGAAACTGATCAATATGGACGCGACCGAGCGTCAGAAAGTGTCGGCGGAGTACGGCGCCTACACCCAGTCCATCATCCAGAGCGGCCATTTCAAGGCCGGCGACGGGCTCCAGCCGAGCACGACGGCGACGACCGTGCGCGTGCGCGAGGGCAAGACCCTGACGACTGACGGTCCGTTCGCAGAGACCCGCGAGCAGCTCGGCGGCTACTATCTGGTCGAGGCCAAGGATCTCGACACTGCCATCGCGCTGGCCGCGCGGATTCCCGAAGCCAGGGAAGGATCGATCGAGGTCAGGCCGGTCATGATCTACAACAAGTGATCTCGTCCACCGACATCGACAGGATCTTCCGCGACGAGGCGGGGCGGGCGCTGGCTACCCTGATCCGCCTCGTCGGCGATTTCGATCTGGCCGAGGACGCGCTCCAGGACGCCTTTGCGGTTGCCCTTGAGCGCTGGGCCGCGGGCGAGGTCCCCGACAATCCGCGCGCCTGGCTGGTCAATGTCGGCCGCAACAAGGCGATCGACCGCGTCCGGCGGCAGGCCGTCTTTCGCGGCAAGCAGCAGGCACTCGTGCACGAGCTCGAGCTCAACGCAGACACGCCAGCCGAACCGCCAGCGATGCTCGACGACGACATGCTGCGGCTGATCTTCACCTGCTGCCATCCGGCGTTCGCCGCCGAAGTTCAGGTGGCGCTGACGCTGCGCACCGTCTGCGGGCTTTCGATGGCCCAGGTCGCTCGTGCCTTCCTCATCAGCGAGGAGGCGATGGCGCAGCGCCTCGTTCGCGCCAAGCAGAAGATCAGGCTCGCCGGCATTCCCTACGAAGTGCCGGAGCACGCCGCGCTGACGCCGCGGCTCAATGGCGTGCTCGCCGTGATCTATCTCGTCTTCACCGAAGGCTATGTCGCGACCTCCGGCGCGGATCTGATGCGGCCTGACCTTGCGGTCGAGGCGATCAGGCTCGGCCGCTTGCTCGACCGGCTCATGCCGGACCGCGCCGGGATCAAGGGACTGCTGGCGCTGATGCTGCTCCACGATGCGCGCCGTGCCGGTCGCGAGACCGCGGCCGGAGATATCGTTCTCCTGGAAGAGCAGGACCGCTCGCTCTGGGATCGCGCGCAGATCGAGGAAGGCCTGCGTCTCGTCGATGACGCGCTGCGCGTGCCGGGCCGGCCGCAGCCTTATGCGGTGCAGGCGGCGATCGCCGCGCTGCATGCCCGCGCACCGAGCTTTGAGGAGACCGATTGGCCGCAGATCGCCGGCCTCTATGAGGTGCTGCTGCGCATCAGCCCGTCTCCGGTGATCGAGCTCAACCATGCTGCCGCGGTCTCGATGGTCGACGGTCCGGCGCGCGCGCTCGATCTCGTCGACGCGATCACCGCGCGCGGCGGGCTGGACGGCTATGAGATGTTGCCGGCGGTGCGTGCCGATCTGTTGCGGCGGCTCGGCCGCAACGACCAAGCGCGCGAGGCCTACGCGGCCGCGGCGGAGGCGACGCAGCTCGATCCGTTGCGGCGGCTGTATGCGCGGCGGGTGCGGGAGATGGATTGAGTTTCCGTCATGGCCGGGCTTGTCCCGGCCATCCACGTTCTTCGCGCGCGGAGACAAAGACGTGGATGCCCGGGACAAGCCCGGGCATGACGGAGCAAGGGGGCACGTTCTCGAAGACGTCTGCTATTTCGACGCGACTGTCGCCCCATCCGCCGGCAGGCTCGCCAGCAGCGCCTGCAACGTCGACAGGGTCGAATGATCGGCAACGCCATCCAGCCGCGCCGGGCGGAAGTGCCGCTGGAATGCTGTGATGACTTCCATCGTCGATGCGTCGTATTTGCCGGTCAGCGGCACGCCATAGCCGTAGCGCGCCAGCGCCTGCTGCAGGCTCAGCACCTCGTCGCTGATGGTGCCGAGCATCAGGCTTTCGCCGCGCACGACCGGCGCCGGCGTCACCCAGTGACCGACGCCGGAATTGGCCAGCGAATGCCAGGGAAATTTTTCGCCGGGATCCTTCTTGCGCGCGGGCGCGACGTCGGAATGACCGAGCACCCGTTGCGGCGCGACCTTGCGGCGGAGCATGATTCCGCGGCACAGCGCGATCACGGCGGCGATCTGGCGCAGCGGATATTCCGGATAGCCCCAATCGTGGCCGCGATTGATGATCTCGATCCCGATCGAGCAGGAGTTGATGTCGTCCTCGCCGGCCCAGGACGAGACGCCGGCGTGCCAGGCGCGCCGCGCTTCGGGTACGCATTGCACAATGCGACCGTCTTCGAGCACCACGTAATGGGCCGACACCTCGGTGCCGGCCGTGCACAGCCGCGCCAGCGCGCCCTCGACGTCGGGCATGCCGGTGTAGTGCAGCACGATCATGTCGGGCTGCCGTCCCTTGGTGCGCTCGCCATGATTGGGCGAAGGGATGATGTCGGAAACGATCGACGAATCCGGCTCGAACGTCCGCATGTTCGCCGCGGCCTTGGGAACCGGAAGAACGCGCTGACGCTTCGAATCAGTTCCAGACGGCGTTGACGGACCGGACGACATAGACAGCTCAAGTCGGATAGGAGAGTGGGCCAAGCCCTTCTCTTTACTATTTCTTTACTGTCCGGTCCGCGCAATCGCGCGGTGCGGTTAACGGCTGCATTTCGGGTGGGTGTGTGGATAGGGCATCACCGCCCGGCCACCTTTTCGACTTGTAACCAGCCGATCAACGCTTTCTTAACGCTAAGGGCCGTTACTGAGGGGTGAAGAGCCGACCCGCGTCCGGAGGCGGCCAAAAGCGTTTTTGGCTCGAAATCCCATGGCTGCCCGACATAATCCGCTGGGAACACCGGGTCTGCCGCCTGGGACGACCGGGCTCGGCGCGCATGCTGGCAAGCATGCTGGAGAGGGTTTGGGTCGTGGAACCGCCGCGACGCGGAGTTATTCGAGGCGTGATGGGCTGCTTCGCCCCCGATTTCATTTGGCCGTTCGCCTGCGCACCCGGCAGGCGCGCCGCATGAGCGCCGCGCCGCACATTCCCGTGCTTGGCCGCGAGGCGATCGAGCATCTCGCGCCGCGCGAGGGCGGCATCTATGTCGATGCCACCTTCGGGGCCGGTGGCTACAGCCGCGCCATCCTGGATGTTGCGGGAACTCGCGTCATCGCGATCGACCGCGACCAAACGGCGATTGCCGGCGGCGCGGAACTGGTTGAGCGCGCCGCGGGCCGGCTGACGCTGGTCGAGGACCGCTTCTCGAATCTCACCGAGGTCTGCGCGGCGCAGGACGTCGATGCGGTCGACGGCGTCGTGATGGATGTCGGGGTGTCCTCGATGCAGCTCGACCAGGCCGGTCGCGGCTTCTCGTTCCGCCTCGACGGTCCGCTCGACATGCGGATGGGGCAGGTCGGACCAACGGCGGCCGACGTCGTCGCGCGCGCCTCGGAAAGCGATCTCGCCGACATCATCTATCTCTTCGGCGAGGAGCGGCATTCGCGCCGTGTCGCCCGCGCCATCGTGGCTGATCGGCAGGAGACGCCGTTCACCACGACGCGCGCGCTCGCCGATCTCGTCGGCCGGGTGGTGCGCTCGAAGCCCGGTGACATTCACCCGGCAACGCGGACATTCCAGGCGCTGCGCATCTTCGTTAACGAGGAGCTCGAGGAGCTCCAGACCGCGCTCGCGGCGGCCGAGCGCGTGCTCAAGCCCGGCGGCCGTCTGGTCGTGGTCTCGTTCCATTCGCTGGAAGACCGCATCGTCAAGAATTTCCTTAGCCTGCGCTCCAAGACCGGCGGCGGCTCGCGCCATCTGCCGGAAGTGGCGCAAGGCGCGCCGAGCTTCCAGTTGCTGACGCGGCGGCCCGTGGTCGCCGGCGAGGCGGAAGTTGCGCATAATCCGCGCGCCCGCTCCGCCAAGCTGCGCGCCGCCGAGCGCACATCGGCGCCGGCGCATGACGACACCGAGCCATCGTCCTGGCCCAAACTCTCCGACGTGATGAGGGGCGGCTAGCACATGCGCTTCATCCACGTTCTCGTCATCGGCGCGCTGATCTTCGCGGCGGCCTATGTCTACCGGATCAAGATGGATTCCACCGCCCGCACCGAGAAGGTGCTGCGGCTGCACGCGGAGATCCGCGAGCAGCGCGACGCGATCGCGCAACTGCGCTCCGAATGGGCCAGGCTCGATGCGCCGCTGCGCCTGCAGGGCCTCTCCGAGCGGCATCTGCCGCTCAAGCCCGTCAACGGCACGCAATATGATGCACTGAAGAACCTGCCGGACCGTCCAGCGCGGATGTTCAGGCCGGGCGAGCCTGATCCGATCGGAGCCATGCTCAATACCATCGAAGCTGCGAGCGATCCCGATACGGTGACGGGCTCCGTGCCTCACCCCGAGGACAAGCAATGAGCGCTGTTCCGGCCAAATCCACCGAGCGGCCAGCTGAGCCGTGGCGGCAGCGTCTGATCCGCAGCCTGCTCTACGGGCGCAATGTCGATCGCGCCGCGAAGGCGCGCGCGCGCGTCGGCCTCGCAATGCTCGCCTTTGCCCTGGTCTATGCCCTGATCGGCAGCCGGCTCGTGATGTTCGCGATCGGTGCCGACGCTCACAGTGCGCGTCGTGCCGCCTCGCAGGAAGTGGTTGCGACCGCGCGGCCCGACATCGTCGACCGCAACGGCGCGATCCTGGCGACCGACGTCAAGGCGGCCAGCCTGTTCGGCGAGCCGCGCCGCATCATCGACAAGGACGAGGCGATCGAGCTTCTGACCGCGACGGTGCCCGACCTAGATGAGGCCGAAGTGCGCGAGCGCCTGTCGTCGCGGAAAGGCTTCGTCTGGCTCAAGCGCGAGATCACGCCGAAGCAGCAGCAGGACATCCACAAGCTCGGCCTTCCCGGCATCGGCTTCCTGCGCGAGAACAAGCGCGTCTATCCGACCGGCAACGAGGTCGCCCACGTCATTGGTCTGGTCAACATCGACAACCAGGGCATCGCGGGCATGGAGAAGTGGCTCGACAATCAAGGGCTCGCCGATCTCCACCGCGCGGGCTTTGCCACCGACCGGCTGCAAAAGCCGATCGAGCTGTCGGTCGATTTGCGCGTCGAGCACGCGCTGCGCGACGAGCTTCAGAAGGCGAAGGAGAAATTCCACGCCAAGGCGGCTTCCGGCATCATCTCCAACGTCAAGACCGGCGAGATCGTGGCCATGGTCTCGCTGCCGGACTTCGATCCCAACAATCCGAAGGAAGCGCACGACCCAGACCGCATCAACCGCCTGACCACCGGCGTCTACGAAATGGGCTCGACCTTCAAGGCCTTCACGCTGGCGATGGCGCTCGACTCCGGCAAGATCAACCTGAACTCGTCGTGGGACGCACGTGGAAACCTGCACTACGGCAAGTTCACCATCCATGACAGTCACAACCTGGGACGTTTCATCAATACGAAGGAAGTGTTCACCTACTCGTCCAATATCGGCGCCGCGCGGATCGCGCTCAACCAGGGTGTCGAGGCGCACAAGGCGTTCCTGGCCAAGATGGGACAATTGACGCGGCTGCGCACCGAGTTGCCGGAGAGTGCGGCTCCGCTGGTGCCGCGCCACTGGGGTGAGCTGAACACTGTCACCATCGCGTTCGGTCAGGGCCTGTCGGTAGCGCCGCTCCAAGCGGTGATGGGCATCAACGCCCTGATGAACGGCGGCTATTTGATTCCGCCGACATTCATGAAACGCAGCGAAGACGAAGCGCGGGCGATGGCCAAGCGCGTGATCAAGCAGGAGACTAGCGACAAGATGCGGTATCTGATGCGGCTCAATGCCGAAATCGGTACGGCCAGGTCCGCCGATGTGAAGGGCTATTACGTCGGCGGCAAGACCGGCACTTCCGAGAAGGTCATCAATGGCCGCTACGCCAAGAAGCGGGTGCTCAACTCCTTCACCGCGATCATGCCGTCCGACGATCCGAAATATCAGATTCTCGTCATGCTGGACGAGCCGCAGGCGTTGCCTGAAACGCATGGTTTCATCACCTCGGGCTTTAACGCGGTGCCCACGGGCGGCAAGGTGATCGAGCGGATCGCGCCGCTCCTGGGGGTCGAACCTCGGTTCGATTTGCCGCCGTCCGACCGCCTTATTCTTGCGGCATCCAGGGCAACCCAGTAATCAACGGGGTGGGCCACTGCCGCTGCTGAGTCGGGATTTTCCCGAAGATTCGGCTTTCCGGCACGGCATGTCGACTGGATGACCATGAAGCTGCGCGAACTCTTGGGTCAGGATGTCTTGGGCAACGATGCCGCGATCGAGCCCGCTGTCGCGGCGCTTGATGTGAGCGGCGTTGCGCTCGACAGCCGCGTGGTCAAGCCCGGCGATCTCTTCTTCGCGCTCGCCGGCAGCAAGACCGACGGCGCGCGCTTCATCGATGCTGCGATTGCGGCCGGCGCCGTGGCCGTGGTCGGCGATCATGCGCCGGCCCCCTGCAAGGTGCCGTTCATCGCAACCGCCAATCCGCGCCGCGCGCTGGCGCTGGCCGCGGCAAAATTCTTCCCCACGCAGCCTGCGACCATCGCGGCGGTGACGGGAACCAGCGGCAAGACCTCGGTTGCCGCGTTCACGCGCCAGATCTGGGAGCGGCTGGGCCATGCCTCGGCCAGCATCGGCACCATCGGCCTCGTCTCGCCCAAACGCACGGTTTACGGTTCGCTGACGACGCCCGATCCGATCGCGTTGCATCGGCAGCTCGATCAGATCGCGCGCGAGGGCGTGACGCATCTCGCCTTCGAAGCATCGTCACACGGGCTCGATCAATATCGCCTCGACGGCGTGCGCGTCTCCGCCGCAGGCTTCACCAATCTCTCGCGCGACCACATGGATTATCATCCGACCGTGGCGCATTATCTCGCAGCAAAACTCCGGCTGTTTCGCGAGCTCGTGCCGCCCGGTGGCGCCGCGGTGATCTCGGCCGATCATGAATGCTCGGCGGAAGCGATCGACGCCGCGAGGACGCGCGGTCTGCGCGTGATGGCGGTGGGCCGCAACGGCGACGGGGCAGGTGAGGGCATTCGCCTCGTCAATGCCGAGGTCTCAGGCTTCTCGCAAGAGCTTTCGCTCGTACATCGCGACAGGGCCTATGCCGTCCGGCTGCCGCTGGTCGGCGAATTCCAGATCGAGAACGCGCTGGTCTCGGCCGGTCTGGCCATCGGCACAGGCAGCGATGTGGCCAGTGTCTTTGCGAGCCTCGAACATCTCGAAGGCGCCAAGGGCCGGCTCGAACGCGTCGGCGAACGCAACGGCGCGCCGATCTTCGTCGACTACGCGCACAAGCCCGATGCGCTGGCGAAGGCGTTGCAGGCGCTGCGTCCCTACGCCAGGCGCAGGCTGATCGTCGTGTTCGGCGCCGGCGGCGATCGCGACGCCGGCAAGCGTCCGATCATGGGCGAGATCGCGGCCGAGAATGCCGATCGCGTCATCATCACCGACGACAATCCGCGCAGCGAGAAACCGGAAGCCATTCGCGCCGCGATCCTCGCCACCGCAAAGGGCGCGCGCGAAATCGGCGACCGCGCGGCCGCGATCCGCGCTGCGATCGAGGAACTGGAAGATGGCGATGCACTGCTGGTCGCCGGCAAGGGCCACGAGACCGGGCAGATCGTCGGCGGCGAGGTCCTGCCGTTCAGCGATCACGAGGCGGTTGCCGCCGCACTAGCATCGAGGGTGGCATGAGCGCGCCATTATGGACGCTTGCCGAGGTGGCGCGTGCGCTTGGGGCGGCCGGCTCATTCCCGGACACGCCGATCGACTTCGTCACCCAGGACAGCCGCCTGGTGAAGCCGGGCAGCTTGTTCGTGGCGTTGAGCGGCACGCCGAGCGGCGGCTTCATCTCGGCCTTCGCCAGCGCGCGCGACGGCTGGGAGTTCGCGGACAAGGCGCAAGCGTCGGGCGCGGTCGCGATGATCGTACCGCATGAAATCGCGGGTGTTGGTATTCCGCAGATCGTCGTGAAGGACACGCTGATCGACGGCCTCTGGGGCCTCGCGCGCGCCGCACGCGCGCGCTTCAACCGGCCGGTGATCGGGCTCACCGGCAGCGCCGGCAAGACCAGCACCAAGGAGTATCTCGCGGCCTATCCCAATGCCTATGCGAGCCCTTCGAGCTTCAACAATTTCTGGGGCGTGCCGCTGACGCTGTGCAACGCCCGGCCCGATGCCAGCCTCTGGGTCGTCGAGATGGGCATGAATCAGAAGGGTGAGATCGCGCGACTCAGCGAATTGACGCGGCCGACCGTAGCGCTCGTCGTCAACGTCCAGCCGGTGCATCTGGAAAAGCTCGGCTCGCTCGACGCGATCCGCCGCGAGAAGGTGTCGATCGCGCTCGGCCTGCCGGAGAATGGTGTGCTGGTGCTGCCGGCCGGGATCAAGGCGCCCGACTGGAAGGGCAAGCTGGTGCGCTTCGGCGACAAGGCCGAGGTGCACGAGGTCGCACACGCCCCGCATGGCGAGAGCTGGCAGGTCGTGGCCGCGATCGGCAAGAAGGAGATCGCCTTCAGCCTCACGCCGGGTGCACCGCACCGCGTGCAGAATGCGCTCGCCGCGCTCGCCTCGGTTCATGCCGCGCATCTCGATGTGGCGACGCTCGCGATCAAGCTCGATCGCGTCGGCATCATGACCGGCCGCGGCGTCGAGCAGGCAGTCGGCGGTGTCACCGTGATCGACGACAGCTTTAACGGCAATCCGGCGAGCATTGCCGCCGCGCTGCAAAGCCTGCAGGCGCGCAACGTCACCGGCGGCCGCCGCATTGCGGTGCTCGGCGACATGCTGGAACTGGGCGACGACGCACCAAGCTACCACACCGCGCTGGCCACGCATCTCGACGGCGTCGACGGCATCTATTGCGTCGGGCCGCTGATGCGGCACCTCTATGACGCGCTTCCCGCCGGCAAAGGGCTCGGCTGGCACGACGATCCTGCCACGCTGAAGCCGGGCGAGGTCGCGGGCCTGCTGAAGGCAGGCGATGTCGTGGTTGTCAAGGGCAGCAAGAAGATGTTCTGGGTCAACAAGTTTGTGCCGGGCCTAGTGGCCGCCTTGCAGGCAAAGGCGTAAACTGCTTGGAAGGCGCTGTTCCCGAATCCCACCGTTTTGCGGCGCCGAGCCTGCAGGTTTCTTGCCGGCAGGTTTCTTAAAGGTCGCCCGACCGATAATGAAGACCGGCGAATGCGCGTGAGGCGAAATCTGCGTCTGAAAAAGCCTGCGTGCGAAAGGCGCCATAGGACCGTCTGAATGTTTTACTGGCTGATCGAGCTCTCCAACACATTTCCGGGCTTCGGTGCAGTGCGCACCGTTCTGAACGTCTTCCGCTACATCACCTTCCGCACCGGCGGCGCCGTGGTCACCGGCGCGCTGTTCGTGTTCCTGTTCGGGCCCTGGATCATCGATCATCTGCGCATCCGCCAGGGCAAGGGCCAGCCGATCCGCACCGACGGTCCGCAATCGCATCTGGCCAAGAAGGGCACGCCCACCATGGGCGGGCTGATGATCCTGTCCGGCCTCACGGTCGGCACGGTGCTGTGGGCCAACCCACTCAATCCCTATGTCTGGATCGTGCTGGCGGTGACGCTCGGCTTCGGCTTCGTCGGCTTCTATGACGACTACCTCAAGGTCACCAAGCAGACCACGAGCGGATTCGGCGGCAAGTTGCGCCTGCTGATCGAGGCGGTGATCGCGCTGGTCGCCTGCTATGCGCTGGTGCGGCTGAACCGCGATCCCGCCTCGACCGCGCTGACTATACCCTTCCTGAAAGACACGGTGCTGCATTTCGGCTGGTTCTTCGTCGTGTTCGGCGCCTTCGTCATCGTCGGTGCCGGCAATGCGGTGAACCTCACCGACGGTCTCGACGGCCTCGCCATCGTGCCCGTGATGATCGCGACCGCGAGCTTTGCGATGATCGCCTATCTCGCCGGCAACGCGGTGTTCGCCGATTATCTCCAGATCAAATATGTCGCGGGCACCGGCGAGCTCGCGGTGCTCTGCGGCGCGCTATTGGGCGCCGGCCTCGGCTTCCTCTGGTTCAACGCGCCGCCGGCCTCCATCTTCATGGGCGACACCGGCTCGCTCGCGCTCGGCGGCATGCTTGGGGCGATCGCGGTCGCGGTGAAGCACGAAATCGTGCTCGCGGTGATCGGCGGCCTGTTCGTGCTGGAGGCGGTCTCCGTCATCGTGCAGGTGGTGTCGTTCAAGCTCACGGGCAAGCGCATCTTCCGGATGGCGCCGATCCACCACCATTTCGAGCAGCTCGGCTGGACCGAGCCGCAGATCGTGATCCGCTTCTGGATCATCTCGGTGATGCTGGCGCTCGCCGGCCTCTCCACGCTGAAGCTGCGCTGACGGTACCACGATGATCCCGGTCACATCCTTCGCCGGCAAGACGGTCGCGGTGTTCGGCCTTGGCGGCTCGGGGCTTGCCTCCTGCCACGCGCTGAAGGCCGGTGGCGCCGAGGTGATCGCCGCCGACGATAGCGCCGAGAACGTCGCCAAGGCGGCGCAGGCCGGGTTCATCACCGCAGATTTGCGCAACGTTTCCTGGGGCAATTTCGCAGCGCTCGTGCTCGCGCCGGGCGTGCCGCTGACCCACCCAGTACCGCACTGGAGCGTGCTGAAGGCGCGCGAGGCGGGCGTCGAGGTGATCGGCGACATCGAGCTGTTCTGCCGCGAGCGCCGCCGCCACGCGCCGAACGCGCCGTTCGTTGCCATCACCGGCACCAACGGCAAGTCGACCACGACGGCGCTGATCGCGCATCTGACCAAGGTCGCCGGCTACGACACCCAGATGGGCGGCAATATCGGCACCGCGATCCTGTCGCTGGAGCCGCCGCGCATGGGTCGCGTCCACGTCATCGAGATGTCGTCCTACCAGATCGACCTCACGCCCTCGCTCGATCCCTCCGTCGGCATTTTGCTCAATGTCAGCGAGGACCATATCGATCGTCATGGCACTATCGCGCATTACGCCGCGGTGAAGGAGCGTCTCGTCGTCGGCGTGCAGGCAGGTGGCACGTCGATTATCGGCGTCGATGACGGCTATTGCCGCGACATCGCCGACCGGCTCGACCGCGCCGGCAAGAACGTGGTGCGCATCTCCATCAGGAATCCGCTGGCGAGCGGCATTCATGTCGAGCATGGCACCATCGTGCGCACCTCGGGCGGCGCGCGCAGCGAAATCGCAAAGCTCGGCGGCATCGGTTCGCTGCGCGGCCTGCACAATGCGCAGAACGCGGCTTGCGCGGCGGCTGCCGCGCTTGCGATGGGCATCAGCCTGGACGTGTTGCAGGACGGCCTGCGCAGCTTTCCGGGCCTGGCGCACCGCATGGAGCAGGTCGGCCGCCGCGGCAATGTGCTGTTCGTCAACGACTCCAAGGGCACCAACGCCGACGCCACCGCGCATGCGCTGTCGTCCTTTGCCGACATCTTCTGGATCGCGGGCGGCAAGCCGAAGGCGGGCGGCATCACCGGCCTCGCCGGCTTCTTCCCGCGCATCCGCAAGGCCTATCTGATCGGCGAGGCCGCGAAGGAGTTTTCCGGCACTCTCGGCTCGGTCGCGCACGAGATCAGCCAGACACTCGACGTTGCCGTCGAGCACGCCGCGCGCGATGCGGAAGCGTCGGGCCTGTCCGACGCGGTCGTGCTGCTGTCGCCGGCCTGCGCCTCCTTCGACCAGTACCGCAATTTTGAGATCCGCGGCACCAGGTTCCGCGAGCTGGTGCAGGCGCTGCCGGGTGTGAAGCCGGTGGTGTAGGGCGCGCTTGCTGCACAATCTCTGCTGTCGTCACCCGCGAAGGCGGGTGACCCAGTATCCCAGAGGCGGTGCTTGGGCCGCGACGCCACGGCGTACTGGATACCCCGCCTTCGCGGGGTATGACGGGCATTTGTGGTGGCCGACGTATGCTATCTCGAAAGATAGCTATTGCCTTAACCCCCCGGTAACCAACCTCGGCGACCAATGGGCCGACCTCTGTCCGAAAGCGGCCGCCCATGCTCTCCCGTGAAGAACGCACCCCCTTTACCGAGTGGTGGTGGACCGTCGACAAGCCGCTGCTCGGCGCGATCCTGGTGCTGATGCTGACCGGCGTCATCCTGTCGCTGGCGGCGAGCCCGCCGGTCGCGACCCGCATCGGGCTCGATCCCTTCCACTTCTTCAGCCGCCACGTGATGTTCCTGGCGCCGTCCTTCATGGTGCTGGTCGGCGTCTCCTTCCTGTCGCCGCGCTCGATCCGGCGAAGCGCGCTGATCATCTTCACGATCAGCATTATCCTGATCGTGGTGACGCTCGCGATCGGCCCCGAGGTCAAGGGCTCGCGGCGCTGGATCACGCTGCTCGGCGTCAACATTCAGGCCTCCGAAATCGCAAAGCCGTCGTTCGTCGTCATCGCGGCCTGGCTGTTCGCGGAATCGACCAAGCGGCCGGAGATGCCTGCGACCTCGATGGCGCTGGTGCTGCTGCTGATGCTGGTGTCGCTGCTGGTGATGGAGCCCGACTTCGGCCAGACCATGCTGATCCTGATGGTGTGGGGCTCGCTGTTCTTCATCGCGGGCATGCGCATGATCTGGGTGTTCGGCCTTGCCGGCGCGGCCGCGGCCGGCCTGTTCAGCGCATACCTTTTTGTTCCCCACGTTGCCGGCCGCATCAAGCGCTTCATGAACCCGGCCTCCGGCGACACTTTCCAGGTCGATACTGCGATGGAGGCCTTCTACAACGGTGGCTGGTTTGGCCTCGGACCGGGCGAGGGCATCGCAAAACGCAGCCTGCCGGACAGCCATACCGACTTCGTGTTCGCGGTTGCCGCCGAAGAGTTCGGCATCATCCTGTGCCTGGCGATGCTGACGCTGTTCGCCTTCGTCGTCATTCGTACGCTGTCGCGTGCCTATGCCAACGAGGACATGTTCTCGCGCTTTGCGGCTTCCGGCCTTGCAATCCTGTTCGGCGTGCAGGCGGCGATCAACATGTCGGTCAACCTTCAGCTCATCCCTGCCAAGGGCATGACGCTGCCCTTCATCTCCTATGGCGGCTCCTCGATCATATCGCTGTCCTATGGCGTCGGCATGATGCTGGCGCTGACGCGGCTGCGCCCGCGCACCGAAGTCGAGGCCAGCGGCCATGCCGAGGCGATGCGCAGCTACGCGTAGTTTTTCGTCTTTGCGAGCGCAGCGAAGCAATCCAGAATCCCTCCACGGGCACAGTCTGGATTGCTTCGCTTCGCTCGCAATGACGGCGGAGGCCTTGTAAAAGGGCATTCATGCACAATTCCCCCTTGATTCTTCTCGCCGCGGGCGGCACCGGCGGCCATCTGTTTCCGGCCGAAGCGCTCGGCGTCGAACTGATCCGGCGCGGCTTTCGCGTGCGCCTGGTTACGGATGAGCGCGCGCTGCGCTATAGTGGGCTGTTCAGCAAGGACATGATCGACGTCGTCGCGAGCGAGACGGCGCGCAGTCGCAATCCGGTCCAGCTGGCTTATGCCGGCATCACGCTCGCCACCGGCACGCTGTCCGCTTACCGCCTGATCAAGCGATTGAACCCCGCTGCCGTCATCGGCTTCGGTGGCTATCCGACATTGCCGCCATTGATCGCGGCAAAATTCGCCGGCGTGCCCGGCATCATCCACGAGGCCAATGCGGTGCTCGGCCGCGCCAACCGTTTCTTGTCGAGCCGCGTCCGCGCCATCGCGACGTCGTTGCCGGGCGTGCTCGATCGCGATCCAGCGCTGGCAGCCAAGACCACGACGGTTGGCACGCCGATGCGGCCGACGGTCCTCGCCGCTGCGGCCGAGCCATATGTCGCGCCCGAAGTGAATGGCTCGCTGCGCCTGCTCGTCGTCGGCGGCAGCCAGGGCGCCCGGATCATGGCTGACATCGTGCCGGGCGCGATCGAGCGGCTCGAGCCCGCGTTGTGGGGCCGGCTCGTCCTCACCCAGCAGGTCCGCGACGAGGACATGGCGCGCGTGCGCGCGGTCTACGACAAGCTCAAGATCAATGCCGAGCTCGCGCCGTTCTTCACGGATCTGCCGGCGCGGCTCGCCTCGAACGACCTGGTGGTGTCGCGCTCCGGCGCCGGCACGGTCGCCGAGCTCGCCGCGATCGGCCGACCCTCGATCCTGGTGCCGCTGCCGGGCGCGATCGACCAGGATCAGTTCGCCAATGCCGGCGTGCTGGCCAATGTCGACGGCGCCATTCGCATCCCGCAGACCGAGTTCACCTCGGATCGTCTCGCCGCCGAGATATCCGGTTTCGCGGCCGAGCCGGCGCGCCTTGCCGCCATGGCGGCCGCGGCGAAGGGGGCGGGCCGGCTCGACGCCACCGAGCGGCTGGCCGATCTGGTGGTCAAAGTCGCGGGAATCTGAGCCTAAACGGACCGATTTTCGTATTTTTGCCGTCATGGCCGGGCTTGTCCCGGCCATCCACGTCTTGCATGAAGTAGCTTGGGATTCGTGGATGCCCGGGACAAGCCCGGGCATGACGACGGAACCATGGGATAGAGCATGAGACTGCCGCGCGAGATCGGACCCATCCACTTCGTCGGGATCGGCGGGATCGGCATGAGCGGCATCGCCGAGGTGCTGGTCAATCTCGGCTATTCCGTGCAGGGCTCGGACGCCTCCGACAATTACAATCTCGACCGTTTGCGCAAGAAGGGCGCGAAAGTTTCGGTCGGCCATAAGGCCGAGAATGTCGACGGGGCCGAGGTCGTCGTGGTCTCCACCGCGATCAAGCGCGACAATCCGGAACTGATGGCGGCGCGTGAGCGGCGCATTCCCGTGGTGCGCCGCGCCGAGATGCTGGCCGAGCTGATGCGGCTGAAGAGCTGCGTCGCGATTGCCGGCACGCACGGCAAGACCACCACGACCACGATGGTCGCAACGCTGCTCGATGCCGGCGGGCTCGATCCGACCGTGATCAACGGCGGCATCATCAACGCCTATGGCTCCAACGCGCGTCTCGGCGCCGGCGACTGGATGGTGGTAGAGGCCGACGAGAGCGACGGCACGTTCCTGAAGCTGCCGACCGATGTTGCCATTGTCACCAATGTCGATCCTGAGCATCTCGATCACTTCAAGACCTTCGAGGCCGTGCAGGATGCCTTCCGGCATTTCGTCGAGAACCTGCCGTTCTACGGCTTTGCCGTGATGTGCATCGATCATCCTGTCGTGCAGAACCTCGTCGGCAAGATCGAGGACCGACGCATCATCACTTACGGCGCGAATCCGCAGGCCGATGTGCAGTTTGTCGATCTCACGCCGATGGGGGGCGGATCAAAATTCAAGGTCGCGTTCCGTGATCGCAAAACTGGGACTGTGCACGAGATCGCCGATCTCATGCTGCCGATGCCGGGCCGTCACAATGCCTCCAACGCGACGGCCGCGATCGCGGTCGCGCGCGAGCTCGGCGTTTCAGATGACGCGATCCGCAAGGCGATTGCCGGATTCGGCGGCGTCAAGCGCCGCTTCACCAAGACCGGCGAGTGGAGCGGCATCACCGTGATCGACGATTATGGCCATCACCCGGTCGAGATCGCCGCGGTGCTGAAGGCGGCGCGGGAATCCACCAACGGCAAGATCATCGCCGTGGTGCAGCCGCATCGCTACACCCGCCTGCAATCGCTGTTCGAGGAATTTTGTACCTGCTTCAACGATGCCGATGCTGTTGTCGTCGCCGACGTCTATGCCGCCGGCGAGACGCCGATCGACGGCATCGACCGCGATCATTTCGTAGCTAGCCTGCGCGCGCATGGCCACCGCGAGGTGATCCCGTTGCCGGCAGCCTCCGAGCTTGCGGACATCGTCAAAGGCGTGGCGAAGTCGGGTGATCTCGTCGTCTGTCTCGGTGCCGGCAACATCACGCAATGGGCGTACGCACTGCCCGGCGAATTGAAGGCGCTGGGGTAGGGTGGTGGCATTCCCCGACATCACGCCCGATCTCAAAGCCGCGGTGCCGGATCTTCGCGGGCGGTTGCTGGCCAACCAGTCGCTGGCCGAGCTGACCTGGTTTCGCGTCGGCGGGCCGGCGCAGGTGCTGTTCACGCCGGCGGACGAGGATGATCTCGCTTATTTCCTCGCGCATCTCGCCAAGGATATCCCGGTCTATGTCGTCGGTGTCGGCTCCAACCTCATCGTGCGCGATGGCGGCATTGCCGGCGTGGTGATCCGGCTGGCGCCGCGCACTTTTGGTGAGGCCGCTGCGAACGGTGACGTCGTCACCGCAGGTGCGGCTGCGCTCGACAAGCGCGTCGCGGAGGTCGCGGCTTCTGCCAATATCGGCGGGCTCGAATTCTATTCCGGCATTCCCGGCACGATCGGCGGCGCGATGCGCATGAACGCGGGCGCCAATGGCGGCGAGACCAAGGACGTGCTGATCGAGGCGCGCGGCGTCGGGCGCGACGGCACGAAGCAAGTATTCTCCAACGCCGACATGAAATTCGTCTACCGCAATAGCGGCGTCGACCCCTCCATCATCTTCACCTCCGCACGCTTTCGCGGCGAGATCAGGGATACCGATGCGATCCGCGCGCGCATGGCGGAGGTGCAGAACCACCGCGAGACCGCGCAGCCGATCCGCGAAAAGACCGGCGGGTCGACCTTCAAGAATCCGCCCGGCCATTCCGCCTGGAAGCTGGTCGATGCCGCAGGCTGCCGCGGCCTGCGCGTCGGCGGCGCGCAGGTCTCCGAGATGCACTGCAATTTCCTGATCAACACGGGCGATGCCACCGCGCACGACATCGAGACGCTGGGCGAGACGGTGCGCGAACGCGTGAAGACGAATTCCGGAATTGAGCTGCACTGGGAAATCAAGCGGATCGGGGTTTCCGCTTGAACGACGAGGCAAACAGGCGACGAGAGAACATGCGCACCACGATCCTCTTTGGCGGCTCCAATCGAGAGCGTCTGGTTTCCGTCGCTTCAGCCCAGGCGCTGCATCAGGCGCTGCCCGAGGCCGATCTCTGGTGGTGGGACGTCGAGGACAAGGTGCACGTCGTGCAGACCAAGCAGCTGCTCGAACATTCCCGGCCCTTCGAGGACGAGTTCAAGCCTGGCACGCGCGGCATTCCGCTGGCGCAGGCGCTCGACAGGGCCAGGACTGAAGACCGCGTCCTCGTGCTCAGCCTGCATGGCGGCAGCGCTGAGAACGGCGAATTGCAGGTGATGTGCGAGGCGCGCGGCGTGCCGTTCACAGGCTCCGGCTCGGCCTCCTCGCATCTCGCCTTCGACAAGATCGCGGCCAAGCGCTTTGCTGCGCTCGGCGGCGTGACGCCGCCTGAGGGTATCGCGCTCGAGAATATCGATGATGCCTTCGCCGAGTACGGAAGGCTGATTGCAAAGCCGGCGCGCGATGGCTCCAGCTATGGCCTCATCTTCGTCAACGCCAGGCAGGATCTCGTCGCCGTCCGCAATGCCGCAAAACACGAAGAGTATGTGATCGAGCCCTACATCGCCGGCGTCGAGGCGACCTGCGGCGTGCTGGAGCGCACCGATGGCTCGATCGTCTCGCTGCCGCCGATCGAGATCATTCCGGGCGAGGGCAGTTTCGACTACGCCGCAAAATATCTTTTGAAGTCGACCCAGGAAATCTGCCCGGGCCGCTTCACCCCCGAGGTCACCGCCGCGCTCAAGACCCAGGCGATGCTGGCGCATCGTGCGATGTCCTGCGCCGGCTATTCCCGCTCGGACTTCATCGTCTCGGAGAAGGGGCTGGTCTATCTCGAAACCAACACGCTGCCCGGGCTGACCAAGTCCTCGCTCTACCCCAAGGCACTGAAAGCCGAGGGCATCGCGTTTGTCGACTTCCTCCGCGACCTGATCGAGCTGGCGGTGCGGCGGGTGCGGAAATAGTTAGGATTGGTTAACGGCTGACAGGGCGAAAACGGCCGGTTTGGTGCCCAAAACCGGTAAAATGCCGGATATCGTGGCATAACTGCCTCACAGAGCTGGGCAAAAAGCATTCTCCGTTAACGAACTTTACCTTTTGTTTACCAGGAAGTCCGAAGGTTAACGCTGGCGGCGCATATGGCGTTTTGGCTGCCGGTGCGTGAGCTGTTTCGGATTGTCCCCGACCGGCGAACGCTTTGAAGGGGAGCGGTTTCTTCTGCCGAAGACCCTCACCCGGCCCGGCAGACCGAGACGTCACATTCGCCAGGACCCGCGCGGTGTCGTGGGCAAACTGTTGACGAGCTCGTGCAATGGATGGTGCAGGAAGCCTCACCCGGTCGTTTTTGAGATCGCTGAGGCCCCAAGCTGACCTGAAGGCGGCCGCTATCGGAGCGGTCGTGCTTCTGCGCGAGTGGGTCCAGGACAAGCGCCAGGAAAGACTTGAACAGACGCGTGCTGCTGCCAAGCAAAGGATCAAGGCCAAGGCTGTCGTCGAGCGCGAGCCGCCACCGCGCCTGGTCGCGCTGGTCGAGCGCTACCTGCCGCGCCGGGTCGGGATCAGCTTGACCGTGCTGCTGCTGATCGGCAGCTGCGGCCTCGGCACCGTCAAGGGCGGCCATCTCCAGGATTTCATCACGGCGGTCAGCGACGCGCGCAACGCCATGGCCAATTCGGCCGGCTTCCGCATCACCTCGGTCGTGATCAACGGCCGCAAGCAGCTCAGCCAGGACGAGATTCTCGCGATCGGCGGCGTCAGCGGCCGCTCCTCGCTGCTGTTCCTCGCTGCCGACGACGTCCGCGACAAGCTCAAGGCCAATCCCTGGATTGCGGACGCGACCGTGCTGAAGCTCTATCCGGGCCGGCTCATGATCGAGATCACCGAGCGCAAGGCGTTCGCGCTGTGGCAGGATGCCGGCCGGCTTTCCGTCATCGCCGACGACGGCGCGCTACTCGAACCCTATGTCTCGCGCCGGTTCCTGTCGCTGCCGCTCGTGGTCGGCAAGGGCGCCGACACGCAGGCCCGCGACTTCCTCGCGCTGCTCGCCCGCTATCCGCAGGTGAACTCGGTGACGAAAGCCGCGATCTATGTCGGTGAGCGGCGCTGGAACCTGAGGCTGAAGGACGGCCTCGACATTCGCCTTCCGGAGCAGGATGTCGGCAACGCACTGGCTGCGCTCTCCAAGCTCGATAAGGACGACAGGCTGTTCTCGAAGGATATCGTCGCGATCGACATGCGCCTGCCCGACCGTCTGGTGGTGCAGCTGTCCGATGACGCCGCAAAGGCGCGCGAGGATCTGTTCAAGGACAAGAAGAAAAAGAAGGCCGGGGACGCCGCATGACCGGTCTTGATCGCACCCAGACGCCGAAGACGCGCCCAATGCCGCACAAGCGCGGCGGTCTCGTCGCCTGCCTCGACATCGGCACCAGCAAGATCGCCTGCATGATCGCGCGGCTGAAGCCGTCGGCGCCGAGCGAGGCCTTGGGCGGCCGGACCCACGCGGTCGAACTGATCGGTTACAGCCAGATCCAGTCGCGCGGCATGAAGGCCGGCGCGGTGGTCGATCTCGCCGAATGCGAGCAGGCGGTGCGCCAGGCCGTCGGGCTTGCGGAGAAAATGGCCAAGGTCCGGGTCGAGTCCGTTTTGCTGTCAGTCTCCGGCGGTCGTCTCGCGGGCCAGCTGGTCGAGGCGGCAGCCGATATCCGCGGCGGCGCAGTGACGCCGGCCGATGTCAGCCGCGTCACCTCCACCGGCATGCGCCACGCCACCGGCGAGGGCCGTACCGTGCTGCATGCGCTGCCGGTCGGCTACACGCTCGATGGCGTCAAAGGCATCCGCGATCCCCGCGGCATGGTTGCGCATCAATTCGGCGTCGACATGAATGTCGTCACTTGCGACGCCACCGTGGCGAGGAACCTGATGCTGGCGGTGGAACGCTGCCATCTCAACGTCGAAGCCATGGCGGCGAGCCCCTATGTGGCCGGCCTGTCGGTGCTAACCGACGACGAGGCCGATCTCGGCGCTGCCGTGGTCGAGATGGGTGCGGGCACCACCACCATCGCGGTCTATTCCGGCGGACGTTTCGTGCACGCGGCCGGATTTGCGGTCGGCGGGCAACACATCACGATGGATCTCGCGCGCGGACTCTCGGCGACCATTGCCGATGCCGAGCGAATCAAGACGTTATACGGCACCGTCATCACCGGCGGATCGGACTCGCGTGAGCTGATGTCTGTACCGACAGCCGGTGACGACCAGGATCTGCCGCAGATCGTTTCGCGCGCCACCATCGCCACCATCGTCAAGCATCGTGCCGAGGAAGTCTTCGAAATGGTTCGGGACAAGCTGAAGGATTCGCCCTTCGCGGCAGAGCCTAAGGGCCGTGTCGTGCTCTCCGGCGGAGCCTCGCAGCTCACCGGCCTCGTCGAGCTCGGAACCCAGATTCTCGGCCGGCCCGTGCGGGTCGGACGTCCGCTCGGTTTTGGCCGGCTGCCCAACGAGGCGAAGAACGCCGCGTTCGCGGTGCCGGCCGGACTTCTCGTCTACCCGCAATATGTTCACCACGAACATGTCGAACCGCGGCAAACGCGGCAGCAGGTCAGGACAGGAACAGGCGGTTATTTCGGAAAGGTCGGACGATGGCTACGCGAGGGCTTCTGATGACCGCTTTCCTCAATTGTCGATTTTCACCAACTCCCGCGGCCGCAGGCCGGGGCGAACCCACGCGCGCGTGATCGAGAGGCAAACATGACCATCAGCATCAATGCTCCTGATATTCACGAACTGAAGCCCCGCATCACCGTGTTCGGCGTCGGCGGCGCCGGTGGCAACGCCGTCAACAACATGATCACGGCCGGCCTCCAGGGCGTCGACTTCGTGGTCGCCAATACCGACGCGCAGGCGCTGACGATGTCGAAGGCGCAGCGCATCGTGCAGATGGGCACCGCGGTGACGCAGGGCCTCGGCGCCGGCTCGCAGCCGAACGTCGGCGCTGCTGCCGCGGAAGAAGTCATCGACGAGCTGCGCGATCATCTCTCGGGCGCCAACATGGTGTTCGTCACCGCCGGTATGGGCGGCGGCACCGGCACCGGCGCAGCTCCCGTCATCGCCAAGACCGCCCGCGACATGGGCATCCTCACGGTCGGCGTCGTGACCAAGCCATTCCACTTCGAAGGCGGCCGCCGCATGCGCACCGCTGAAGCCGGCATCAACGAGCTTCACAAGGTTGTCGACACGCTCCTGATTATTCCGAACCAGAACCTGTTCCGGGTTGCCAACGAGAAGACCACGTTTGCCGACGCCTTCGCGATGGCCGACCAGGTGCTCTACTCGGGCGTGGCCTGCATCACCGATTTGATGGTCAAGGAAGGCCTGATCAATCTCGACTTCGCCGACGTGAGAGCGGTGATGAGGGAAATGGGCAAGGCGATGATGGGCACCGGCGAAGCCTCCGGCGACAAGCGCGCGCTGACCGCCGCTGAGGCCGCGATCGCCAACCCGCTGATCGACGACAGCTCGATGAAGGGTGCCAAGGGCCTCCTCATCTCCATCACCGGCGGCAAGGACCTCACCCTGTTCGAGGTCGACGAAGCCGCGACCCGCATCCGCGAGGAAGTCGACCAGGACGCCAACATCATCGTCGGCGCGACCTTCGACGAAGCGCTCGACGGCCTGATCCGCGTCTCGGTCGTCGCCACCGGGATCGAGCAGGCTGCGATCGCCCGCAACACCCAGGGCACCAGCGCTCCGGTTGCGAACGCGGCACCTCAGGTCCAGCAGGCTCCCGCGGCTCCGGCCGCCGCTGCCGAGAGCCGTCTCGCCGACCTGACCGCGCGTCTCCGCGCCGACAACCAGCGCATGGCCGAGCGCGCTCAGAAGCTGGAATCGCAGATCCCGGGTACCGCGCCGGGCGCTGCTGCTCCGATCGCGCCGCGTTCCAATGTCGAACGTGCGGCGCTTGCGGCCATCGCGGCTGCCGTTTCCGAAGTCCCGCAGGCGCCCGCGCCGATGCAGACCTATGGCGACGTCACCGTGCGCCCGATCGCGCAGAAGCCCACGCTGTTTCCGGAGCCCGAGCAGGCGCCGATGGCCATGCATGAGCCAATGACGCCGGAAACCTTCATCCCACCGCAGGCCGAGCGTGCCCCGGCGCGCGCGCCGCGGATGCCGCGCCTCGACGAGCTGCCGATGCCGGCCCAGGCCGAGCTGCGTCAGGCCCGTGGCGAGGTTGAGGAAGAGACGCCGCAAAAGACCCGCCTGTCGCTGCTCCAGCGCCTTGCCAATGTCGGCCTCGGTCGTCGCGACGAGGAGACCGAGGCCCCGATCGCCGCCCGCACCGCCGGTCCCGCCATGCCGGCGCTGCCCGAGCGCAAGGCGCAGCGAACGGTGCAGCAGCAGATCGCCGCCAGCGAACCGGTGTCGGAATATGCCCGCCGGCCCGCGCCGCAGGGTCTCGACGCCCATGGTCGCCCCGCGCCTGTTGCGCCGGCGCCACAGGGAGACGACCATCTTGATATCCCGGCCTTCCTGCGGCGGCAGGCGACCTGAGGATTGTTACAATAAGGCAGACGCAGAAAGGCCCCGGCGGGAAGCTTGCCGGGGCCTTTCCTTTGGTCCCGTGCATATCCGGATTGGGCGTTCAAGCAACTGATTTTAAATCATTAATTACAGGTTCGGTGCTTCAGTAAAGCTGCCGATAACGGCCCCAAACCCCGGCGCAATTTGGTTAAGCCTTGGCGCGAATACGGCTGGTTTGGGGTAACAATCGGTAAAAAAGCGTGAGTTGGCGCTGTTTAAGGCAGTGACTATGGTTCGGCGTGACTTGGGGATACGGAGATTCGGAAGGTCGATCTCGATCGATCAGTCGGGTTTAGTATAAGTCGCAATGGGTCGTAGTGGGGCGGTTCCAGATGAAATTTAGCCGGCAAACAACGCTTCGCGCGCAAGCCAGTGTGGCCGGCGTCGGCGTTCATTCCGGTCTTCCAGTCACCCTTACGCTCGGACCTGCACCTGTCGATGCAGGCTTTATTTTTGTCCGCACCGGGCTCGACGGACGTGACCGCGAGATCCAGGCGACCGCCGAGCAGGTGATCGCGACCGACTTCGCGACCGTCCTCGGTGATCGCAGCGGTCCGCTGGTTTCTACCGCGGAGCACGTGCTGGCTGCGCTGCGGGGCATGGGTGTCGACAACGCCACCATCGAGGTCGACGGTCCCGAGGTGCCGATCATGGACGGCAGCGCCGCTGCGTTCATCGCGGCGATCGATCAGGCCGGTATCGTCAACCAGCCGGCGCAGCGCCGGTTCATCCAGGTTTTGAAGCCGGTCTCGGTCAAGATCGGCGACGCCTTCGGCGAGATTCGGCCCTACGCCAACGGCTTCCGCGCCGAGGTGGAGATCGACTTCACCAATCCCGTCATCGGCCGGCAGAGCTGTGGCTTCGACGTGAGCCCCGAGCGCTTCCGCCGCGAAGTCGGCCGTGCCCGGACCTTCGGTCTGATGGGTGATGTTGCCCGGCTCTGGAGCGCGGGCTATGCGCTAGGCGCCTCCTTTGAAAATACCGTCGTGTTCGACGACGAGCGGCTGCTCAACACCGAGGGCCTGCGCTACGCCGACGAATGCGCTCGCCACAAGGTGCTGGACGTGATCGGCGATCTCGCGCTGGCCGGCCTGCCGCTGCTTGGCGCCTATCGCTCGGTGCGTGGCGGTCACAAGCTCAACCACGCCGTCCTGACCGCATTGCTCGCCGACCGTACCGCCTGGCGGGTGGTCGAGGGCGAAGCGGCCCGCCGCACCACGCGTCCTGTGGCCGAAGTCGGCAGCGGTATTGTTGGCGGCCGGATCGCTGCGGCCTATGGGCCGGACGTGTCCTGAAGCCTGGTGCGGCTGGCGTTTTGTCCGGGAAACTCCTGGTAACCATGATCGGCTAGCATTGCGGCGTTTTCGCCTTAATCCGGGCGGAATGCCTGCCTATCCGATAGGTTAACAATCGTTTTTCGGTTACACCGACGTGGTCGCATGGCAGGCACCACGGTCACATTTCGCGCCCGTGACGGGGATCATGGGCTGGCGGGCACCGCATCACAGGGCGTCAGGTCTTAAATTCATGTCGGCACAGCGTATGACGCGCGGATATCTCTTGGCCTCTCCAAAAGCTCCGACCGGGATTCGTCGGCTGCTTCAGGCCGCGACCCTCTTTCTGCTCGCCTTGCCGCTGGCCGGCTGCGGCACCGGCTCGCTCTGGGACAAGTTCATCGCCAAGGACGATACCTTCGTCGAGGAGCCTGCCGACAAGATCTACAATGAGGGCTTGTACCTCATGAACGAAAAGAAGGACATGAAGGCGGCGAACAAGAAGTTCGAAGAGGTCGACCGCCAGCATCCCTATTCCGACTGGGCGCGCAAATCGCTGCTGATGTCGGCTTACGCGTCCTACCAGGGCGGCGACTATGACAGCTGCATCGGCGCTGCCACCCGCTACGTCACCCTGCATCCCGGCAGCCCGGACGCCGCTTACGCGCAGTATCTGATCGCCGCCTCGCATTACGATCAGATCCCGGATATCAGCCGCGACCAGGCCCGCACCGAGAAGGCGATCGCCTCGCTGGAAGAGGTGGTGCGCAAATATCCGACATCGGAATATGCGACCTCCGCCAAGGCCAAGATCGAGGGCGCGCGCGATCAGCTCGCCGGCAAGGAAATGAATGTCGGCCGCTACTACATGCAGAAGCGCGACTACACGGCGGCGATCAACCGCTACAAGGCCGTGGTGACGCAGTACCAGACCACGCGCCATGTCGAGGAGGCACTCTACCGCCTCACCGAGGCCTACATGTCGATCGGCATCGTCGGCGAGGCCCAGACCGCCGCCGCCGTGCTCGGGCATAATTTTCCCGACAGCCGATGGTACAAGGACGCCTATAATCTTGTAAAATCCGGCGGTCTCGAGCCGAGCGAGAATCAGGGGTCCTGGATCAGCCGGACCTTCAAGGGGATAGGCCTCTAGGTCTCGGCTAGGAAATCTGGTTCCATGCTGGCGCGTCTGTCGATCCGTGACATCGTCCTGATCGAACGGCTCGATATCGAATTCGCCACCGGACTTGCGGTTTTGACCGGCGAGACCGGTGCGGGCAAATCCATCCTGCTCGATGCCTTTGCGCTGGCGCTCGGCGGCCGCGGCGACGCCGGCCTCGTGCGCCATGGCGCGGAGCAGGGGCAGGTTACGGCCGTCTTCGATATCCCGAAGAATCATCCCTCGACGAAAATCCTCGCCGAGAACGGGCTCGACGATACCGGCGAGATGATTCTCCGCCGCGTGCAGCTCGCCGACGGCCGCACCCGCGCTTTCATCAACGATCAGGCGATCAGCGTGCAGACCCTGAAGGCGGTCGGCGCCGCGCTGGTCGAGATCCACGGCCAGCATGACGAGCGCGCGCTGGTCGATGCCGCCACCCATCGCCGCCTGCTTGATGCCTTTGCCGGCCTCGAAAAGGATGTCGCGGCCGTCGAAGCCCTCTGGGACGCGCGCCGCACCGCCAACACCGAGCTGGAAGAGCACCGCGCCGGCATGGAGCGCGCCGCGCGCGAGGCCGACTATCTGCGCCACGCCTCCGACGAGCTGAAGCGGCTCGCGCCGAAGGACGGCGAGGAGACCTCGCTCGCCTCGCGCCGCACCACCATGATGCAGGGCGAGAAAATCGCCTCCGATTTGCGCGAGGCGCAGGAGGTCGTCGGCGGCCATCATTCGCCGGTTGCCGCCCTTTCGACCGCCGTGCGCCGGCTGGAACGCCGCGGTGTCAATTCGCCGGCTCTGGTCGAGCCCGCGGTGAAGGCAATCGACATCGCGATCAACGCGCTGGAGGAGGCCGACCAGCATCTCCAGGCCGCACTTGCCGCGACCGACTTCGATCCGGCCGAGCTCGAACGCATCGAGGAGCGGTTGTTCGCTCTGCGCGCCGCCTCGCGCAAATATTCGACGCCGGTCGATGGCCTGGCGGCACTTGCCGCCAAATACGCCGCCGACGTCGTGCTGATCGATGCCGGCGCCTCGCGCCTGAAGAAGCTGGAGCAGGCCGCGATCGAGGCCGATGCACGCTATGCGGCGGCTGCGAAAAAGCTCTCGGCAGCGCGGCAGAAATCGGCCGAGAAGCTCAACAAGGCCGTCAATGCCGAGCTCGCCCCGCTCAAGCTCGAGCGCGCGAAATTCATGACGCAAGTCGCCACCGACGAGACCGCGCCGGGTCCGCAAGGCTTCGATCGGGTCGAGTTCTGGGTGCAGACCAATCCGGGCACCAGGCCGGGGCCGATGATGAAGGTCGCCTCCGGCGGCGAGCTCTCGCGCTTCCTCTTGGCGCTCAAGGTCGTGCTGTCCGATCGCGGCTCGGCGCCGACCCTGGTGTTCGACGAGATCGACACCGGCGTTGGCGGCGCGGTCGCGGATGCCATCGGCGGACGGCTGGCGCGGCTTGCCGGCAAGGTTCAGGTGATGGCCGTGACCCATGCCCCGCAGGTTGCGGCGCGCGCCGACCAGCATCTGCTGATTTCCAAGGATGCGTTGGACAAGGGCAAGCGCGTCGCCACCCGCGTCAACGCACTCGCCGCCGACCACCGCCGCGAGGAAATCGCCCGCATGCTCGCCGGCGCCGAAATCACGGCCGAGGCGAGGGCGGCCGCGGACCGGCTGCTCAAGGCAGCGACGGCCTGATTTTTTTGTCCCGGACGCGCGAAGCGCGAGCCGGGACCCAGAATGCCGCCCCCGTGGGCCCCGGCTCTGCAATGCACCGCTGAAGAAGCGCTGCATTGCGTCCGGGGAACAAGACCTCCGCCCACCTTTACCCTCCCGCCCGCTCCGTCGTATCCAAGCACCATGGCAAGAGCAGCAAAATCCAAGACGCTTCGTGACGTCGCCGACCTCACCAAGGCGCAGGCCAAGGTCGAGCACATGCGGCTGTCGCTCGAGATCGAGGGACACAACGAGCGCTACTACCAGGACGACGCGCCGACCGTGACCGACGCAGAGTATGACGCCCTGCGCCAGCGCCTCGATGCGATCGAAAAACGCTTTCCGGAATTCGTCAGTGGCGATTCGCCCTCACAGAAGGTCGGCGCGGCGCCATCCGGGCGCTTCAGGAAAGTCCGGCATTCCGTTCCCATGCTTTCGCTCGACAACGCCTTTGCCGAGGAGGACGTCCGCGACTTCGTCGGCCGCATCGTGCGCTTCCTCAAGCTCGACGACGACAAGGTCAATTTCTCGGCCGAGCCGAAGATCGACGGCCTGTCGATGTCGCTGCGCTACGAGGGCGGCGAGCTCGTCACCGCGGCGACGCGCGGCGACGGCGCAATCGGCGAGGATGTCACGGCCAACATCCGCACGCTCGAAGACGTGCCGCAGAAGCTGAAGGGCCGCAACATTCCCGATATCTGCGAGGTCCGCGGCGAGGTCTACATGACCAAGAAGGCCTTTCTCGCGCTCAACGAGCGGCAGAAGGCGGCTGGCGATACCATCTTCGCCAACCCGCGTAATTCGGCCGCGGGCTCCCTGCGGCAGAAGGATCCGACCATCACCGCATCGCGCCCGCTCGGCTTCTTCGCCTATGCCTGGGGCGAGATGAGCGCGATGCCCGAGGACACGCAGAGCGGCATGATCCAGTGGTTCGAGCGCTGCGGCTTCAAGACCAATCCGCTGACCAAGCTATGCCACTCGGTCGAGGAGCTGATCGCGTTCCATCAGAGCATCGAGGAAGAGCGCGCCGAGCTCGACTACGATATCGACGGCGTCGTCTACAAGGTCGATCGCATCGATTGGCAGGAGCGGCTCGGTTTCGTCTCGCGCACGCCGCGTTGGGGCATCGCGCACAAATTCCCGGCCGAACGGGCCGTGACGGTGCTGCGCGACATCGAGATCCAGGTCGGCCGTACCGGCTCGTTCACGCCGGTCGGCAAGCTCGAGCCGGTCGGCGTCGGCGGCGTGATCGTGCAGAACGTCACGCTGCACAACGAGGACTACATCAGGGGCATCGGCAACAAGGGCGAGGTGCTGCGCGAGGGGCGCGACATCCGGATCGGTGATACCGTCGTAGTCCAGCGCGCCGGCGACGTGATCCCGCAGATCGTCGACGTCGTCCTCGACAAGCGCCCGAAGAGCGCCAGGGAATACCACTTCCCGAAGAAGTGCCCGTGTCCGCTGCATACCGACGTCGTGCGCGGGGAGACGGCCGCCGGCGAAGAGGAATCCCGCGCCCGCTGCACTGGCGAGTTTGCCTGCCCCTATCAGAAGATCGAGCATCTCAAGCTGTTCGTGTCGCGGCGCGCCTTCGACATCGACGGTCTCGGCGAGAAGCAGCTGCAGCATTTCTTCGATGAAGGATGGGTGAAGGAGCCCTCCGACATCTTCACACTGGAGAAGCGCAACGCGAAGCTCAAGCTCGAGGAGATCGAGGGCTACGGCGCGACCTCGGTCCGCAATCTGTTCGGTGCCATCGAGAGCCGGCGCAAGATCGCGCTGGAGCGCTTCGTCTATGCGCTCGGCATGCGCCATGTCGGTGAGACAACCGCCTTGGCGCTCGCGCGCGGCTACGGCTCCTGGGAGGCCTTTCACGATGCCTGCCTCAAGGTCGCCAAGGGCGACGAGGAGGCGAAGGCGGAGATGGATGCGCTCGACCAGATCGGCCACACCGTGATCAAGAGCATCGCCGATTATTTCGGCGAGAGTCACAATCGCGGCATTGTCGAGCGGCTGACCAAAGAGGTCGAGATCGTCGACGCGGAGAGGCCGAAGGGCAACTCCGCGGTCGCCGGCAAGACCGTGGTGTTCACCGGCTCCCTGGAGAAGATGACGCGCGACGAAGCCAAGGCGACCGCGGAGCGATTGGGCGCCAAGGTCTCGGGCTCGGTGTCGAAGAAGACCGATCTCGTCGTTGCCGGCCCCGGCGCGGGCTCGAAGCTCGCAGAGGCTAACAAGCACGGCGTCAAGGTACTGACCGAGGACGAGTGGCTCAAGCTGATCGGAGAGTGAGGTCTCTCTTCGTCATTGCGAGGAGCCCTTGCGACGAAGCAATCCAGACTGCATCTGCTGTGACAGTCTGGATTGCTTCGCTTCGCTCGCAATGACGAGGAGAGGGCGCGCAGCGACCTCACATCATCACGCTCTCTTCCCCCTCCGTCTGTTCGATCAATTCCTCGCTCACCATCAGTTCGCGGCGGGGGACGACGAAGATCATCATGCAGGCGCAGAGCAGCGAGACGGCGAGCACGGCCGAGGTCAGCGGCAGCGTCGTTGCGGAGTGGCCGCCGAGATAGGCGCCGAATTGCGACATCAGCGCGCCGATCCCTTGCTGGAGAAAGCCCATCGCGCCTGACGCGGTACCGGCGGCTTCGGGACGGATGCTGATCGCACCGGCGGCGGAGTTCGCCATCACGAAGGCGTTGCCGACCATCACGATCATCTGCGTGCCGAACAGCCAGGCCGGCGCCTCGTTCCAGCCGGTAAAGCTCCAGAGCAGGTTCAACAGGCTGCCGCAGAGTTGCAGGCCGAGCCCGAACCAGATCAGCTTCTCCAGCGAGTGCCGCGGCGCAAAGCGCACGCAGAGCAGGTTGCCGACCAGATACGCAAATCCCGTCGTGGCGAACCACGCGCCGTATTCGGCACTGGTCCGGCCCATCTGCGTCACGACGATGTAGGGGCCCCCGCCGGCGAAGGTGAAGATGATCTGCGACGCCAGCACCTGGCACATCACATAGCCGATGAAGGCCCGGCTCTTGATCAGGGTGCCGACGTCGCTGCGAAAGCCGCCACTGCCGATCGCGCGGTCGCGGCGCGTCTCAGGCAACGCGATGGCGATGCCGACGGCGACTGCAAGCGCGCCGATCGTGACGGCGTAGAAGATCGCCCGCCAGCCAAACGCGGTCTCGATCAGGCCGCCGGTGAGCGGTGAGACCATCTGGCCGATCATCAGGGCGGCGATCACGAGGCTGATCATGGAGGCGACACGGTCGCGCTCGTAGATGTCGCGGATGATGGCCCGGCTGACCACCATGCCCGAGGCGCCGCCGAGCGCCTGGAAGAAGCGTGCTGCGATCAGCTGCGGCAGGGTTTCGGCAAAGATGCAGGCGACGCTGGCCGCGACCATCAACGCGAGGCCGCCAAGCAGTACCGGACGGCGGCCGAACCTGTCCGACAGCGGCCCCATGATCAGCTGCGACAGCGCGATGCCGACCATATAGAGCGACACCGTCATCTGCGCGATCGAGATGTCGCGGCCGAAATTCGTCGCCAGCACGGGCAGCGCCGGCACCAGGATGTAGAGCGAGATCGGCGCGATCCCGGTCATGACGACCAGCAGCAGCAACACCACGCGCGACGTCGCGATGTTCTTCGTCGCCGCCTCCGGCGGTCTGCTGATCATGCCGTGCATGTGCGTCCGTCTTTCGAATTTCGAATCGGACTGTAGCGTGCTTGCACAAGACGGATATCGGCGTTTCGGAATGCCGCTATACGGATTCCGGGACGGTTATGCCGACGGTGCGAATGACCGCCCCGGCCTCCGCTGTCATTCCCCGCGAAGGCGGGGAATCCAGTACCCCGCGGCTTTTCCGCAGGCGTTTACTGCCTCTGGAATACTGGATGCCCCGCCTGCGCGGGGCATGACACTTCTCGTGGGATGAGAGTTGCGCAAATCGCGTAGCGCTATGCGCGGCGCTACGTCAGCTCGACCGTGGCCTGATCGAGCCACGCCTTCGTCACCTCGTCCAGCGCCGGCCCCACCTCGGCGCGGACGCGCGCGTGGTAGGCATTGAGCCAGGCGAGCTCTTCCTTGCTCAGCATCGCCGCGTCGATGAGCCGGCGGTCGATCGGCGCCAGCGTCAGCGTCTCGAACGCATTCATCGATTTCTCAGCACCCTCGATGTCGGCGGCGACCACCAGCTCGAGGTTCTCGATGCGGATGCCAAAACCGTCGGTCTTGTAATAGCCGGGCTCGTTGGAGAGGATCATGCCGCGTTTCAGCGGCGTGGTGCCGAGCTTCGAGATCCGCGCCGGGCCTTCGTGCACACTGAGATAGCTGCCGACGCCGTGGCCGGTGCCGTGCTCGAAATCGACGCCGGCGGCCCAGAGATATTGCCGCGCCAGCGTGTCGAGCTGCGCGCCGGTGGTGCCGTCGGGAAACACCGCACGCGCGATCGCGATGTGGCCGCGGAGCACGCGGGTGAAGCGGTCGCGCATCTCCTCGGTGGGCTCCCCCACCGCCATGGTGCGGGTGACGTCGGTGGTGCCGTCTTCATACTGCGCGCCGGAATCGATCAGCAGCAGGTCGCCGCGGGCGATCCGTCGGTTGCTCTTGCGGGTGACGCGGTAGTGCACGATGGCGCCGTTCGGACCTGTGCCGGAGATGGTCGGGAACGATACGTCCTTCAGCGCACCGGTATCGCGGCGGAACGTCTCCAGCGCCTCGACCGCATCGATCTCGGTGAGCTTGCCGCTTCCTGCCTCGCGATCGATGAAGGCGAGGAAACGCGCCAGTGCAATTGCGTCGCGCCGGTGCGCCGTCTGCGTCCCCTTGATCTCGGTCGCGTTCTTCACGGCCTTCAGCAGCGCAATCGGATCGCTGCCGCGCACCGGCTTGCCGCCGCCGCCCGAGATCAACCGGCTCAGCGCGTCGGCCGCGGTGGCGTTGTCGAGCGCAATCGCAGCGCCGCTCTTGGCGAGCGCCATCAGCGTCGGCGTCAGCGCATCGGGCTCGCGCACATCGGCCGACTGCTCGAGATGGTCGCGCGAGAGGTTGGAGAGCTTGCGGTGGTCGATGAAGACGGTTGGCCGGCCGACCTTGGGCACCAGCGCGTAGGACAGCGGCAGCGGCGTATGCGCGACGTCGGCGCCGCGGATGTTGAAGGTCCAGGCGACCGCGTGGCTATCCGACAGCACCAGCGCGTCGGCCCCCAATTTCTCGATCTCGCTCTTGATCTGGGCCAGCTTCTCGGCCTCGGCGACACCGGCATATTGCAGGCCGTGGATCGCGACCGGCGCGACGGGCGGCTGCGGCCGATCCTGCCAGACCGCGTCGACCGGATTGCTGTCGACCGCCACCAGTTCGGCACCGGCCTTCGCACAGGCGGCCGAGAGACGCTCGGTTGCCGCAAAAGTGTGCAGCCACGGATCAAATCCCAGGCGATCGCCGGATTTGAGATGCGCCGAGACCCAGCTCTCCGGCGGCGGATCGATCAGCGACTCCACCGCCCACGCCTTGGCGTCGATCTGCTTGGCCGCCTGGATCGTGTAACGGCCATCGACGAACAATGCAGCTTCCTGGCTCAGCACCACGGCGAGCCCGGCCGAGCCGGTAAAGCCGGTCAGCCAGGCGAGCCGCTCTTCGGAGGGGGCCACATACTCATTCTGCTGCTGATCGGCGCGCGGAATGACGAAGCCGGTCAGCTTGCGGCGGACGAGCTCTTCACGGAGTGCGGCGAGCCGCGCCGCCAGTGCGACGCCGGCTTCGGGCTCCTCGAACGTCTGAAAGTGTGCTTCGAACATGGCTCAGTTTAGGATCATGAGGATCAGTCCGCAATGTAGACGCATTTGAGGTCGCATCTGGCATGGACCGTGCTTGAAATAGTTCCATTCGAATTGAGTGGAGTAAAGGATGCAGCAGTTGCGCTTCGTCCGAATAACAGGGAAATTCGAGCAAGTGGTTCATCTCAACGGCGAGGGGACACACGATGCCAGCGTTCACGTTTGAGAAGATTTCGCCGCCGGTGCGCCGCGCACCCGCAGCAACGACACCGAAGAAGCCGCGCGGCCTCATCAGCCAGATGATGGATCGCGTCGCCGAGCGGCGCGCCAAGCGGGCGTTGCAGGATGAGCGCGCGATGCGCCGGGACGACAAGCCGGCGGAGTAGCGCGGCCTTCCTTCCGCGGACGCAGCTTACCCCATCTTCCGCAGCAACAAGCTGCTCCACCCCTCGATCCGCAGATGCCGCAACGGCACGAGGCCGCGCGCGCGATAGGCGGCGATCACGGCGGGGGCCTGGTGGGTCAACAGGCCGGAGAGAATGACACGGGCGCGGGGCGCAAGATGTCGGACCATCGGACCTGCCAGTTGGCGTAACGGATTGGCAAGGATGTTGGCCAGCACCAGGTCGAACGGGCCGCTTTTGGCAAAGTCCGGCGCAGCGAAGCCGGTGGCCCGGATCACCCGCACGTATTGACCAGCTTCGTTCAGGGCCGCGTTCTCGGCCGCGACCCGCACGGAAGGCGGGTCGATGTCGGAGGCCAGCACCGCGCGATGCAGCGCTTTGGCTGCCGCGATCCCCAACACGCCGGTGCCGGTGCCGAGGTCGAGTACGCGCTTCGGCCGTGCGTGTTTCAGGACATGGTCAAGCAGAAGTAAACAGCCACGCGTGGTGCCGTGGTGGCCGGTTCCGAACGCGAGCGCCGCCTCGATCTCGATGGCGAGCTTGTTTTGCGCCACGCGGTCGCGGTCGTGGCTGCCATGGACGACGAATCGTCCGGCCGGCACCGGGACGAGATCCTCCAGGCTCGCCTTGACCCAGTCCTTGGCCTCGATCGTGTCGAAGACAAGCGTGGCGGCGATATCATTTCCTGCTGAAGTTGCAACGAGTTCGCGGAGCAATTCCTGATCCGGCGCCTCGGCAAAATGCAGCGTGACGTCCCATTGTCCGTCGGGCCGCTCGAAGGCGGCGACCGCCGCATCGCCCTCGAAAAAGACCTCCGTGAGCACGTCGACGACACGCCTGGCGGCAGCCTCGTTGGGAAGCGAAAAATTGGCGCGATGGGTAGGGGAAGGCTGCATTCTAGGGGTCCGTCCGCTTCAATTTTTGGAACTTTTAGTCACAATTTTCCGCGTAACTTGCAGTTCCCAGATTAACCCCGCCGTAGGTTGTGGACCGTACTTTCCCGGATGTTAGACCCAACCAACACACCTTGAGATGGAAATGGAGGCGAATCTTGAAGCGCATGGTTTCGAAGTTCTGGTCCGATGAATCCGGTGCGACTGCGATCGAATACGGCCTGATCGCAGCCGGTATCGCACTGGCGATCATCACCGTGGTTAACAGCCTGGGCACCACCATGAACGACAAGTTCGGTTCGATTAGCAGCTCCTTGAAGTAATTTCTGCCTCCGATTTCCTAGCGGGGCCGCTTTCTTCATAGATGGCTTTTTCGACGACCGCCCGCTGGGGGGAATTGCTCCTGGCGGGTGAAGTCGTTTTTGAGCTCGTTTCGGTAGGAGCTCCACAGGTTGTCCGCTCATGGATCAACTCGCGACCCGCCGGCTTATACGCGGCTTATCAACCCCTTCTCCACAGCTTGATCCCGGCCCGTACCAAGCCGCCCGGCCAGGTTTCCACGGCTTCACCACAGCTCTGCCAACAGGCCTGTCCACAGCCCGTCCACAGACCTATCCACGGCTTGCGAACAGGCCGCGGTGATCCCGCAAGATCGCCTGCGCCGCGTTGTGGCCGGGCGCGCCGGTGACGCCGCCGCCGGGATGGGCGCCGGAGCCGCAGTGATAGAGGCCCTTCAGGGGTCCGCGATAATCGGCATGGCCCAGCATCGGCCGCGCCGAGAACAGCTGGTTCAAGGTCAGTGCTCCGTGGAAGATGTCGCCGCCGAGGAGCCCAAACTGCCGTTCAAGATCGAGCGGGGAGAGGATCTGGCGCCCGAGCACGCTTGTTCCAAAGCCCGGCGCGTAGCTGTCCACCGTCGCGATCATGAGATCGGCGACCTCCTCGCGGTGGTCGTCCCAGGACTTGCCGTCCGGCAGCTCCGGCGCGACGTGCTGGCAGAACAAGCTCGCGACGTGTTGTCCCGCGGGCGCGAGCGTGTCGTCGAGCGTCGAGGGGATCAGCATCTCGACGATCGGCTGCCGGCTCCAGCCCTGCGCCCGTGCATCGAGATACGCGCGGTCCATATAGTCGAGATCAGGCGCCAGGATGATGCCGGAGGTGAGATGATCGCCATCGCCAGGCAACGCGGTGAAAGAGGGCAGGCGATCCAGTGCCACGTTCATGCGGAAGGTGCCGGAGCCGTTCTTCCAGTGACGGATGCGGGCGAGGAAATCGGACGGAAGGGCGTCGGCCGCGATCATCCGCGTGTAGAGCAGCTTTGGATTGACGTTGGCCGCGACATATTTGGCGCGGATCGACGTGCCATTCTCCAGCACCACGCCGGCGGCGCGGTCGCGCTCGACGATCACCTCGCGCACGCCGGCATCGGTGTCGATCGTGACGCCGCGCCCGCGCGCAGCGCGCGCCATCGCCTGCGTGATCGCGCCCATGCCGCCGATGGCGTGGCCCCAGACGCCCTTCTTGCCGTTCACCTCGCCGAAGGCATGATGCAGCATCACATAGGCCGAGCCGGCGGCGTAGGGGCTCGCATAATTGCCGACGATGGCGTCGAAGCCGAACAACGCCTTGACCAGATCGTGCTCGAACCGCTCGTCCAGCATCTCGCCGGCGGAGCGGGTGAAGAGATCGAGCAGGCTGCGGCTTTGCTCCAGCGTCAGGCCGCGCAGGATGTTGGCCGTACTCAACGCGTTCGCGGCCTCGCGGATCGCGCCAATGCCAAAGCTGCCGAGCAGGTTCGGTGGCGCCCGCAGCACGAACTGCCTCAGCACGTCGGCGATGTCCTCGAGCTCGCGCGAAAACCCGTCGAGCGCGTCGGCATCGCGCGCACTGAGCCGCGCGACGGAGGCCTTCGTCCGCCCCTCGCCGGTGAGGAGATAGTTGCCGTCGGGTGCGGGCAGAAAATTCTGGGCGCGCCGTTCGACGACGCGCAGGCCCTGCTCGGTAAGGCCCAGATCGCGGATCACCTGCGGGTTGAGCAGGCTCACGGTGTAGGCCGCGACCGAATTGCTGAAGCCCGGATGAAACTCCTCCGTGACCGCCGCCCCGCCGACCACCTTGCGGCGCTCGACCACATGCACGCGCAAGCCCGCCATCGCGAGATAGGCTGCGCAGGTGAGGCCGTTATGGCCAGCGCCGATGATGACGACGTCGGTTTCGCTCATGATTGATTTCAGAATGTTCCACGGTCATTCCAGATGGTCCAGAGGACCGCGCCGGAATGACAGCTGTATATCAGGCATTTCCTGATGCAACATCACGAGACCATTTATTGCCCGTTCAGGCGCGGTGTGCTCCATTGCGCGCGCCCGGCGGCCGCCGGGGGTAAGCCGGAGCTTCCATGGATTCGATCGTGCAACCCGCCGCCACGGAGCAGCCGTCCACGTCGCGCAACCGGCTGCTGCTGACGGTCTATACCGCCGCGATCTTCGTCAGCGCGCTGCTGCTGTTCTCGGTGCAGCCGCTGTTCACGAAAATGGTGCTGCCGCGGCTCGGCGGCTCGCCGGCGGTGTGGTCGGTGGCGATGGTGTTCTTCCAGTCGCTGCTGCTGGCGGGCTACGCCTATGCGCATCTCCTCATGCAGATCAGGAATCGCGTGGTTCCGGTGGTGGTGCATCTCGTGCTGCTGATCGCGGCCTTCGTCACGCTGCCGCTCGGGATTGCCACTGCTTATGGCGAGCCACCAGCGTCCGGTTACGCATTCTGGCTGCTCGGCCTGTTCGTGATGTCGATCGGCGTGCCGTTCTTCGCGCTTGCCGCCAACAATCCGCTGCTGCAGGCCTGGTTCGTCCGCACCGGCCATCCTGATGGCCGCGATCCCTATTTCCTCTATGCCTCCTCCAACATCGGCAGCTTCCTCGCGCTGTTGTCCTATCCGTTCCTGCTGGAGCCGATGTACACGCTGCACACGCAGAACCGGCTCTGGACCGGCGGCTATGGCGTCTTGATTCTTCTGATTGCGGCCTGTGGCGTGCTGTTGCTGCGCTCGCCGAAGCTCGCGGTGGCCGACGCGCGCACCGAGGACGCAAACACGCCGGCGCCGACGCTGGTGACGCGGCTGCGCTGGATCTTCCTCGCCGCGGTGCCGTCAGGGCTGCTCATCGCAGTCACCGCGCATATCTCGACCGACGTCGCGGCGGCGCCGCTGCTGTGGGTGCTGCCACTGTCGCTATATCTGCTGACCTGGGTGCTAGTGTTCCAGTCGCGGCCGCTGTTGCCGCACAAATGGATGCTGATGCTGCAGCCGGTCGCGATCGCGGGCGTCATCTTTCTGCTCGCCTTCGGCGGCGAGCAGAATTTGCTGCTCACGCTCGGCGGCCATCAATTGTGCTTCTTCGTCATCGCCATGGCCTGCCACGGCGAACTGGCGCGGACCCGGCCCGCAGCCAAATATCTCACCGGATTCTATGTCGCGCTGTCGTTCGGCGGCATGGTAGGCGGTCTCTTTGCAGGCCTCGTCGCGCCATTCACCTTCTCATGGATCGCCGAATATCCGATCCTGGTCGCGCTCGCCGCGCTCTGCCGGCCGTCGGCGAGCGAGCGTCTTGCGGGCGTCGTGAGATGGTACTGGCTGGCGCTTGCCGTTCTCGCGGCGGCGCTGGTTGCACCGACGTACATGACAGGGGATCTTTCGACCTGGTTCGAGGATCACCGCGTCTGGGTCGCCGGCGCCGTCGGCGTGCTCGCAGCGCTTCTGGCGTTGGCGCTCAATGCGGATCGCTGGAAGATCTTTGCGACAGTCGCGCTGGCGCTGGCCCTGATGCGGATCTATCCGGCCGACGAGGGCCGCGTCACCACGGTGCGCAGCTTCTTCGGCGTGCACAAGATCGTGGTGACGCCGGGCGGCTATTTCCACGTGCTGATGCACGGCACCACGATTCACGGCGCCGAGCGCTTCCGCAACAATGACGGCACGCCCGTCACCGGCCGGCCCGAGCCGATCACCTATTATCATAAGGATGGCGGCATCGGTCAGGCCATCACCGCGATGCGCGAGCGCAAGGGCGCGCCGTTGAAGGTCGCGGCGATCGGTGTCGGATCGGGCACGCTCGCCTGCGCCGCGGAGCCCGGCGAGGACTGGAAATTTTTCGAGATCGACCAGTCCATGGTCGATGCCGCGCGTGACCCCAAAAATTTCCGCTACATCTCGAGCTGCCTGCCGGACCTGAAGCCGGTGATTGGGGATGCGCGTCTCACGTTCGCCAGGGAGCCCGACGGTGTCTACGACCTCATCATCGTCGATGCCTATTCGTCGGATGCGATCCCGATCCATCTCGCGACCGAGGAGGCGATGAAGATCTACAAGGACAAGCTCGCCCCGCACGGCGCCGTGGTGATGCACGTCTCCAACCGGCACCTCGATCTCGAGCCCGTCGTGGTCGGGATCGCCGATGCCAACGATCTGAAGAGCTGGGTCTACGACGAGGATTCGGGCCGCGACGCCGACTACATCTTCTCCACCGACGTCGTCATCTCCGCGCGCGAAGCTGATGACGTCGGCAAGCTGGCGTCCTCCAAGCAATGGGAGGAGACCGACGCGGACGAGAAGGTGCGGGTCTGGACCGACGACTATTCCAACATCCTGGGCGCGCTGTATCGACGCTTGCGCTACGGCGAGCAGTAACGCTCGGACTTACGGCTCGACCGGCGTTCCCGCAGGCAGCGCAATTCCCTTCTCGCCGGCGACCTGCCGCAACAGGTCGGGCCGGTCGGAGATGATGCCGTCGACGCCGATCTCGATCATACGCGCCATGTCGTCGGGCTTGTTGACGGTCCAGACCACCACGCGCAATCCCTGAGTCTGGGCTTCAGTGACAAGCGCCGCGGTCACGTCGCCGAAATAGGGCGACCACACCGCGCCGCCCGCGGCCTTGATCGTGCGCGGCAGCGAGCCGCCGTGATCGGCCGGGCTGTAACCCGCCGTCCAGCTGGTGGCCTTGTCGAGGACGACGGTCGGTGCCGAGCCGCGCTGGAGCGTCAGGTACACGGTCGGAATTGTCGGGGCCTGCTGCTGGACCAGCAGCAGGGTCCGCCAGTCGAATGACTGGATCATGACGCGGTCGGAAAATTTCTCGTCTGCGATCACCCCGAGCAGCTTTGCGACGAAGGCCTGTGGGCCAAGCGATTCATCCGGATGATCCGGATCGATCTTGGTCTCGATATTGAAGCGCACGCGTTCGTTGCCGGATTTGCGCACCAGCGCGAACAGCTCCTTCAGCGTGGGAATGCGGGTCCCCGGCACGGCGCGCTGGTCGGGAAATTGCTTCGCATAGGCGCTGTCCGGCCGGATTTGGCCGACGTCGTAGGCCCTGGCATCGGCGAACCGCAGTTTCACGAAAGGCGTGCCGGGCGCCGTGACATAGGCGCCATTCGCATCCCGCGCGAGATCGGGATTGAGCCCGCGCTCATGCGACACGACGACCTCGCCGTCGGCGGTGACGCCGACGTCCAGTTCCAGCGTGTCCACGCCCATCGCGAGGGCATTGGCAAAGGCCGGCAGGGTGTTCTCCGGCAGCAGCGCCCGCCCGCCGCGATGCGCCTCGAGATCGAAAGCCATGGCCTTTCCCGAAATGAGAAGTGACAGCAAAGTCAATATTGTCGTAGTACGTGACGTCATCACAGTTCCGGTGGCAAGTGAAACAACAATGCTTGAACGCGGCTGAGCGCGTCCAGCCTGTTTTACAGCCTTTTGCGCCTGTTGAAACCTGGGGCCGCAGCTTGCGGTTGCGTCCGCTCTGCCGGTATGTACTCATAGACCTCGCCTTGGAATCCCGACCGTGCAACAGAAACGCGATCACCGCATCATTCGCAGTCGGCATTTTCACAAGATGCAGCGGCGGCATTTCATCATTTTCGACGTTTTGCCCTTTGTCGGTACGCTGATTGCGCTGGGCCTCCTCTTCTATCGTCCGATCGGCATCGTTGAGCTCAGCCTGTTGTTCGGCTTCTGGCTGATCACCGGGCTTGGGCTGACCGTCGGCTATCACCGCCTGTTCACCCATCGCGCCTTCGCCACCTCGACCGGGATGAGCGCGATCTTGATCGTGATGGGATCGATGGCCGGGCGCGGCCCGATGCTGTCCTGGGCGGCGATGCACCGGCGGCACCACGAATTGTCCGACCACGACGGCGATCTGCATTCGCCGCGTCTGCATGGCGGCGGCGTGCTGGGCCGCCTGCGCGGCTTTCTGCACGCGCATTTGACCTGGATGATCGCACACGACTATCCCAACGTCGCCCATTACGTGCCGGATCTGATGGCCAACCGCACCCTGGTTGCGGTCAACAGCTATTATTACAGCTGGGTCGCGCTCGGCTTGGTGCTGCCGGCGGCGATTGGCGGCCTCGCCACCATGAGCCTGTGGGGCGCGCTGACGGGCCTGCTCTGGGGCGGCGTGGTGCGCATGTTCGTGGTCGAGCAGACCATGTCCGCCATCAACTCCATCATGCACACGTTTGGCGCGCAGCCCTTCGTCACCCGTGACGATAACAGCCGCAATCTCGGCGTGATGGCCTGGCTCGCCTGGGGCGAGGGCTGGCACAACAACCACCACGCGTTCCCGTATTCGGCGGCCTTCGGCCTGCGCTGGTTCGAGTTCGATCCCGGCTTCATCTTCATCCGCGCGCTGGAGGCGCTCGGACTAGCCTGGGACGTCAAGGTGCCGAGCGAGGAGAAGATCGCCCGGCGCATGCTGCAGCAGCCGGGCGATGCCGCGCCCGATCTGGAAACGGGCTGAGGATCGGCATCCGGCGATGACGGCGCAGCGCTGAACCGATGCTGTTCAACGACTATCCCTTCCTCCTGGTGTTCCTGCCGGCGGCACTGCTGATCTACCGCCTGTTCGATCCCTATCCGCGCTTGCGCATCGTCGTGCAGGTGGCGCTGTCGCTGGCCTTCTACGCCTGGGGCAGTCCGTCCTTCGTCCTGCTCCTGATCGCCTCGATCGTCATCAACTGGCTCGCCTCGGTCGCCTATGGGCGGGTGAAGTGGAAGGCGGTGCTGACGCTCGTCATCTTGCTCGATATCGGCGTGCTCGCGCTGTTCAAATACGCCAACTTCATCCTCGCCAACCTCGGGCATGTGCTGGGTGCCACGTTGCCGACGCTCGACATCGGGTTGCCGCTCGGCATCTCCTTCTTCACCTTCCATCACATCATGTATCTGGTCGATCTCCGGCGCGGCAAGGCGCCGCTCTACGCGATCGATCGCTACGCGCTCTACATCGCCTTCTTTCCGCAGGCGATCGCGGGGCCGCTGGCGCGCTGGTCGGAGGTGATGCATCAGTTCGGCAGGCAGGTCTATGTGCCGGGCTGGCAGCGTCAATTCTGCATCGCGATCTGCTTCATCGCGCTCGGCCTGTTCCAGAAGATCGTGATCGCCGACAGCATCGCGCACCTGCTTGATCCCATCTACATGCAGGCGACGGCTGGGCCGCTTGCGAGCGGCGATGCCTGGCTCGCATTCTGCTTCTCGTTCCAGATCCTGTTCGACTTCTCCGGCTATTCCGACATCGCGATCGGCCTTGGGCTGCTGTTCGGCGTGCAGCTGCCCTACAATTTCAATGCGCCGCTGCGCTCGACCAACATCCAGGATTTCTGGCAGCGCTGGCACATCACGCTGATGCTGTTCCTGCGCGATTACGTGTTCTATCCGCTGGTCAATCTACGTATCCTGCCGCGGCGCTTTCTGCCGGTGCAGTTCTTCGGCGCAATGCTGATCACCATGGCGCTGTGCGGCTTGTGGCATGGCGCGAGCTGGGCTTTTGTCCTTTGGGGCGTGCTGCACGGTCTTGCGCAGGTCGTTTGTTCTCTGTGGCGGCGCTATGGCCCGCGCTTCCCGTCATGGCTCGGCTGGGCTCTCACCGTGCTGTTCGTGCTGGCAACCGGCGTGATCTTTCGCGCCGGCTCGGTCGAGGCCGCCTGGCATGTTTTCGCGGGGCTCGCCCAGCCGCTGCCGCTCGCGCGCGGGCGGCACCTTTGGCCGCTGATCGTGGCGCCGTTGTTCGCCTTCCTGTTGCCGGCGAGTCAGGACATCGTCGCATTCTTCACGCGCCGCCCGAGTCCCTGGCTTGCGGGCGTGCTCGGGATCTGCCTTTTCGCTTTGCTGCTCCACATGGGTGGTCGGGATCTCCATGAATTCGTCTACTTCAAGTTCTGAGACCGATCCCGGCTGGGGGAGGGGCATCATAGCCTGCATGGGCACGCTGATCGGCGCGGCCGTGCTGGTGCTGGCGCTGATGGTGATCGTCGATCCCTATGACAGCGGCAAGCTCGGCCTGCTCGGCATCGATGGCGTCGACAATCGTCTCACGCAGATCACGGCTGCGAGCCGCGCCAGAGATCCGAATTTCAACGCGGCCATCCTCGGCAACTCGACGGCGCAGCTGATCGCGCCGGCGGAATTGTCCGGCGCGACGGGCCTGCGCTTCGTGCAGCTCTACACCACCGGCTCGGCTCCGCGCGAGCAGCTCGCGGTGCTCGATTTCTTCCTGCGCAATCACAAGCAGGTCGGCGCGCTGGTGCTCGCGGCCGATCCCGGCTGGTGCGTTCATGCGCGGCCGAAGGAGGAGGGCGCTCCGTTTCCCTATTGGCTCTACGACAGAAGTGTCGTCACCTACGCGGTGCGGCTGATCTCCTGGCAGGCGATCGAGCAGGCCTTTCAGCGGCTCAGCATCGGGCTCGGCTGGCGGCAGCGGATGAATCCGGACGGCTTTGTCAGCTATGAGGACATCTGGCCGCCTGGCCAATTCAAGGAGGTCGGCTGGCCCAGGGATCCGGCGCCGGCTACATCCGCCGGGACGCGGGCGACATTCCCGGAGATCGCTGCGCTGGTAGAGATCGTCAGGAAGCTGCCGGCCGACGTGCCGATCGTCATCATCGTGCCGCCGACTTTCGCGGCTACCGTGCCGAAGCCCGGCACGGATGTGGCGCTGGAGCGCGTCGCTTGCGATGCCGCGCTGAAAGCCGTCATCGCGGGGCGTCCGCGCAGCAATTTCATCAGCTATCGTGTCGACAACGCGCTGACCCGCGATCGCGACAACTTCGCCGACTTCATCCACTATCGCCCGAAACTCGCGCGCCGGATCGAGCAAGGCATTATCGCCAGCCTGCGCGATGGCGAGAGCGCGACGATCGATTTCTGAGCCGGCTCAGCCGATCTCCTCGAATCCACCGTCGAGCCAGAGCCTGCGCGCAAGCTTGCGCTGGATCTTGCCGCTGGTGGTTTTTGGCAGCGCGCCGGGACGGATCAGCGCGACATGTCGGGCGGAGAGCTCGTGGCTGTCGGCGATGGCCTCGCGGATCTGGCCCTTGATCTCGGTCGTGTCGATCGTATGGCGCGCAGTGCGTTCGACCTCCTGGACGATGACGAGACTTTCCTCGCCATGTTCGTCCGGCACGGAAAAGGCGGCGCCGCAGTTCTCGCGCAATGCGTTGTCCAGCGACTGCACGGTGCGCTCGATGTCCTGCGGATAATGGTTGATGCCACGGATGATGATGAGATCCTTGATCCGGCCGGTGACGAACAATTCGCCGGTATGATCGAGGAAGCCGAGGTCGCCGGTGCGCAGCCACCGGCCATCCTCATCCGCGATCTCCGCATTGAGCTCTTCGCGCGTCGCCGCATCGTTGCACCAGTAGACGCGTGCGACATTGGCGCCGCTGACCCAGATTTCGCCGACGCGGTCGGCCGGAAGCCGTCGGCGCTGCTCGGGGTCGACAATGGCGATCCGCTCGCCGACAAGCGCGCGGCCGCAACCGACGACGAGCTGGGCGTCGTCAGGATCCGCCAGCGCCTCGGCCGCATGGGCCTGAAGCGCGGCGCGGCTGATACTGCGTGTGACGTGGCCGCCGCCGCGTGTCCCGCCGGAGATCAGGAGCGTCGCTTCTGCCATGCCATAGGCGGGATACATCACGCGGGGATCGAAGCCGTGCGGCGCAAATGTTTCGATGAAGCGCGCGATGGTATCGGCGCGCACCGGCTCGGCGCCGTTGAGCGCGATCCGGAGCGAGGACAGGTCCACGCCCTCCATCTGATCGGCGCGATAGCGGCTGACGCAGAGGTCAAAGCCGAAATTGGGCCCGCAGGCGACCTCCGCACGATAATGCGAGATTGCGCGCAGCCAGCCGAGCGGCCGCTGCATGAACGCGTTCGGCGCCATCAGCACGCAGGTCGCGCCGACATAGAGGGCCTGCAGCGCGTTCAGGATCAGCCCCATGTCGTGATAGAGCGGCACCCAGTTGACATAGGTCGATTGCCCGGTGTTGCCGAGCGCGATCCGGATCATCTCGAGATTGGCGAGCAGATTGGCGTGGCTCACCATGACGCCCTTCGGCTCGGAGGTCGAACCGGAGGTGTATTGCAGGAACGCGATGTCGTCGGGCGCTGGCTCCGGCAGATCGATCGTCGCACCGGCCGCTTCAGTGAGGTCGACTTCGATCCACCGGATATTCTCCTGCGCAAAGCGCGCCTCCAGGTCACCGCGCATTGCGAATGCGGTGGTCGTCAGCGCGAGCTCCGGCGTGCAATTGGCGAGAATCGCTGCGCTGGAATCGCGGGCGCTGTTTCGCCGCGGCATCATCATCGGCACGGCGATGATCCCCGCCATCAGGCAGCCGAAGAACGCCACCATGAATTCGATGCCTGGCGGAAACACCAGGATCGCGCGGTCGCCGGGCCGTGCGGACGCGCTCAGGCGCGCGGCGAGGGCGGTTGCGGTCTCATGGAGTTGACGGAAGGTGAGGACTGCTTCCTCCGTCGCGCGATCGGAGACGAAGACATAGGCGCGATCGTCAGCCTGCTCCGCCGCGCGCCGCGCCAGCAGCGCGACGAGTGAGCGGAGATTGTCCATCTGGATTGCGCCGGCTTCAGCCGCCCTCAGGCGGCGGAGCGGAGCGCGCGCTTGTCCGCGAGAAATCGCGACAGCGCCTCAACCGTAGGGTGGTCGTAGAAGTCATCCGTCGACAGTTCGAGGTCGAGCTTCTCCTCGAGCTCCATCATGAGATAGACGAGCATCGCCGAATCGAGGCCGAGGCGGCTGAATTTCGTGCCGGTGTCGACGCGGTCCTTCGAAATTCGCAGGATATTGGCTAGCGCCGTAACGCAGAAATCCGAAATCTGCTCGCGTGTCATGTCATTTCCCAGAAACAGTCGGAACGACAATACGGGCGACCTCAAGGTTGTCAATTTGGCCCAAACGCCGCGGCGTTGAAGGTTGGGGACTGTTGCTTTCCTGCGCCGCACGGCTGCTCATTTCGTGCCCAGGTTGGCGCGATTTCCTGCGGTCAACAGGGGCAACGGCCGCCGTATGCTCCGAAAGTTGCAGTTTGACGCCTGCGACGCGATTGAGCCGCCCCCGCTTGTTCGCCGCTCTGGCCATATCCAAGCCAGCCGTCGCCCAGCGCGGCGACGATTTTGATTCGCTACTTGCGCAGATGAACGCAGCGACGCAAGGAGGGCGCTGGACCGAGGGGCTGGCGGCTGCTCAGAAGCGGCGAGCCCGTCGACAAGCTCAAAGCCGCGCTCGCCACCCCGGGGGCGATCTCAAACGATAGATTCAGTTCTGCTGGTAATAGCCGCGCGGCTGATAATACTGCCGGGGCTGTTGCTGCTGCTGATAGTAGTAGCCCTGCTGGCCATAGCCCTGGTCGTACGTCGGCTGCGGTTGCGGCAGCTGCTGGTAGGCCTGCGTGCCATAGGGGCGGGTGACCGGGCGCGGCGCCGGATAGCGCGCGCCGGTGTCGCTGCCGTCGGCGGGATAGATGTAGTTGTCGTCCTGCGGCATGTAGCGGCGGGCCGGCTGCATCGGCGGCGTCAAATTCACGGGATCGCCCGAGGTCGCGTACTGCTCCTCAGCTGGCTGCTGGGCGCGGGCCACCGCATTGTCGGCGCGACCGCGTGGGTTGCGGGCCAGCGCCACCTGCGCCGAGCCGGTCAGCGTCACCGTGGTGTTGAGCACGCCCTGCTCCTGCACCAGCGCGTAGAGCGTCGAAGCGTTCTGGCGTGACAGCCGCACGCAGCCATGTGAGGCGGGCGTGCCCAATCGTCCGACCGAGTCGGTGCCGTGGATGGCGTGCCCGATCTTGGTGAAGAAGATCGAGTGCGGCATCGGCGCGTCGTCGAATTCCTTCGAGTAGTGATCCTCTTCCATGCGGAAGGCGCGGAAGGCGCCGCCCGGCGTCTCGCGCGAGGGGATGCCGGTCGACACCGGCCAGTGGTAGCGCGTGACGCCGTCGACCACGACGGTCATCTGCTGATTGTCCTTGTCGATCGTAATGTCGACCTTGGCCTGCGCGGTGCCCGCGCTCAAAAGCATCAGGGACGTGAACGCAATGAAAAAGGAACGCATTTGAATTCTGGCCTCCGGCCTGTTCGCGCTAGAGCATGATCCGGAAAAGTGTGTAGCGGTTTTCCGAAAAGATCATGCTCAAACAATAACGCCGCGGCTCTCCGTCCCCCGGCGTGCACTATGGCTGCAATCCGGCTTTCGTTCCAGCGGCCTGCCGCACCCATCGTTAACGTGATGCCGGGCGTAAGCAAGGCCGCTTTGTGCCGCGCCGGCTCTGGCGATGCTGACATTTTCGCGAGCGGAAGCTGCTTTCACAACGCCGACAATTCGTCACAAAGGCGCAACCATTTGGCCGCTTCGAGCGTTGAACACGGCCTGCCAATTGGCGGCTGTCGCCGCCACTTACCCTTGGGGATTCAAGATGAACAAAGCTCGTATTGCCGCTGCGCAGTTGCCGGCGGGTCTGCCCGTCCGCCTGCTCTTCGCGGCCGCCGCCGTCCTTCTTGCCCTGGCTTGCGTGCCGCAAGCCAGCCACGCCCAGGGCATTGTGCGTGGCGCTCAGGAAGGTTCTTACGAGGGTAACCGCATCGCTGGTCCCGTGGGCGGCGCTGTCGGCGGTGTCGTTGGCGCCGGTGTCGGTGGTGCTGTTGGTGCTGTCGATGGTATTTTGGGTATCCCCTATCACGGCCACCGCCACTGTCGCGGCTATTATGATGGGTACCACCATTTCCGCTGCTACAGGTAACACGCCGTCATTCCGGGTGCGCGGAGCGCGCCCGGAATGACGGTCAGTTCTTTAGCCGATAGCCGGTCCGGAAAATCCACCAGATCACGGCGAGGCAAATCACCAGGAACGCCGTCGTCATGCCGATGCTGACGGCGACGCTGACATCGGCGATCTCGTAGAAGCTCCAGCGGAAGCCCGAGATCAGATAGACGACCGGGTTGAGCAGCGCGACGGTGCGCCAGGTGGGCGGCAGCATGTCGATGGAATAGAAGCTGCCGCCGAGGAAGGTCAGCGGCGTCACCACCAGCATCGGGATCATCTGGAGCTTTTCGAACCCATCGGCCCAGATGCCGATGACGAAGCCGAACAGGCTGAACGTCACCGCCGTCAGCACCAGGAAGGTCAGCATCCAGACCGGATGATGGATGTGCAGCGGCACGAACAGCCCGGCGGTGGCGAGAATGATCAGGCCGAGGATGATCGACTTGGTCGCAGCCGCACCGACATAACCAAGCACGATCTCGAAGTAAGAAATCGGCGCCGACAGGATCTCGTAGATCGTGCCGGTGAATTTCGGGAAGTAGATGCCGAACGAGGCGTTGGCGATGCTTTGCGTCAGCACCGAGAGCATGATGAGGCCCGGCACGATGAAGGTGCCGTAGCTCACGCCCTCGACCTGGCTGATGCGCGAGCCGATCGCAGCACCAAACACCACGAAATAGAGCGAGGTCGAAACCACGGGCGAAACGATGCTCTGCAGCAGCGTGCGCCAGGTGCGCGCCATTTCGAACAGATAGATGGCGCGGACGGCGCGGTAATTCATGACGCCCTCACGAGGTCGACGAAGATGTCCTCGAGCGACGATTGGGTCGTGTCGAGATCGTTGAAACGGATGCCGGCGGTGCGGAGGTCGCTGAGCAGGCTGGTGATGCCGGTGCGCTCGCCCTTGGTGTCGTAATCGTAGACCAGCGTCGCACCGCTGTCGCAAAGGTCGAGCTCGTAATGAGCGAGGCTCTCCGGCAGCGCGGCGAGCGTGGGCTGCAGATGCAGCGTCAGCCGCTTCTTGCCGAGCTTCTGCATCAAGGTGGCCTTGTCCTCGACCAGCACGATCTCGCCCTTGTTGATGACGCCGATGCGGTCGGCCATCTCCTCGGCTTCCTCGATGTAATGCGTGGTGAGGATGATGGTGACACCGGACTGCTGAAGCGTGCGGACCACCTCCCACATGCCCTTGCGTAGCTCGACGTCGACGCCGGCGGTCGGCTCGTCCAGGAACAGGATCTGCGGCTCGTGCGACAGCGCTTTCGCGATCATGACGCGGCGCTTCATGCCGCCGGACAGCGTGATGATCTTGTTGTCCTTCTTGTCCCAGAGCGACAGGTCCTTGAGGATCTTCTCGATGTGCGCAGGATTCTTCGGCTTGCCGAACAGGCCGCGGGAGAAGCTCACGGTCGCCCACACGCTCTCGAACGCGTCCGTGTGCAGCTCCTGCGGCACCAGGCCGATCAGCGAGCGTGCCTTGCGATAGGAGGTCTGGATGTCTTCGCCGCCGACGAGAACCTTGCCCTCGCTGGGATTGGCGATGCCGCAGATGATCGAGATCAGCGTGGTCTTGCCCGCGCCGTTGGGGCCGAGCAGCGCAAAAATCTCGCCGCGCTTGATGTCGAGATTGACGTTCTTGAGCGCCTTGAAGCCGGACCCATAGGTCTTCGACAGATTGGCGACGGAAATGATGGAGGACATGATGGCCGGTCGGGTGGGGAGGGAGGCGCCGGAACCCGCACCCTGTCGGGCGGGGAGCAGCGGAGCCCTGAAATAGGAATGCCGTTGCCCCGTCGCAATTGGCCGGAGAAAATTGGTCTCAAAACAGGCGCTTCGGTGGCAGGTTTCAGGCAAGTGTTGCGCGATGGTCACGGATTGCGGCTAAGATCGCCGTTCACGCGGCTCTTTGTTGCGTCTGCGAGCGGCCCGTGGCTACGATTCCAGCCAATCGCGAAGCGTATGTCCCCAGGGAAAAGATCGATGAGACCGAACGGCCGTCACACCGCCGGCGCCAGCCAGTTGTCCACCCTCCGTATGTGGGCGATCTGCCTGCTTCTGCTGTCAGCTGTTGCCATGAGCCCGACCACCGCCAAGGCGGCGCCGAGCCAGGCTGCCGCGACGACGCATGTCTATTTGCTCCGCGGCGTGCTCAACATCTTCTCGCTCGGGCTCGACACGATCGGCGCCCGCCTCCAGGCGCAGGGCATCCCGGTGACCGTCGCGAACTTCGTGTCCTGGTCCTCGCTCGCCGATGAGGCGGCTGCGAACTACAAGGCGGGCCGGCTCAAGACCATCGTGCTGGTCGGCCATTCATCGGGCGCGACCGCGCTGCCCGACATGATCGCCAAGCTCAACCAGCTCGGCGTGCCCGTAAAGCTCGCGATCGGGCTCGACTCCGTGTTCAAGACCAAGCTGACGACCGGTGCCGAGCGCTACATCAACATCTATATCGGCGACGGTCCGGGTGAGCCGGTGCGGGCCGCGTCCGGTCTCCGTGGCAAGCTCGACAATGTCGACGTGCGCGGCAGCGGCGTCGGTCACATCACCATCGACAAGAACGAGGCAATCCAGCGCCGCGTGATCGCCGAGATCGATGCCGCGATCGCCCGCTCGCGCGGTCCGGCTGGACCGGTCGCCGAACCCGGCGCTCCGCGGGCTGCGCACTCGGCCGCGGCTGTGGCGCCGGCGAGGAACTGAAGCTTTCGCCCGTAGCGGCTGACCTCATCATGCCGCCGTCGAAATCCATGTCGGCGGCGGCATTGTCTTGTCCATGCGGTGAAGGCACGCCGCCGCAGCGGACTGCTCTCGCTACGCCAGGAAGGCGCGAATGGCATCCGCGATCTCGCTTGCATGCGTCTCCAGCGCGAAATGACCGGTGTCGAGGAATTTGACGACCGCGTTGGGATTATCGCGCTTGAACGCTTCGGCGCCGGGCGGAATGAAGAAGGGATCGTTCTTGCCCCAGACCGCGAGGAACGGCGGCTTGTGCTTGCGGAAATACTCCTGGAAGGCGGGATAGAGCGCGACATTGCTTTTGTAGTCGCCGAACAGGTCGAGCTGCACGTCATCGGAGCCCGACCGCGCCAGATAGAAATTGTCGAGGTTCTGGCCGTCCGGTGACACCAGGGTCGGATCGGGTACGCCATGCGTGTACTGCCAGCGCGTCGTCTCAGGTGTGAGGAAGGCGCGCAGCGCGTCGCGATTGGCGGGCGATGGATCCTGCCAATAGGCCTTGATCGGAGTCCAGCCGTCGCTCAACCCATCCTCATAGGCGTTGCCGTTTTGCGAGATGATGGCCGTGATCCGCTCGGGACGGCTGAGTGCCAATCGGAAGCCGGTCGGCGCGCCATAGTCGAAGACATAGATTCCAAAGCGGTCGAAGCCGATCACCTCGGTGAAGCGCTCGATCACGCGCGCGAAGTTGTCGAAGGTGTAGCTGAACGCTTCGCGCGACGGCATGTCGGACTGGCCGAAGCCGGGAAGATCGGGCGCGACCAGGTGAAACCTGTCGGCCAGCAGCGGGATCAGGTCACGGAACATGTGGCCGGCGCTCGGGAAGCCGTGCAGCAGTAGAAGCTTCGGTGCGGCGATAGGCCCGGCTTCGCGATAGAACACCTTGAAGCCGTCAATGTCGGCGGTGCGATATCTGGTGGAGGTCATGGCAGTCTCCGTCATTGGGGTTGCCTTAAGAAAGTTGGAACGGCACCGGCGCGACGCCGGTGGCGCAGGGCGCCTTAGTTGCCGCTCACGGTGCGGACCGCGTCGCGAATGATGTCGGTGACGGCCGCCGGTGCCGTGACGCTCGGTGTGTGATCGACGGGGAAGGCGCGGATGTTCGCCTTCATACGCTCCGCCATGTAGCGCTGCGTCTCTGGCACGATCATGCGATCCTGCTCGGCGATCAGGAACCAGCTCGGGATATCCTTCCAGAGCGGGCGGCGGCCGGGACCGTGATGCAGTTCAGAGAGATCGGCCGCTGCACGGCCGCGAGCACGGCACGATCTTCCGCCGGGGCGTTCTGCGCGAACGCCGCTGCGAAGGCGTCTTCGGGCAGCCAGATCAGGCCATTGTCGTCGGGAGCAAGCTTCGGCGCCTGCGGATGCGGCGGAAGGCGATAGAACACGTCCGCAACCTTCTCGCTCTCGTCGGGGGCAAGGGCCGCGACATAGACCAGCGCCTTCACGCGGGCAGGACGTGCGAGTGCGATCACCGCGCCGGCATAGGCGTGGCCGGCTAGCACGATCGGCCCCTCGGTGCGATCCAAGCTGCGGTTCAGGGCCGCGATATCGTCAGCCAAGGAGGTCAGCGGCAGCGGCGCCGCCTGCGCCTTGATCCCCTCGGCCCCGAGCGCGGTGATGACGCGCGCCCAGCTCGATCCGTCCGCCCACGCGCCATGGGCAAGGACCACCGTGACATTGCCTCGGGCCATCTTCATCCCTCCATCGTAACCTGTTCAAGTCTATTTGTAGGTTACGTTCCTTGATAGTAACTTGTCAACGACCATCTTACAGGTTATGTTATTGTATTCCGTCTGGCTGGGGGAGCCGCACTTGCCAAACAGACCGCCTGCCATGTTTATTGCCGACTCGCTCGGTCTCGATTTCCTCAATTCGATTGCGACCCCGGTCGATACGCCCGTCGATTGGATCGACGATGGCGCCGGGCTGATTGACTGGCTAGGCCAGGCCAAGCTCGTTCCATCTGACGAGCTCGATGCGATGAGAGCGCGCGCCTTGCCGCGCGAGCTGGACAAGGTCGCCGATCAGGCGCGCGCCTTGCGCGAATGGTTCAGAGGCTTTGTTCGCAAGCATGCAGGCCGGCCGCTCACGGCGAAGGCGCTGCAAGAGCTTGGTCCGTTGAATAGTCTTTTGGAACGCGATGAAGCGTTCCGGCAGATCGTGTCACGTCACGGTGAGAGCAGTGACGGCCTCGCGCTGCAAAAGATACGGCGCTGGCGGTCGCCCGAGTCCCTGCTGCTGCCGGTCGGCGAGGCGATGGCGAAGTTCGTCTGCGAGGAGGACTTTTCCGGCGTGAAGGCGTGCGAGGGCCATAACTGCACAATGCTGTTCGCCGACCACACCCGCAGGCGCGCGCGACGGTGGTGCATCATGGCGGTCTGCGGCAACCGCGCCAAGCAGGCCGCGCATCGCAACCGACTCAAGAGCAGGCAGTGATGACGGCGGCCTCGGTTCCGTGCCCCAAAAACCACCCAATCGGTGGTCACTAAGCCCCCGGGGAGGCGTCTGCCTCCTGTGGTGGGACTGCGGGACTTGATGATTGATCCAAGGCGACTTGTGGTGCTGGCAGCGGTTGCGCTGCTCGCCTTGAACCCCGGCATGGCCGCGGCCTCGCCCGCCAAGCCGAAGCCGGCTGCGGTCCCGGCCGTCGCGCCACTTCCGCCGGCCGAGCCGTTGCCGCCGCCGAAGATCTATCTGTTTCGCGGCGCGATGGGGCCGATCTTCTCGACCGGCATGGACCGGCTTGCCGAGAAGCTGACCAAGGCCGGCTTCTCGGCCGACGTCTACGAATTCACCATCTGCCGATGGATCGGCGATCGTGCGATTGCGAGCTACAAGGAAGCGCCGGCGCCGATCGTGCTGATCGGCCATTCCATGGGCGGGCTGTGCTCGGTGATCATCTCCGAGATGGCGGCCAAGGAGAACATCCCGATCAGCCTCGTCATCACCATCGACCCCGCCCATGCAACCGATGACGTGCCGCTCAATGTCGAGCGCTTCATCAACATCTTCCTCTCCGACAGCGTGCTCGGCGGCGGCAATGTGGTCGCGGTGCCGGGATTCCGCGGCCATTATGCGAGCTACGACCTCAAGGAGAACTCGCGGGTCTCGCACATCAACATCGAGAAGTCCGACGACATCCACCGCCAGATCGTCGACATGGTGACGCAGTTGCCGCGCATCCCGCCGCAGATCCAGGTCGATGCTGTGCCGCTGCGCTATCTGGTGCCGGGGGATACGCTGGTCGAGTTGTGGGATAGCGGCGTGCGGCTGCCGGTCCGCCGCGGCGACACCATGGCAAGCATTGCTGCCGCCAATCGCGTGCCGCTGTGGACGCTCGCGCAGAGCAACTCGCTGCCGGAGAATGCGACGCTCACCCCCGGCCAGTCGATCATCGTCCCGCGCCATTTGACGCCGCCGGACGCCGCGGCCGCGATGGCGGCGCCGGCGCCTCCGCCGGCTGGGCGAAAGTAGTGCTTCGTCACCTCATCACCTCGCCTTGCTTGCGAGGGGAGGGAGAAGATCACACGTTCGAGCCGTGGATCGCGTCGATCACGGCATCCGTCACATCCTTCGTGCTCGCCTTGCCGCCGACATCAGGTGTCAGCACGCCAGCGGCGCAGACCTGCTCGACGGCCTTCATCAGCCGTGCGGCTGCGTCCTTCTCGCCGAGATGCTCGAGCATCTGCGCGCCGGTCCAGAACGTCGCGACCGGGTTGGCGATGCCTTTACCGGTGATGTCGAAGGCCGAGCCGTGGATCGGCTCGAACATCGAGGGAAAGCGGCGCTGCGGATCGATGTTGCCGGTCGGCGCCACGCCGAGGCTGCCCGCCAGCGCGCCGGCGAGATCTGAGAGGATGTCGGCGTGGAGGTTGGTCGCCACGATGGTGTCGAGGCTCTTCGGATGCAGCGTCATGCGCACAGTCATGGCGTCGACCAGCATCTTGTCCCAGGTGACGTCGGGGAATTCATTGGCGACTTCGGCTGCGATCTCGTCCCACATCACCATGCCGTGGCGCTGCGCGTTCGACTTGGTCACCACGGTCAGGAATTTGCGCGGACGCGATTGCGCGAGCTGGAATGCGTAACGCATGATGCGGGTGACGCCGACGCGGGTGAACACCGCGACTTCGGTGCCGACCTCTTCCGGCAGGCCCTTGTGAGCGCGGCCGCCCATGCCGGCATATTCGCCCTCCGAATTCTCGCGCACGATCACCCAGTCGAGATCGCCGATGCCGACATTGCGCAGCGGCGAGGCGACGCCGGGCAAAATCTTGGTCGGCCGCACATTGGCGTATTGGTCAAAGCCCTGGCAGATCGGCAAGCGCAGGCCCCACAGCGTGATGTGATCAGGCACGTCGGGCGCGCCGACCGCGCCGAAATAGATGGCGTCGAACTTCTTCAGTTCAGTGAGGCCATCGGCTGGCATCATCACGCCGTGCTTCTTGTAATAGTCCGAGCCCCAGTCGAAGGTCTTGATGGTAAAGGCGAGGTCGCCGCTGCGCTTGGCCAGCGCCTCCAGCACGCGGATTCCGGCCGAGATGACCTCGGGACCGATGCCGTCGGCGGGAATGGCTGCGATCGAATGGGTGCGCATGAGAAAGCTCCGTTGGAGAGATCAGTGGGATTGCGGGACGGGTTCGACGGGCGCGGTCTGCGCGCGCGACAATAGCAGGGTCAGCACCGCCGAGAGGACGAGCAGGCTGGCGACGAAATAGAGCCCGCCGACAAAACTCCCGGTCTGGTCCTTGATCCAGCCGATCATGGCGGGACCGACGAAACCGCCGAGATTGCCGATCGAATTGATGGTGGCGATGCCGGCGGCAGCCGCGGGACCGGACAGGAACAGCGTTGGCATGCTCCAGAGCGGCGGCTTGGCCGAGGAGATACCGATATTGACCAGCGCCAGTGCCACCAGCACCGCGACGACTCCGGCCGCAAGACCGGCATAGGCGAGGCCCACGGCGGCGATCAGGCAGGCCCACACGACGTGCCAGGTGCGCTCGCCGGTGCGATCCGAATGCCGCGCCCACAGCACCATGGCGACGACGGCAGCTGTGGCCGGCAACGCATTGAGGAAGCCGACCTGAAGCGTGGACAGGCCGAACTGCTTGATGATCTGCGGCGCCCAGACGCCGAGCGTGTAGAGGCCGGCCGAAGTGCCGAAATAGATCAGCGACAGCGCCAGCACGCGCGGATCGGCGAGCCCGCGCCAGATGCTATGGCTCGCGGTCGCGGCCTTGCTGGTGGTCTCCTCATTCATGGTCTCGACCAGCCATCGCCGCTCGTCGTCGGCGAGCCACTTCGCCTTCTCGGGCCGGTCGGTGAGGAACGCAAGCACGACGAAGCCGAGCAGCACGGCCGGCAGCGCCTCCAGCACGAACAGCCACTGCCAGCCCTTGAAGCCGAATAGTCCGTCCATCTCCAGCAGCGCGCCGGAGACCGGTGAGCCCAGCACGGTCGAGAGTGGTGCTGCCGCCATGAACAATGCGGTCACCGCGGCGCGCTGGCGAGCCGGGAACCAGTAGGAGAGATAGAGGATGATGCCGGGAAAGAAGCCGGCTTCCGCGACGCCGAGCAGGAAGCGCAGGATGTAGAAGCTGGTCGCACCCTGCACGAACGCCATTGCCGCCGAGACCAGGCCCCAGGTGATCATCACCCGCGCGATCCAGATCCGGGCGCCGACCTTGTGCAGGATGATGTTGGAGGGCACCTCGAACAGAAAGTAGCCCCAGAAGAAGATGCCGGCGCCAAAACCGTAGACGGTCGGCGACAGGCCGATGTCCTTGTTCATCGTCAGCGAGGCGAAGCCGATATTGACGCGGTCGATGAAGGCCACGAAGTAGAGCAGCATGATGAAGGGAACGATGCGCCAGGTGATCTTGCGCAGCACGCGCGTCTGAATCTCGCTCGCCACTCTGGCCTCCCTCAAGTCCTGATTCTCGTTGTGTGGCAGCGAGCCTAGGCGTGGGCAGGAGTGGGACTCAATTGCCGCTGGTTTATACAAAAAAATGATATAATCCTCCTACGGCGAGACGAGGGGATCCGCGAATGGAATTGCATCAGCTCCGATGCTTCGTGGCGGCGGCCGAGCAGCTGCATTTCGGCCGCGCCGCGCAGCATCTCCAGATGCTGCCGTCCGCGCTCGGCCGCCAGATCAGGCTGCTGGAAGAGGATCTGGGGACGCGGCTGTTCGCGCGCACCACCCGCGCGGTCTCGCTCACCGAGGACGGCACGACGCTGCTGCGCGACGCCCGCGCCATCCTCGCCCGGGTCGAAGCCGTGGAGAGTAACCTGCGCAACCGCTCGCGCGCCGGCGCCGCGCGGCGGCTGCGGGTCGGCGCCATCGACAGCGCGGCGGCGGGGTTGCTGCCGCCGCTGCTGCGTGACTTCCGCGCCGGGCATCCCGAGGTCGCGGTCCAGCTGCTGGAGGACAAGACTGTCCGGCTGTTGCCGAAAATCCTGACCGGCGCGCTCGATCTCGCCTTCGTTCGTCCGCCCGACCGGCCGGACAAGCGGCTGGAGTTCCGGCCTCTGCTTCAGGAGACCGCGATCGTGGCGTTTCCGCAGCGCCACGCGCTCGCTACGCGCAAGTCGATCACGCTGGCCGACATCGCCGACGAGCCGATGCTGGTCCCGGACCGTCGCTCGCGGCCGCACAGCCACGACCTCACGATAAAGCTGTTCGAGCAGGCCGGATTGATGCCGCGCATCGTGCAGGTGGCCGACGAGAAGCAGACCATCATCCATCTGGTGGCAACGAAGCTCGGGGTTGCGATCGTGCCGCGCTGGACCACGCGGATGGCGGTCTCCGGCGTACGCTTCGTACCGCTCCGTCCGAAGCAGAGCGGCCCTGTCGGCCGGCTGCCGCTGGCAGCGGCCTGGTTGCGCGGATCGCGCGATCCGGCCCGCGATGCGATGCTGTCGGTGTTGGAGGCGCGCCTGCGCAGCTATGCGCGGGAAGCGTGAGCGGCTATGACAGTGGCCTGGACAAACGGTGGATGCGATGACTGATCAGAAGGCTCAGAACGAATTGCGGGTTGCCATCGCAGGCCTGGGCTCGATCGGCAGCAAGATTGCAGCTGCGCTTGATCAGGGCATTGAGGGGCTGACGCTCTCTGCCGTGGCGGTACGCGATCCCGCGAAACACCAGAGCTTCCTGAGCAGCCTGCGCCGTCCGCCGCAGGTTTTGCCGATCGACCAGCTCGGCGACGCCGCCGACATCGTGGTCGAATGCGCGCCGAGCAGCCAGCTGCGCTCCATCGTCGAGCCGGCGGTGACGCGCGGCAGGTCCGCGGTCGTGGTCAGCGTTGGCGGATTGCTCGATAATTTTGATCTCGTCGATATCGCCCGCTCCAATGGCGGCCGCATCCTCGTCCCGACCGGTGCGCTGGTCGGGCTCGATGCGGTCAACGCAGCTGCGGTCGGCACCATTCATTCGGTGAAGATGGTCACGCGCAAGCCGATCGACGGGCTGAAGGGCGCACCGTTCATCGTTCAGAACAAGATCGATCTCGACAATCTGCGCGAGCCGCTAAAACTGTTCGAGGGCAGCGCGCGCGACGCGGCGAAGGGCTTCCCGGCGAACGTCAATGTCGCCGTTGCGCTGTCGCTGGCGGGTATCGGCCCCGATCGCACCCGGATGCAGGTTTGGGCCGACCCCACTGTGACGCGCAATGTTCACCGCATCGAGGTCGAAGCGGATTCGGCGCGGTTCTCGATGGGCATCGAGAACATCCCATCCGAAAATCCCAAGACCGGGATGATCACCGCGCTGTCCGTGATCGCGCTGCTGCGCAAGCAGCGCGCCACGCTTTGCGTCGGGACGTAACTCTCTAAGCGCCGGTGACGCGCCAGATCACGTTGCCGACGTCATCGGCCATCAGCAGTGACTTCTTGTCAGGGCCGATCACGACGCCAACCGGGCGGCCGTAGGATTCCTTCTCGTCCGGGGACAGGAAGCCCGACAGGATGTCGCGACCGTGGCCGGAGGGTTTGCCGTTCTCGAACGGGATGAACACCAGCTTGTAGCCGGATAGCGTGCTGCGATTCCACGAGCCGTGCTGGCCGATCACCATGCCGTCAGGGAAGCCCGGCAGCGTGCCGGCAGGCATCCAGCACAGGCCGAGCGAAGCGGTGTGGCCACCGAGCGCGTAGTCCGGTTGAAGCGCCTTGGCGACCATCGCTGCATCCTGCGGCACGCGGTCGTCCACCGTCTTGCCCCAGTAGCAATAGGGCCAGCCGTAGAAGCCGCCGTCGCGCACCGAGGTCAGGTAGTCCGGCGGCGTCTCGTCGCCGAGCCCGTCGCGCTCGTTGACGACGGTCCAGAGCACGTTCGTGTTCGGCTCCCACGCGAGTCCAACCGGGTTGCGCAGTCCTGCACCAAAAATGCGATGCGTGCCGGCGGTGAGATCGAGCTCGTAGACCGCGGCGCGGCCTTCCTCGACCTCCATGCCCATCTCGGCGATGTTGCTGAGCGAGCCGACGCCGGCGTAGAGCTTCTTGCCGTCGGGGCTGGCGAGCAGGCTGCGCGTCCAGTGGCCGCTCGGCTTGAAGGTGGTGAGCCGCTTGCCCGGCGCGGTGATGCGATCGGCATTGGCGACGTAAGGAAAGGCCATCACGCCGTCGGTGTTGCCGACATAGAAGGTGTCGCCGACCAGCGCCATGCCGAACGGCTGGCTGAGGTTCTCCATGAAGGCGCCGCGATATTCAGCGATGCCGTCGCCGTCCTTGTCGCGCAGGAGCGTGATGCGGTTGGCGGACTCGCCGAGCGCCGCGGCGCGCCGCATCGTCGCCTGCATCGCGTAGTGGAACACCGACCTCGGGGCGCCCGCGATCTGCGTCGCTTCCGCGATCAGCACGTCGCCATTGGGCAGCACCTCGATCCAGCGTGGATGGTCGAGCCCGGTCGCAAACGCATTGACCTTGAGCCCGGGTGCGGCCGTCGGCTTCTGGCCCTCGCTCCAGCCGCGGGCGGTCGGCATCTTCAACGTCGGCAGCGCGCCTTGCGGCTTCGCTTCGGGAATCGCCGGCGCTTGGCCCCAGGCCGGCGCGGGTGTGGTGCCCGACAGCTTTCGCCATTGCAGCGCGATGCCGCCCACGAACGCGACGAACTGCGCAAAGATGCTGGAAAATGTCATGAAAATCCCCTGTCGAACCCTGCGGCGCTGTCCAATGCGGATCGCCCAAAGCCCCGCGCGGGCCAGGACCTGATCTCTGCCTGATCGTCGAACTCTCCAGATCGACGATGAACTGTCGCCGTGCCGTTTTGCGCGCGCATCCAACTGGGTCGCGGTCAAAAGGTCAACCGCGGCGGAACTCCGCGGAGGTCTATTCCCGTGGAATGGCTGCTGATCGAATTTGCATGGGCGAGGGGACTAGCGGCGGACCTGCAGCTCCAGCCGTCGCGGCGCGCGGAAACGATCGAGGTGACGGATGTTCGGCGCGAGCGCGGCCTCCCTGGAGAGGAGGTGATAGACGCGCGCGACCGTGCGCTGCTTCAGCTTCGCGAAGGGGGCGGTTCCCATCAGCGCGTCGAACTGTGCGCTGTGCCCCGGACGCAGCGTAGCGCGCCTTCCGCGGTGCGCTGCTGAGCCGGGGCCCATCTTACGACCGCCATCTGTTGGGTCCCGGCTCTGCGTCGCAACGCCAAGAGCGTTGCAACGCGTCCGGGACACGAGACTAAACTTCAGCGCGGCGAGAGGAAGGGGATGATCATCGGGACGCGACGGCAATAGGCGCCGTAGGCATCTTCGCCGAGCTCCTTCGACAAAAACACCTCTTCCATCCGGCCCTTCTGCCACATGCCGAGTGAGATCAGGATTGCGCCGAGGATCGTCGTCACTGTACCGATCGCTATGCCGGTGACGAGCATGCCGAAGATCAGCCCGGTGTAGATCGGGTGCCGCACGATGCCGTACGGGCCGGTGTCGATGACGCGGTGGTCTTCCTTGTGGGTGATGGTGTTGGACCAAAACTTTCCAAGATGCAGCCGCCCCCACCAGGCGAAGGCGATGCCGGCGACCGAGAGAACCGCGGCGATGGAGATGCCCGTGTTGCTGAGCACCCAGAGCGGCTTCCAGCCCATGACTTCCGCAATCCATGGCGTGTACAGGATGCCGCCGACCAGGATCGGCAGACGATAGCGCTGCGACTCCAGCGTCATGACCTGCTTCTTGGTGCGGCCCTGCCAGAACGAGGCGCCCACCCAGCTGGCGAGAAAGGCGAGCCAGATCAGGGCCAGGAGTTCGGTCGGCCAGGTCGTGGTCCAGCCGCCCCAGGCGACAGAGAGAAGCTTGCTGAAATCGAAGGACATGCGGAAAGGTTCTTTGGGTTGGGGAGCAGATCAGCTCGCGCGCGACGACAGTGCGTGATGCTCGATGGCATTGGACGCGGCCTGGCCGCCGCGGGCGAGCAGATGGGTGATGGTTTCGCGCAGCACCGGCTCGATCGGGCGCGGCGCATAGCCGAGCTCGTTACGGGCCTTGCCAATTGAAAGGTCGCTCGCGGCAAGCGCGATGCGCACGCCCTCGGCGGTGCCGTTGGGCGGACGGCGCGTGATGCGGTCGGAGATCGATTCCAGCATGATGGCGGAGAGCTCGGCGATCTTGCCGGGAACGACCACCGGATATTGCCGCCGTCCGCTCATCGCTGACATCATCCGCAGGATCTGGCCGAGCCTGACGCAATCGCCGCCGAGGATGTAGCGCTGGCCGGTGCGGCCGCGCTCCATCGTCAGCACCAGGCCCATGGCGACGTCGCGAACGTCGACGAGGTTGACCAGGAAGTCGAGATGCGGCTGCACCTTCTTCTGCAGGAAGTACCACAGCATTGCGGTGGGCGGCGTCAGATTGTGGTCGGCGGGGCCGATCGGCATGGTCGGCGTGCCGATCACGAGCGGAAAGCCAGTGGATGCGGCCTTCGCCGCGTGGTGCTCGGCGAGGGACTTCGAGCGCGTGTAGGCGCCGGGCATCGCGTCGGCCGGCTGCAGCGCCTCCTCGGCGGCAACGCCGTCGAGGTTCGCATAAGGAAACAGGATCGATTCCGTCGAGCAGTGCAGGAAGCGCGACACACCGCGCTTCATCGCAGCCGCAAGCACGACCTCGGTGCCGCGGAAATTGACGTCATGAAAATCCCGCTTGTTGGCGACCCACATGCCGGGCAGGCCGGCGAGGTGATAGACTTGGTCTATCCCGGAAAGCGCAGCATCGACCGCGGCGCCGTCCAGCACCGAGCCGTGCACATATTCAACGTCCGCGTTCGCGGTGGCCGGCGGCCGCACGTCGAGAACACGTACCCGCTGCCCACGGGCGCGGAGCGCTTCGACGAGATGCTGTCCGATGAAACCGCTGCCACCGGTAACCAGTACGAGAGTCATGAAGTAGGTTTTGCTGTTCCGCTTCGAGAAAGCTATCGGGTTGAAAGGGAGTTGCTCGGAAGAGGCGCGAGAATCGCGGCAAGGTCGCGACGAAAACCCAGTGCAATGTAAAATTTTGCCATCACGAACATCGGTCCAAGCAGAAAATGCGTGGGGTGGTCGACCATCGACGGCTGCCGCTCCTCGAACACCCTGTGGCCGACGATCTGCGATGCGACGCCGAGCACGATCAGCACCGCAAAAATCGACCACATCATGGCAAGCGAGACCTGATTGCCGATCGCGGTTGCGACCGAAAGCAGCACGATCATCGACACGAGGATGCCGAGCCCGACCCCGGCGTCCAGCATCAGCCAGTAGACCAGCACGGGCAGGGCCAGAATCACCGCCAGACTGACCTCGACGCCGAACACGGAGAAATGGACCAGCGTCAGCGGCAGCGTCGCGCCGGTGAAGAGCAGGAGAATGCCGACCACATGCATCGCGCAATTCCAGGGATCGCGATGGTATTCGACATAATCGGCCAGTTGGCGTTGAAAATGGCCAGCCATCTTGGTCTCATGCGGCACGGGGTCGGGGAAGGGCGAAGACTGCCTATAGCACCTGATAGGGCAGTGCACAAACTGGCGCTATTGTCGCGCAGGACCGCGCTGTCGCGCTGTGAGACAGGTCACAAATCAGCCAAGACTTCAACGGGTTCCGCCGTGCGCAAAGGCCGTGCGCTCAATGTTTCTTGGCGGGCTTTTTCGTCGCAGGCGCAGGTGCTGCTGTGGGATGCGCAGGCGCATCTTCGGGCACTTTGGCAAAGGTCAGGATTTGCAACTGGCCGTTGACCGCCGAGGTCGGCTTGGCGCGGTCGAGGAGCTGCTCCTCGCCGAGGCCGATCGGCTGCAGCCGCTTGGTCGAAATCTTGAATGTGTTCACCAGCACGTCACGGATTGCATCCGCCCGGCGCTGGCTCAGGATCGCGTTGGCTTCCCGCGTCTTCTGATTGGACTCGACATGGCCGGCGATCAGGAACGTGTAGGGCAGCAGCGAGGCGTGAACCATTGCGTCGGCGATCCGGCCGACGGTCTGGTAGGAGTCCGGCTGGATGATCGGCGTGTCGGCGTCGAACTGGATCTGGGCGTTGAAGGCGGGCAGCTTGGCCAGATCGGGCGCGATCAGCGGCCGGTTCACCGGACCCGGATCGTTCTTGATCCTGGCCTTGGCTCGCTCCATCACCTGCTGCTTCAGCGCGGGAAGGTCGAGCTCGGGGGCCTCCTCGAAATGATTGAGCTTGCCGACGATGTCGTCACGGGTCGGCGCCGTCTGTGCGCCTGCTGCGCCCGCGAGCAGAGCGAGGCCCAATGCGAAACCGAGTCCGGCGGTGATGTGCCCGGCTGCGCGCATCATCGGTACCCCGCGTCGTCGACGGCCTTCAGGCAGTTGTTGCTGATGCCCTTGGGCGTCGAGATCAGGCAGGGGACCGACTTGCTGGTCTCCTTGGTCGAGCCGCCGCAGACCTTGACGATCTCGCGCTGGCAGGCGTTCGCGACCGTGACACGGGCGGCGACGCGCTTCTGGATGGCGTCGAACGCGGTGAGGTAGTCGCTCTGGCACTGCTGGGAGAGCACGTCCCGGTTGCGGGACAGGCACTCCTTCAGCCGGGTGGAATCCGGATTGACGCCGCGGCAATTGGCGACGATTTCCGCACCGCAGCTTTTTGCCAGCAGGCCGATCGAATCGCCAAAGCTCATGGTCTCCGCCGTCGCAAGCGACGGCATCCCCAATGCAAGGACGATCAGTGTGATGGAGCCCCGGACCATGGTTGCATCTGATACGGGGAAGTTCGCCATGGTCAAGGGGCGTTCGCCCGGGAATTGTCGAGAGTCCGGCCAATGCGGCGAACAGTCCTCACTCGGCAGCGTGAGCGCGGCTAGGCAACTCTATCAGGGCGACCATGTAGTTCCTGAGGTCCTCGGCAACCTCTGGATCGGCCTTAAGTTCGGTCAACGTCCTCGGCGAGGGAAGCTGGCGGCCGTCCCCGATCAGCTCCTGCGCGTAGAGCTCAAGCGCTTCCGGTGCATTCTCCAAGGCTTCGTCGATGTCGTCGCCGCCAGAAATGCAGCCGGGTAGGTCTGGAAACCACACGCCGACGGCGTGGTCCGGGCCTGCGTCCTCAATGATGGCAATGTAGTGAGCCATATCGACCTCAATCGGGCTTCCAGCCCGCCCCCTTATAAATGGCACGGACCAAGCCCTTTCCCAAGTCCTTCTTGGGATGCGGAACGACGATCGTTTCGCCCGAAGCGGGACTTTTGAACACGTGATGCGACCCGGTCACACGCACGAGTTTCCAGCCCTCTCGCTCCAGACGACGAATAATGTCGCGGCTTGCGGTCAGCATGACTTTCTCCCCAAGGAATCATCTGACCGGAACACTAAAACGTAGCCGCCGGGGTTAAATGCGGGCGACGCGGGTGTACTCACGCCCGCTGCACAAAGCTGTCCACGACCTTCTTCTCGCCGGCCTTGTCGAAGGCGATGGTGAGCTTGTTGCCGTCGATCCTGGTGACGCGGCCGTAGCCGAACTTCTGGTGGAAGACACGGTCGGAGAGCGAAAACTCGGATGTCGTGCCGGTCGATTTGGCGACCAGCTCGCCCTCGATCGTCAGCGGCCCGCGGCGGCGCGAGGAGAAGCTGCCGAAATCGGGGCCAGATGACGAAGAGGACGAAAAATTCGAGGCCTCTTCCTCGAAGCCGCCGCGTCCGCCGCCGCCATTGCGGCTGCCGCCTTTGTTGCGGTTGGCCTGGGCGCGCTGCCAGCCCGGCGTCGAATAGGTCGAGCCGAACGCCTCCATGTCGTCGAAGCGCGAGGCGCCGTAGCCGCCGGTGCCGCCCCAGGCTGAACCGCCCTTGGACTCCGTGATCTCGACATTGGCCGCCGGCAATTCGTCGAGGAAGCGCGACGGGATCGTGGTCGACCAGGTGCCATGGATCCGGCGGTTGGTCGCAAAATAGATTTTCGCGCGCCGCCTCGCGCGGGTGAGGCCGACATGGCCGAGCCGGCGCTCTTCCTCGAGGCCGGCGCGGCCCTGTTCGTCCAGCGTGCGCTGGCTCGGGAACAGGCCTTCCTCCCAGCCGGGCAGGAACACGTTGTCGAATTCGAGGCCCTTGGCCGAATGCAGCGTCATCAGCGACACCGCGTCCTCATCGGCGCCGCTGTCGCGGTCCATCACCAGGGAGATGTGCTCCAAAAACCCTTGCAGGTTCTCGAACTCCTCCATCGAGCGCACCAGCTCTTTGAGGTTCTCCAGCCGGCCTGCGGCGTCCGCCGAACGGTCCTTCTGCCACATCTCGGTGTAGCCGCTCTCGTCGAGCACGATCTGGGCGAGATCCGTGTGGGCGGTGACCTCGCGCTGGGCGCGCCAGCGGTCGAACTGGGCGACGACGTCGCGCAGACTGCCGCGCGCCTTCGGCTTCAGCTCGTCGGTCTCGACCACGGCCCGCGCCGCCTCGAACAGCGGAATGCGGCGCTTGCGGGCGTGGTCGTGCAGCATCTGCACGGTGGCATCGCCAAGCCCGCGCTTGGGCACGTTGACGATACGCTCGAAGGCGAGATCGTCGGCCGGCGAATTGATCACGCGCAGGTAAGCCAGCGCATCGCGGATTTCGGCGCGCTCGTAGAAGCGTGGGCCGCCGATGACGCGATAGGGCAGGCCGAGCGTGACAAAACGGTCTTCGAATTCGCGCATCTGGTAGGACGCGCGTACGAGAATGGCGATCTCGTTGAGCTTCTCGCCCTGGCGCTGAATCTGCTCGATCTCCTCGCCGATACCGCGGGCTTCCTCTTCCGAATCCCACGAGCCCGTCACCGTCACCTTCTCGCCGTCCTGGTCCTCGGTGCGCAGTGTCTTGCCGAGCCGGCCTTCGTTATGCGCGATCAGGTGCGAGGCGGCCGCGAGGATGTGGCCGGTCGAGCGGTAGTTGCGCTCGAGACGGATGACTTTTGCGCCGGGAAAATCGTGGTCGAAGCGCAGGATGTTGTCGACCTCGGCGCCGCGCCAGCCATAGATCGACTGGTCGTCGTCGCCGACGCAGCAGATGTTTTTGGTTTTCTCCCTCTCCCCGCTTGCGGGGAGAGGGGGAGTCTCCGCGAGCGCGGTGCTTGGAGAGTCCCCCTCACCCGATTTGCTTCGCAAATCGACCTCTCCCCGCACGCGGGGAGAGGTGAAAGAGGAGGGCGCCTGCGACAGCAGCCGCAGCCACAGATACTGCGCGACGTTGGTGTCCTGATATTCGTCCACCAGGATGTATTTGAAGCGCTGCTGGTACTGCCGGAGAATATCCGGGTGCTCGCGGAAGATGCGGATGTCTTCGAGCAGCAGGTCGCCGAAATCGGCGGCGTTCAGGATCTTCAGCCGCTCCTGGTAGCTCGCATAGAGCTTGCCGCCCTTGCCGTTGGCGAAGACGGCGGCTTCGCCTGATGGCACCTGCGACGGCGTCAGGCCGCGGTTCTTCCAGCCGTCGATCAGCCCGGCCAGCATGCGCGCCGGCCAGCGCTTGTCGTCGATGTTGTCGGCTTGCAGCAACTGCTTGAGCAGCCGCACCTGGTCGTCGGTGTCGAGCACGGTGAAGTTCGACTTGAGCTGTGCCAGCTCTGCATGGGTCCGCAGGATGCGGCCGCCGATGGAGTGGAAGGTGCCGAGCCACGGCATGCCTTCGACGGCCTGCCCGAGCATCTGGCCGAGCCGGTGCTTCATCTCGCGCGCGGCCTTGTTGGTGAAGGTCACCGACAGGATCTCGGAGGGGCGGGCGCGGCCCTGGCTCAGGATGTGGGCGATGCGGGTGGTCAGCACGCGGGTCTTGCCGGTGCCGGCGCCGGCCAGCACCAGAACCGGGCCATCCAGTGTCTCCACGGCGTCGCGCTGCTCGGGATTGAGCCCGGTCAGGTATTTCGGACCCACGGAGGCGCGCGCACGCGCGGCGATGCCGCCGGCTGCGGGCTGATGGTCGGGGACGCCTGTGATCTTGCTCGGCTCGGTCATGCGAATCATTGGCCCCACGATGGCACCGCGGGGTCGCGGAAGGGAGCCTTCATAACAGGGATTGCTGCCTATATGGGGCGGCCGGAACGGGTTTTCCACGTGCGCGGCAGGCCAATTTGTTCCTGACGCCGGCGCGAATTTCGCTCCTGCACGAGCCGGAACCATCGTTTCCGCGTCGAGATTGTCTCGTCAGGTGGCGCGGCCAGCCGCGCCGAACGCAGACAGACATCAAGACGAGGGTTTGACCATGCTTGGCTGGGTTGTGACGTTTCTGATTATCGCACTGATCGCCGGGATCCTGGGCTTCGGCGGCATCGCCGGCGCTTCGGTCGAGATCGCCAAGGTCATCTTCTTCATCGCGGTCATTCTGTTCCTGGTTTCGGCCGTGTTCGGCGTTGCCCGCCGCCGCACCAGGATCTAGCGGCGCTCACCGTTTCGAGGGCATCGATACGTTCCGGCCGATGCCCTCGGGCCGCGGCACGGCGCCGTGGGCCTTGGCAACCCCTGCGATACGCTCCTGGATGTCGGACGGAAACGGCGCAACGCGCCGCGCATTCATGTCCATGTGCAGCGACATGTTCTCCGACGTCGCCGACAGCCAGCCTTCAGTGGCGTGCCGCAGCTCCTCGAACGTGTGCAGCCGCTTGTCATCGGCTTCGAGCAGCCAGACGAAGATCTGCACGGGATCGCCGAGGTGAATTTCGCGCAAGTACCGCACATGGCATTCGGCGGTGAAGGTCGAGCCGTGGCGCTCCTTCTTGTAGGCGGGCCCTATCCCGAGCTCGAGCCAGAGTTCGTCGATCGCCCGGTCGAACATCACGTTGTAATAGGCCATGTTGAGATGACCGTTATAGTCGATCCATTGCGGCTCGATCTGCATGATCGAGCTGCGGAACGGCTTAGGCGTAGGGGCGGTGGCGGCACTCTCCGGCATGTCTCATTCCCTGGCTATGCGTCCGGTCGCTTGACTTGACCGGTGAGATGTCCTTTGCCACGGTTTCCTGTGTCGGGAGGAGTGTCCGTGGGTACGACCATCACCAATAATCCGCCGCGGCCGTCGCCGAAAGCCCTCGCAAGCGCGCTGGAGCAGCTTGCCGCACGCTTCGGCAACCGCCTCATCACCTCGCAGGCCGTCCGCGAGCAGCACGGCCATACCACCACATGGATCGTCAACCAGCCGCCGGACGGCGTGGTGATGGCGCAGGAGACCGCCGACATCCAGGACGTGGTGCGGATCTGCGCCAGCAACGGCGTGCCCGTGATTGCCTTCGGCACCGGCACCTCGCTCGAGGGCCAGGTCAACGCGCCCGCCGGCGGCATCTCGATCGATTTGCGCGACATGAACAAGGTGCTCGCGGTGCATGCCGAGGATCTCGACTGCGTGATCCAGCCCGGCGTCACCCGCAAGGCGCTCAACGAGCATCTGCGCGACCAGGGCCTGTTCTTCCCGATCGATCCCGGCGCGGACGCCTCGCTCGGCGGCATGGCCTCGACGCGCGCCTCCGGCACCAATGCGGTGCGCTACGGCACCATGCGCGACAGCGTGCTGGCGCTGAAGGTCGTGCGCGGCGACGGCGAGATCATCACCACAGGCACGCGCGCCAAGAAATCATCCGCCGGCTACGACCTGACGCATCTGTTCGTCGGCGCCGAAGGCACCCTCGGCATCATCTCCGAACTGACCATTCGGCTGCGCGGAATTCCCGAGACGATCGCGGCGGCCGCAGTGTCGTTCGTGACCGTGCATGGGGCGTGTCAGGCCGTGATCATGGCGATCCAGACCGGAATTCCCGTGGCGCGCATCGAGCTGCTCAACGCCGCGCAGGTGAAGGCCTGCAATGCGTATTCGAAGCTGACGCTGCCGGAGACGCCGCTGCTGCTGATGGAATTTCACGGCAGCGAGATCGAGGTCGATGCGCAGTCGAAGGCGTTCGGCGAGATCGCCAGGGATTGCGGCGGCGGCGATTTCTCCTGGACCACCAAGCCGGAGGATCGCACAAAACTGTGGCAGGCGCGGCACGATGCCTATTGGTCCGTCAAGGCGCTGCGGCCCGGCGACAGCATCGGCGTGGTCGCAACCGACGTCTGCGTGCCGATCTCGCGGCTTGCTGATTGCGTCAGCGAGACCGAGGAAGATCTCGAGCGGCTCAACCTGTTGTCGCCGATCGTCGGCCATGTCGGCGACGGTAATTTCCACTGCTCGCTGGTGTGTGACACCAACGACGCGGCCGAGATGGCGCGCGGCGAGGAGTTCATGCATCGCCTGGTCGAGCGTGCGCAGGCGATGGACGGAACCTGCACCGGCGAGCACGGCATCGGCCAGGGCAAGCAAAAATACCTCAAGGCCGAGCTGGGCCCAGAGGCGCTGGATGCGATGCGTGCGCTGAAAAAGGCACTCGATCCGCAAAACATCTTCAACCCCGGCAAGATCGTGCCGGAGGCGTAGCGCACGGCGCTGCATCGCGGTCGCGGAACTTTCGCCCACCACGCCGGTTCCAATTCCCGTCAACTTCCGATGCCTTAATGGCGCGGCTCTGCGGGAGGATGCGATGTTGCGACCGGTCATTGGAATTGCCGTGATGGCGCTTGCCTGCATGCTGGCAGGCGCGGCTCTGGGAAAGGGCGGCGGCGGACATGGCGGCGGACATGGTGGTGGTCATGGTGGTGGCCATGGCGGTGGGCATGGCGGTGGCCATCATGGTGGCGGCCATTTTGGCGGTCATGGCTTCGGACACGGGCATGGCGGCGGGCATCATGGCGGGGTGCGGTTCGCAGCCGGAGCTCGACATGGTGGTCCGAACTTCGGTCGGATCCGCAATGCGGGCGTCCGTCCTGCGCATTTCCGCAATGCCTTCAACGCGCACTCCAGCGCGTTCCGCAACGGCCGACTGATCAGCAATCCGGCGGCGCGGGCCCAGATCGCAGCCGCGGCCGCACTTGCCGGCTGGCATGGCGCAAGCAGCGGATGGTGGCAACATGCGGGGGGCGGCTATGGCTGGGTCGGACCGTTGTTCTGGCCGTTCGCCTATAACGATCTCTACGACTACACGATCTGGGGCGACGGTCTGGGCTTCTGGGGCTACGGCTACCCGGACATCTATGCCGGCATCTTCGGGCCCTATGGCTATGACGGCCTGTCGGCCTATCTGCCGCAGCGGCCGCAGGGACGACGGCAAGCGCGAGGCGTTGCGCTCGATCAGCTTTGCGGCAGCGACCGCCGCGAAATCGTCGGCCTGCCGATCGACCAGATCGCAGCCGCGGTGCAGCCGACGGAGACGCAAGGTGCAAGCCTCGACGAGCTCGGCAATGCCTCGATCCAGGCGGCGGGGATGATCCGGGCGTCCTGTCCGGCGCAGGTTGCGGCGACGGCGCCCGGTCGGCTGGCGGCGATGCAACAGCGTATCGAGGCGATGGCGAAAGCCGTCGATCTCGTTCAGCCCGCACTGGATAAATTCTATGGCTCGCTCACGGACGAGCAGAAGGCGCGCTTCAATGCGCTGGCCGAAGATCAGCGTCGCGCCACCGCTTCCGGCAATACCAATGGATCGCTGGTCCAGAATTGCGGGGCGTCTGCTGCGCTCGATTGGCCCGGAGCCGACATCGAGGCGAGGCTTCATCCCAACGACACCCAGCGCGCTGCGCTACAGGTGCTGCAGGATACCAGCGGCAAGGTCAGTGCATCGCTCAAGGCGGCCTGCCAGCCCAACGATGTGATGACGCCGCCGGCGCGCATGGCCGCGGTCCGCAAGCGGCTCGACGTAATGGTCGATGGCGTCAAATCGGTTCGCGCGGCGCTGGAGGATTTTTACGCCACGCTGAACGACGAGCAGAAAGCGCAATTCGAGGCGATCGGGCCACGTCGGACGTCCTGAATGCGTCGCGAGCCAAGGAGTGTGGCGCAAAAAACCGCCTCGCCGATCTCGCTGCGGTTCTCTATGCTGGGTGGACTGAAGCACGACAATACGGCGGCGGGAAGACCACGGGTGGCGGGGTGATGAAGTGGTTCGCGAAGCAGAAGCCGGGGGACGTCTGGGACGAGGTGATCCAGGGCCCGCTCGGCGACATCGAAGCCGCCGCGCGCATCCGCACCATTTGTGACGCTGCGACTGCGAGCGCAGCGACGGTCGGAGGTTCGGCGCGCAACGACAGGCGCGAGAGCGAACGCTATGAACGTGCGGCGCGCGCCGCGATGGAAATCGCGATGAAGATCTCCGACGATCTGATGCGCGACGACGCGGTCCGCCGCATCGTCGATCTCTGCATGAAGGCCAATGACATCAAGACCGGGCAGATTTTGTCGCGCGCGATCCAGGCCAGCTGGATCCGCGAGGCGGTGCAGCGGGACTATCCCGTGCTGTTGCAGTGAACGCTGCTATTTCGCCAGCTTGCGGACGGCCTCATCCACGCTGTGGAAGACGTGCTCCTTCGGCAGCACATCGAACAGTTTGAAGCGCTCGAACGCATCCTGCGCGCGCACCGATTCCAGCCGCGCCAGCGCGACCGTGACGCCCTGTTCATTGCACGTCTTGAAGACGTCGAGCAGGATCTGCGCGGCGGTGAAGTCGATCTCGACCATGCCGCTTGCCTCCAGCACCAGCAATTGCGGCGTCGCCGTGCCCAGGACTTTGGTCACGTCGCTGCGGAAGCCCGGTGCGTTGAGGAAGGACAGCGGTGCCTGAAGCCCGATCACGGCGACACCGGCGATGCGCTCGCCGGTGATGTGCGGATGTGCCGGCCACCAGATCGTGGTGCCCGGCACGCGCTCGAACTCGATGAGCCTTGCGCGCGTCGTGCTCCAGATGCCGTGCAGCAGCGACAGCACGATGCCGAGGAACGCGCCCTGCTGGATCGGCAGCACGATGATCAGCGCGGCGGTGGCGACGATCAGCAGGAATTCGCTGAAGGACTGGCGATAGATCGTGAGGATCTGCTTGATGCGGATGATGCGCAGCGCGACGAACAGCAGGATGCCGCCAAGGGCTGCATCCGGGACGTGCTGCAGCAGCCCCGTTCCGAACGCGAGCAACAACAATACGATCACTGCAGCCGCAAGGCCCGCAAGCTGCGATTGCCCGCCGGTCTCGGCGACGATGCCCGTGCGCGGCGGGCTCGCATTGACCGGAAATGCGCCGAACAGGCCTGACAGGACGCTGCCGGCGCCGGCGCCGAGGAAGTCACGATCGACATCGGCGGGCTTATCGGGATCGGACGGAAACGACCGAGTCGTTGCCGCGGTCTGCACCATCACGACGACCGTGATGACGAAAGCGAGTGGCACGAGGCGCACCCAGAGCTCCGGTGCAAGCTCGGGCAGGGTCGGCCGCGGCAGCGTGCCCGGCACACTGCCGACGACGTTGACGCCCTTGCTCTCGAGGCCGAGTGCGATCGTGGCCAGGGTCGCTGCGGCGAGCCCGACCAGCGCGCCGGGGATCTTTGCGCTGATTTTTTCGGAGATAATGACCACGGCCAGCACGCCGAAACCGATGCAGAGCGTCACGGGATTGGTGCGGCCGAGCTCGGTTGCGAGCACGCCGATGCGATCGAGCGTCGGCCCGCTCGGCGATTCCAGTCCCAGCACGCCAGGCAATTGCGACACGATGATGTGGACGGAGATGCCGGCGAGGAAGCCGACCATCACCGGCATCGACAGCAGGTTGGCGATGCCGCCGAGCCGAAACGCGCCGCCGGCCAGCATCATTGCGCCGACCATCAGCGCCAGCGCGATCGCGAGCCCCTGATATTCGGGTGAGCCGGCAGCGGCGAGCGCTGCAAGCCCGCCGGCGAAGATCGGCGTGATCGTGGAATCGGCGCCGCAGGACAGGAATCGGTTGCCGCCGAGGAGTGCAAAGCCGAGCGAGCCCGCCATGAAGGCGAAGAAGCCGATCTGCGGCGCGAAGCCGCCGAGCCGCGCGGTCGCCATCTGCTCGGGGATCGCGATCGCCGCCAACGTCAGCCCCGCCATGAGATCGCCGGGCAGGGAATAGGAGGCGAGCGAGCGGAAGAGCGGCCATGCATGCTTGGCGTGAGTGTCTTGCGGCATCGATGTGGAATCCCCGGAAGCGTGCGTCGGTCGATCAGACTACAGCATTTCCGGATTGGGAGTCGGTAGACGTAAATTCTCTACATCCGTCGTCATTGCGAGCGCAGCGAAGCAATCCAGAATCCTACCGCGGAAAGGCTCTGGATTGCTTCGCTGCGCTCGCAATGACGGAGGAGAGATGTGTCCTCCGTATCTCGCGGGAGCCTCAGTACCTGCCGCGGTTGTAGTCGCCGCCGCGTCCCATGCCTCCGCCATGGCCGCCCATGCCCATGCCGAGACCAATTCCGAGACCGATCCCGACGCCGACGGCTTCAGGCGATGGCCCCGGCGGGGCGCGCTCGACGACCTCGTCAGGCGGCGGCCGGCGCGGTTTCGGCGGCGTGTCGACGACCTTGCGCTTCGGCGGCGTGTCGTCGACGCGCTTCTTGATGACAGGCGCGACAATCGGATTGATCGGCGTCGCCGGGGTCGACGGCGCTGTGCACGGACAGGTCGGCGCCAGCGCGACGGCAATCGGAGCAGGGACCGCAGCGGCTGCGACGGGCAAACTGTAATTGCGGTTCTGCACGCGGAGCAGCAGCCGGCGCGCGGTCGCGGCGAGATCGCTGTTGTCCCAATTTGCCAGATAGGCCTCGAAGGAGGCGCGGGTGTTGATCGCTACCGCACGGTCCCACGCCAGCATCTGGCGCCGCCGCTCCAGCACGGTGCGCAGACGCGGCGTGTAGGAGGCCTGCGCGTAAAGCTCGACATACGCCTGATAGGCTTCCACGGTGTCGTCGGCAATCACGAGGTCATAAGCGACCTTGGCATCCTTGCCTTGCAAATCCTTGCGCCAGTCCGCGACACTGCGCGTGGCGCTGGCGAGCGCCATCGCGTTTGCGCCCGGAGCAGGAGGCTGGCCGCTGCTGTCGCCGAAGAATTTGAAGTCGGTCGTCAGCGACGAGCTTTCCCAAGGGATCTGCCGCCCGTCCGTCGATTGTGCCACTGAGATGCGAATGCGCTTGAATACCTCTTCGATCGGGATGTTCGGTTGCTTGGCAACCGTTAAAGCCGCGGTTGTGTAGGGGCTGTCGGCGCCGGAGCCGTCCTCGGCTTCCGCACCGGGCGATGTCGAATAGGAAATGAAGGAACCGGGCGCGCCGGCCTTGGTGTCGACGATCGCAAGCCCGTGGCCGGCGCCGCTGAGCGCGGGGAACGGATTGTTGCGGCAGGCATCGAGCATGAAGATGCGCGCGCGCGTCGGCAGCGCGCCGAGCGTGTTGAGGAGATCGTTCAGCCGCACGCCCTGGAGCGGAATGTCGGCCTCGCGCTTGGGATCGAGATCGACCGGCACCAGATAGTTCTCGCCGTCGATCTGCAAGCCGTGGCCGGCATAGAACACCAGCGCGACGGTATCGGCGCCGCTGGCGCTGACCTTGCCGGCGAAATCGGAGATCGTCTGGCGCATCTCGTTCTGTGACAGGTTTGGCGCCGTGGTGACATTGAAGCCGGCATTGCCGAGCAGCTCCGCCATGCCCTTGGCGTCGTTGGCGGCGTTGGGTAGCTCCGGCACCGTGCGATAGGCGGACTGGCCGATCACCAGCGCAAGCCGCGCTTCGGCCGCGGCATCTGTCGGTGTCATCAATTGCGAAAGCGCAAGGAGGCTGGAGGCAACAATCAAATTACAAAGAAGTGGACGGCGCATGGTGTCACCTCCATTGGAAATGGCGCGAGGATGTCACCTTTTCTAGTTGCGCGCCATGACCCTGTCTGTGCACTGGATCACGTAGGCGCTGCGGCAAAATTGGGCAGCGCGACTGCCGGGGTGCGCCGTCAGAATAGCCCACGGTCCCAGGGCGTAACGGGCGCAAAGCGTGCGGCGAGGAAATCGATGAAGGCGCGCACCTTCGCCGGCGGCCGGCGATCGGGCAGGTAGACGGCATGCACCGCGGAGGACTGCATCTCCGGCTGATCGAGCGGAAGCGCGACCAGCGTGCCGGCGCGTAAATCGTCAGCGATGATGAAGGTCGGCTGCCGGGCGAGGCCGAGGCCGGCCAGCGTCGCGGCGCGCAGCGCATCGCCATTGTTGGCGCGCAAGGTGCCGCTGATCTGGATGCGGATCTCGCCATCAACGCCGAACGGCCATTCCGCGGCGCTGCCCTGCTGCGTGAGCGTGTAGCCGAGACAATTATGCGCGGCGAGGTCGGCGACGGTGCGCGGCGTGCCGTGCTTTGCCAGATAGGACGGGGCGGCACAGACCACCAGGCGGTTTGGCGCGAGCTTTCGCGCCACCATGCTGGAGTCGCGCAAGCGTCCGATGCGGATCGCGAGGTCCCAGCCTTCCTCGGCGAGGTCGACGAGGCGATCGTTGAGGCCGAGCTCGATGATGACCTCGGGGTAGCGTTCCGAGAAGTCTGCCATGAGGGGCGCGACCTGCCGCGTGCCGAACACGACGGGAACGTTGACCCGCAACAATCCGCGCGGCTCGGCGCGCTCCCGCGCGACGGCGGCATCGGCCGTCTCCATGTCGGCAAGGATCCGCTCGGAGGATTCCAGATAGAGGCGGCCGGCTTCGGTGATCGACAGCCGCCGCGTGGTGCGGTGGAACAGCTTGATGCCGAGCCGCGCCTCCAGCGAGGCCACGTGCTTGGTGACCATGGTCTGCGACAGGCCCATCGCTCGGGCCGCACCGGACAGGCTGCCGTTCGCCGCCACCTTGGCGAAGACTTCCAGGCTGGTCAGCCGGTCGAGCATCTATCTCACTCCATTGGTGTGAAGTATATTTTCAGAATAGCCGATTATCATCCTAATAAGAATAGATCATAGGTGCGGCCAACAATGGAGACCACCATGATCGATTCCCGTACCGCTCCCTACGCCGCGCTGGTGCTGCGCGTGACGCTGGGCGCGCTGTTCCTGGCCCATGCCAGCCTGAAATTGTTCGTTTTCACCCCGGCCGGCACGGCAAAATTCTTTGGCAGCCTCGGTTTCCCGCCGGAGCTCGCTTATCTCATCATGACGGTTGAAGTGCTGAGCGGCATCGCTCTCATCCTCGGTGTCTGGACTCGCTATGCGGCGCTGGCCGGGATTCCGATCCTGCTCGGAGCCATCTTCACGGTGCACGGCGCCGCCGGCTTCTTCTTCACCAATCCGAAGGGCGGCTGGGAATTCCCCGCGTTCTGGGCGATCGCGCTGGCCGCGCAGGCTCTGCTCGGCGATGGCGCTTTCGCGCTGCGGTTCTCACGCGATGTCGAGGCGGCGAATGGACAATTGAGCGTCGCGTCGTCGCGCTGACGTCGTCGCATCATTGCAACGCGAGAGCTGCGGGATCACGGTCCCGCAGCTTTTTGTTACCTGCCAACGTGTGTGCAGCAGCCAAAGCTCATCAATCTGTGTTCGGCATTGATCCATACCTGAATTGGATCGATCCGCGTCGATCTTGCGGAGCCAGCTGTTCGGTCGCGATGCGGCAAGATCGAAAACCCCGGCAGACATAGCCCTTTCGCTGCAATCTCTGCCGGCACGCCTTGCTCTCCTCCCGTCTCGGCTGCGCCGGCCGCAACCCTTGCCTGCCCCGTCGCTTTGGCCATAGAGTTCGCGCAACAGGCCATGGCTATGACCGCGGCCGCGAACAAAAATATCGGGGAGAGACACCATGAGCATCGTGCCCGTCAGCCGCCGCACGTTCATCAAGTCGTCGACGGCAGTGACCGCCGGCCTCGTGCTCTCTCCCGCCATCATCGGCCGCGCCGAAGCCGCGACGCTGAAGCTGAAATGCTCCTCCTCGCTGCCGAACGATCCGAAATTCGCCAACGGCCGCGTCTACTACGACAACCTCGTCAAGAATCTGAAGGGCAACGGGCTCGGCGAGCAGGTCGAGGTCGCCTTCTTCCCGGACAATCAGCTCGGTCAGGAGATCGACGTCATCAATTCGGTGAAGCTCGGCGTCATCGACCTCATGGTGTCGGGCTCGTCGATCTCGGCTAATCTGGTGCCGCTGGTCGGCACCTACGACCTCGGCTTTCTGTTCTCGAGCTTCCCGCAGCAGACCAAGGCGTTCGACGCCGGTGCCGCCAAGCCGATTGAGGACGCGCTGCTCAAGGGCAGCAACATCCGCATCATCGCCTGGGCCTATAATTTCGGCTCGCGCAGCGTCTTTGCGAAGAAGCCGGTGAAGACTCCGGAGGATCTCGCCGGTCTCAAGATCAGGACGCTGCCGAATCCCGTCATCACGGAATGCCTGCGGCTGATGGGGGCAGCGGCGACGCCGCTGGCGTTCGGCGAAATCTACACGGCGTTGCAGGCCGGCGTGCTCGATGGCCTGGAGCATGATCCGCCGACGATCCTCGCCAGCAAGTTCTTCGAAACGGCGAAGTTCTATGCGCTGACGCAGCACAATTTCTCGCCGCTCGCGGTCTACTTCAGCGACATGACCTTCAACCGCATGGATCCGAAGCTGCGCGAGGGGTTTCTCGACGCCGCGAAGAAGGCCGCGATCGACACGCGGGCCCATGGGCTTGCGGTCGAGAAGGAAGCGCTGACGGCTCTGACCGAGAAGGGCGTGACCGTGGCCGAATGCGACCGCGAGGCGTTCAAGAAGCGCGTGGCGCCGCAGATTGAGAACTTCATCAAGGCGCGCCCGGAGTCCAAGGCCGTCATCGACATCATTCGTTCGACTCAAGCCTGAGATGGCGGTGACAGAAGCCGTGCCGCTCGCGGGCGGTCGCCACGGAAGCATCGCCCTTCTGCTTCGCCTGAGCGACGCGATCGCGGCCATCCTTCTGGCCGCCGATCTCGCGGTCGTCTGTGGATCCGTGCTGCTGCGTTTCTGCTTCAACGCGCCGGTCGAATGGTCGGACGACGTCGCGCGCGGATTGATGGTCGGATCGGCCTTCTTCGGCGCGGCAAGTGCGCTCGCGCGCGGCGAGAATGTCGGCGTGTCCTTCTTCCACGATCTGCTGGCGCTGCGGCTACGCACCTTGGTCGACGCCGCCAGCGCCGTGCTCGTCGTGCTGATCTCCGGCTACGTCGCCTACAACGCCATCAAGCTGGGCTCGCTGACGGCGGGACAGACCACCGGCTCCGGCCTGCCGCTGGAGCTGACCTTCTATCCGATGGGCGTCGGCGCGCTGTTCATGACGGTGTTCGCGATCGACCATCTCTGCGCACGGCCGCTGCCTGAGATCATGAGAGGCCTTGTTGCGGTCGGCGTCGTGACCGTCCTCTATCTCGCCTGGGATTATCTGTCGCCGTCCTCGGTGCCGTCGGCGGGCGTGCTGATGCTGATCGGCTTCTTTGCCACGCTGTTCGGCGGCCTGCCGATTGGTTTTGCGCTGGCGCTGGCCGCGCTGATCTTCATCTGGGTCGAGGGCGCGCTGCCCGGTGTCATCTTCGCCCAGCAGATGGCGCGCGGCATCGACAATTTCGTGCTGCTCGCGATCCCGTTCTTCATCCTCGTTGGCTATCTCATGGAAGCCAACGGCATGTCGGTGCGCCTGATCGAGCTGTTGCAGCGCGGGGTCGGCCGCATGCGCGGCGGCTTGAACGTGGTGATGGTGGCCTCGATGGTGCTGTTCTCCGGCATCTCGGGCTCGAAGATGGCCGACGTCGCGGCCGTAGGCTCCGTGCTGATCCCGGCGGCGCGCCGCTCGAAGCAGAATCCGGGCAGCGCGGTGGCCCTGCTCGCGGCGTCCGCGGTGATGGCGGAGACGATTCCGCCCTGCATCAACCTGATCATTCTGGGTTTTGTCGCGAACCTGTCGATCGGCGGCCTGTTCATGGCGGGGCTGCTGCCGGCGGCGCTGATGGCGGCGGTGCTGATCGCCTTCTCCATCATCTTCGGCAAGACGCCGGCGACCGCCGAGGAAATCGAGCCGCAAGTGCCGGTGTCAGGATTGTGGAGCGGCGCGATCGCCTCATTCGGCCTGATCTTCATGATCTTCTTCGGCTTCAAGAGCGGCTTTGCCACGGCAACCGAGATCTCGGCCTTTGCGGTCGCCTACGCGCTCGTCGTCGGCAGCGTCGTATTCCGCGAGCTCAGCTTCAGATCGGCGACGCATAGTTTCATTCAGGCGGCGACGCGAGCCGGGCTGGTGCTGTTCATCGTCGCCGCCGCGCAATCGCTGGCGTTCACGCTGACCTTGCAGCAGGTGCCGCACGCGGTCGGCGACTTCATGCTGGGACTGTCCAAAACGAGCGGCACCTGGCTGTTCATCCTGCTCGCGATCGCCGTGCTGATCGTGATGGGCTCGGTGCTGGAAGGCGCGGCTGCGCTCATCATCTTCGGCCCGCTGCTTCTTCCCGTGGCGGTGCAGCTCGGGATCGATCCGCTGCATTTCGGCGTCGTGCTGGTGATCGCGATGGGCGTCGGCCTGTTTGCGCCGCCGCTCGGGCTTGGGCTCTACGGCGCCTGCCTGATCGGCAACGTGCCAATCGAGCAGACGGTGAAGCCGATCCTGGGTTATCTCGGCCTGCTGTTTCTCTGCCTGCTCGTCATCGCCTTCGTACCATGGCTCTCGACCGCGTTGCCGCGCGCGTTCGGCTACTGAGGGAGTGTCGCCGTGAAAGTCCTGCTGGCCCACACGCCGGAGATGCGCCGCAATTATTACGGCGATCGCAGCCTGAGCGGCCTGCGGGCGATTGCGGACGTGATCCTGCACGAAGACGACCGGGCGCTCGATGCGGCAAGCCTCGTGAACGCGGCAAAGGACGCCGACATCATCGTCGCCGATCGCATGACGGAAGGGCGCGGCGAGATATTTGCGCAACTGCCGCGCCTGCGTGCCTTCGTCCGCTGCGCCGTCGACATCCGCAACGTCGATGTCGATGCCGCCTCGCAGGCCGGCGTGCTGGTGACGCGTGCCGGTCCCGGCTTCGTGCAGGCGGTTGCAGAGCTCGCGGTCGGCTTCATGGTTGACCTGTCGCGCGGCGTGTCGCGGGCCAGCGCCGACTACCATGCCGGCCGCAAGCCGGAGGCGCGAATGGGGCGTCAGCTCGCCGGCGGCACAATCGGTATCATCGGCTATGGCAGCATCGGTCGTTATCTCGCCGAGATCGCCAAGGTGATGCGCATGGAGGTGCTGGTCTCAGATCCCTTCGCTGATGTCAGCGACGGCGCGATCAAGCAACTCGGCCTCGACGAGCTCCTGGCGGCTTCCGACTACGTCGTCTGCCTCGCAATCGCCAACGAGCAGACCGAGAAGATGATCGGGGAGGCGGCACTGGCGCGCATGCAGAAGCACGCCGTCTTCATCAATCTCTCGCGCGGCAATCTCGTCGACGAGGCCGCGCTCGCAAAGGCGCTGCTGGAGAACCGCATCGCTGGCGTTGCGATGGATGTCGGCCGCGCGCCCGACCAGATGCCGACGCCGGAACTGGCGAAGCTGCCGAACGTCGTCGCGACGCCGCATGTCGGCGGCCTGACGCCGCAGGCGATCGAATATCAGTCGCTGGAAACGGTGCGGCAGGTCAACGCCATCATCAAGGGCGAGGCCCCGCAGGGTGCCGTCAACGCCGACCGCTGGACGCGGCGGCCCGGGATGAAATAAACAAAAATGCGGCTTCCGTTCTTCTACGGCTGGATTGTGGTTGCGGTGACGTTCGTCACCATGGCGATCGGTGTCAACGCGCGCACCTCCTTCTCGCTGTTCTTTCCGCCGATCATTTCCGAATTCGGCTGGGAACGCGGCGTCACCGCGGGCGCTTTCTCCTTCGGGTTCGTCGCATCCGGCGTGGCCAGTCCGTTGATCGGACGGCTGATGGATCGCGCGGGACCGCGCGCCGTGATGGAGCTTGGCGTGTTGCTGATGGCCGGGGGGCTGCTGCTCGCGCCTCTCACCAGCCAGCCCTGGCATCTCTATCTGACGATCGGGGTCATGGTCGGCGCCGGCTCGGTGTGTCTCGGCTATTCCGGCCAATCGCTGTTCCTGCCGAACTGGTTCATCCGCAAGCGCGGCTTTGCCATCGGCATCGCCTTTGCCGGCGTCGGTATCGGTTCGATGACGTTGCTGCCATGGGTACAGCACATGATCGAGCAGACCGGTTGGCGCACCGCCTGCACCGCGATGGGCCTGATGATCCTGATCGTGCTGGCGCCGATCAACCTGCTCCTGCACAAGCGCCCGGAAGACATCGGCCTTCAGCCCGACGGCGACGCGGCGCCGGCCGCAGGGACCGCAAGGCCGGTCTCCAACATCGTCGACCCCGTCTGGGCCGCCACCGACTGGACGCTGAGGCGGGCGGTTGCGACGGCACGCTTCTGGTGGATCGCGCTCGGCTATTTCTGCGGCCTCTACATCTGGTACGCGGTGCAGGTTCACCAAACGAAATTCCTGCTCGACATCGGCTTCAGCCCGAGCGTTGCGGTCTGGGCGCTCGGCGCCGTCAGCCTGCTTGGCATCCCCGGCCAGATTTTCCTTGGCCATATCTCCGACCGGATCGGGCGGGAATGGGTGTGGGCGATCAGCTGCGCCGGCTTTGCGATCTGCTTCGCGGCGCTGATGGCGCTGAAGTTCCAACCCTCGTTCTGGCTGGTCTGGCTGATGGTGTTCACGCAAGGCGCGCTCGGTTACGGCCTCACCTCGATCATGGGCGCGGTGGTGTTCGAGATTTTTCAGGGCCGGCACCAGGGCAGCATTTTCGGCATGATCATGCTCGCGGCATTGGCGGGTGGCGCGGCCGGCCCGTGGGTGACCGGCCTGCTCTACGATCGCGCCGGCGACTACACGCTCGCCTTCGGCATCGCCATCGTCGTCAGCCTGCTGTCGGCGCTGTCGGTCTGGCAGGCCTCCCCGGGCAAGGTGCGGGCCGTGGCCGGGCGGCTGCACAAGCTCCAAGCTGCAAAGTAGGTTCCGTACGCACCGCATTACCGGCGCCGCTTTCGCGGAATGTTAAGCATGTCGCGGCTTGGCGGAGCGCGAGCCGGTTGCAAAAACGCCTTGGACACCATCGGAGCATTAGCTTGGGGCCGATTGCCGCATTTTCCTGATGCTGCCGAGCCCAACGATGTCCGCCTCCGATTGCCCAGTGACCGAAATGCCGGACGTGCTGCGCGCGGCGCTCGAATGCGCCGACGACGGCATCGTCATTGTCGATGGTGCGCATCGCATCACGCACTTCAACGCCGGTGCCGAGCGGATATGGAAGCTCGCACGCGCCGATGTCCTCGGCCGCGATGCCGAAATTCTCTCGCTGAGATGCCTTCAGGCCGATCCGATCGCGGATTTTCGCGACGAGATCAGCCTGGTGCGGCGCGACGGCAGCCGGATCAAGGCGACGATCGCGCTGTCGTCGGCGACGATCGACGGCGCGACCCATCACATCGTGTTCGCGCGCGACGTCACGGCCGATGCCGAGCGTCGCGTCAGGATCGGGCTGCTCAACGCGGTCTCCGACCAGACCAATCGCGCGGTGATCATCACCGACGTCGAGCAGAACATCCGCTACGTCAATTCGTCCTTCACGACGCTGTTCGGTTACACCAGCGAGGAAGCCGAGGGGCGGCGCGCTGGCGAGCTCATCGCCGGCTGCCATACCAATCGCACCGGCATTGCAAAGCTGGTCAAGCGGCTCCTCGACGGAGGCCGGCGCGGCGAGGTCGAGACGCTGGTCTACACCAGGGACGGCGAGGAGATCTGGGTCTGCGCCCGGGTCGACGCCTTCCGCGACAAGAAGGGCCGCGTCAAGCACATCTTCGCGCTGCTCGAGGACATCACCGAGTCCCGGCAGCTGCGCTCGCTCCAGCAACTCATCACGAGCGCGCTGGCCGACGAGGTGCCGATCGCCGAGATCGCCGACCGGCTGTGCCGCCGCGTCGAAGAGATCGCGCCCGATGTCGTCTGCTCGCTGCTCCATGTCGATTCCGCCGGACTGATCCATCCGCTCGGCGGCCCGAGCCTGCCCGAGGATTATTCCCGTGCGCTCGACGGCATCCCGATCGGCCCCAATGTCGGCTCCTGCGGCACCGCCGCTTTCTACGGCGAGCCGGTGCTGGCTGAAGATCTTGACACCGATCCGCGCTGGCAGCCCTACAAGGCCATGCCGCTCGAAATCGGCCTGCGTGCCTGCTGGTCGACGCCGGTCAAGGCCAAGGACGGCCGCGTCATCGCCACCTTCGCCTTCTACTTCTGTGAGCCGCGGGCGCCGAGCAATTGGCACCGGCGCATCGTCGATGCCTGCGTCAACCTCGGCGCTTTCGCGATCGAGCGCAAGGAAGCGCGCGCCGAGATTGCGCGGCTCGCCTATCACGACATCCTCACCGGGCTGCCCAACCGCGCACAATTGCGGCACCTGATCACCACCGCGATCGATGCCTGTCCGACTGGCAGCCACGTTGCGCTCGCCTTCCTCGACGTCGATCATTTCAAGGACGTCAATGACACGCTCGGTCACGCCGCGGGCGACGAGCTGCTGATTCAGCTCGCGCAGCGTTTGCGCGAGCAGATCGGGCCCGAGGACATGCTGGGCCGGCTCGGCGGCGACGAATTCGTCATTCTGCTGCCGAACCGCAACGCCGAGAGCGCCACGCGCGTCGCGGCCGACGTTACCCAAGCGCTGGCCGCGCCGTTGCGGCTCGGATCGAAGCTGATGCCGATGTCGGCCAGCATCGGCATCAGCCTCTATCCCGACCACGCCACCGATATCGACACGCTGATGCAGCAGGCCGACGCCGCCATGTACATGGCCAAGCAGGCGGGCCGATCGACCCATCGCATGTTCAGCGCCGAGATGAACGGATTGGCCGAGCAGCGGCTGGCGATGATCGCAGCACTCCGCCGCGCCATTGCCGACAATGCGCTGAGCCTCAGTTATCAACCGCAGATCCGCAGTGACGATGGCGCCATCCACGGCGTCGAGGCGCTGGCGCGCTGGCGCGATGCGGAGCTCGGCGATGTCTCGCCGGCAAAATTCATTCCGCTCGCCGAAGAATGCGGCCTGATCGAGCAGATCGGGCTGTGGTCGGTGCGCGAGGCTTGCCGGCAGATGGCGAGCTGGCGCCGCGCCGGGCTCAACATTCCCTCCGTCTCGGTGAATCTGTCGCCGCTCAATTTCCGCAACGTCACCTTGGCCGCGCGGCTTGCCGACGTCCTCGCCGAATACCAGCTGCCGCCGGATGCCCTGATGCTGGAGATTACCGAAGGCACCTTCATGCAGGACGGCGCCGCCGCGCTCGAGACGATGCACGCGATTCGCGCGCTCGGCATCGGCCTGTCCGTGGATGATTTCGGCACCGGCTGTTCGAGCCTCAGCCGCCTCGCGCAGCTGCCGATCCGCGAGCTCAAGATCGACCGCAGTTTCATGCGCGACATCGAGAAGGACGCCGGCGCACTCGCCATCGCCACCGCCGTGGTGCGCGTCGGCCAGGGCCTCGGCATGACCGTCGTCGCCGAAGGCGTCGAGACCGAAGGCCAGCGCAAGATGCTGGCCGAGCTTGGCTGCGACGTCGTGCAGGGCTTCCTCTATGCCCCCGCGCTCGCCCCCGTCGCCTTCGAGCGCTGGCTGATCGAGCACTGCGCCGCGCAGGCGAGGGCGATGCAAGGCCGGCTCGCTATCAAGCCGGCGGGTGCGGCCGCGGTGAAGCGGCTGGCTTAATCGCCTCTCGAATGAAAAAAGCTGCTCGCGGGCTGCGGGCAGCAGATCGTAGGATTTTCGGTGAACGTTCGTGAGAGAGCCCCGCCAAATGGCGGGGCTCCAAGCGCGGTGCCGGCTAGATCATTGCTTGGCCGGCGGCCCTGACGTCGAAGGCGGCGGGGCATTGTTCTGGTTGGTTTGTTCAGTTTGCGTGCTCTGGTTGGCGCTGGGTTGACTGGTGGACTGATTGTTGTCCTGGTTGTTGCTCTGATTGTTGCTCCGGGCCGGAGCCTGGCCCGTGGTCTGGCCCGACGGGCGATTCGTATTGGCCTCGCCCGAATTTGCCGGTTGGTTCTGCTGAGCCTGGCCGGTTGTGGACGGCTGGTTCTGCGGAGCCTGACCCGTGGTCTGGTTCTGCTGCACCGGCGCGTTGCTCTCGCCGGTGCCTTGCCCGGTCGTGTTCTGCGGCATCGACTGGTTGCTTCCGCCCTGGCCAACGGTCGTCGACTGGCCCTGGGTAGCGCTGATCTGGTTGGATACGCCAAGCGCAGCGACGGTGCGGGTATCGATCGAGCCGGTGGCCTGGAATCCTTCCTGTCTCTGGAAGGTCATCAGCGCACGGCGCGTATCGGGTCCGAGGACGCCGTCCGCTTCGCCGGACAGCATGCCGCGTTGAATCAGGACACGCTGAACGACGCGAATCTCGTCGGGGCTGAGATTCAGTGCAGCGACGCTGCTGCTGCCGCCGCTGGAGCTGCCGCGGTGGGCATAGTGCGTCCGCGGGCCCGCTGGAATAACGTCGACGATCCGGCGGCTGCGGTCGGTGACGACGATCTCGTCATCCACGACGAAGAAGCTGTCGTCGCGGTAGTCCGGATAGATGTCGATCAGCACGGGAAAAGCCGAGACCGAAACCACGGAAATGTTCCGCGGCACGACCACGCCGGCATCGACGCGGAAGTTGATCGCATTGTTGTTGACCCGCACGCGCTCGATATTGCGCGAGCTCAGCACCGACTGTTGCAGCTGCGTCTGCTGCTGTGCGTTCACCTGCACGCGGCCGGACAAGCTCTGGGTGGCCCCGCCCGCTGTCTGCGCCTGGGCGTTGGCCTGTCCTTGCGTGTTGGCGCCGGTCGTTGTGCCCTGAGCGTTCTGGCTCTGGGCGTTGCTGCCAGTGTTCGCGCCGGTGGTCGTCTTGCTCTGATCCTGCGCGTTCTTGTTCTGAGCATCGCTCCTGGTGTTCGCGCCGGTCGTGGTGGTGGTCTGACCCGGCTCATTCTTGCCTTGGGCATTCTTGCCCTGGGCATTCTTGTCTAGTGCGTTCTTGCCTTGCGCATTCTTGTTTTGCGCACTCTTATCCTGGGCATTGTCCCGGACATTGGCGCCCGTGGTCGTGCTCTTGTTCTGCTCTGCGCCTTGCGACTGACGTGTGTGGTCGCGGTCGCTGCGGCTCTGTCCGACGGTCTGGTCCTTCTGTCCGCTCTTGTCGCTCTCGGACTTGGACTGATACGCGCGGTCGCGACCGCCGGGCGACTGACCGACCGTCTGCTCCTTGCCTTGCTTCTGGTGCTCGGATTGCGACTGACGCGAATTGTCGCGGTCGCGGCCCATGGTCTGCTTGTCGCCCTTGTCGGAGGCCCGGCTGCTCTCTTGCGCCGCAGAGGGCCCCTCGGCCCGGCCGCCGGCGCGGCCCTGCGTCATTCCTTGGTTGTGCGAGCCTTCGCTGTGCAAGGCGCCACCTGCACCGTGCGACGTCGCGCCGCCGGGGCGTTCCGCAGCACCACCAGCACCACCGCTGGCGCTGCCGCCGGCTCCTCCGCCTGCGCTCATTCCGCCGCCGGCTCCTTCACGCATGCCTTGCGCCGATCCTTGCACCGACGCCAGGCTGACGCCGGCCAGCAGCACCGCTGTAGTCAGCAGAAACTTGTTCTTTCCAATGGTCATCTCAATCTCCCTTCAATCTCCCTGGGTTTGCTCCTTGGGTTTGCCTGGTTGCTGTTGCGCGGCTTCGTCGCGCCGCGACCGCTCGTGCTCTCTCCGTCGAAGCCGGAGGCATCGACCTGGTGTTTGATATCGGGGGCCCAGCGGCCGGCGCCGGCCCCATCTTGCCGCTTCACATCACCAACGATGGTAATAGAAGTGCCGTCGCGGGAACGGTGCGCCGTAATAGGCGAAGGCCGGACGCACGACGCGGCGATAGCGGTAGCCGTAATAGGCCGGGGCATAACCAGTGCTGTAGTAGGTCGTGGTGTGGCCGCCCCAGGAATACGGCTCGTAGCCGCCGTAGTACGCCGGTGCGTAATCGCCGTCGTAATAGCGGGGGTATCCGTAGTAGCCGTAATCCGGACCATACGCGTAAGCGGAAGAGGCCAGGCCGCCGAATATCGCGCCTGCAATCAATCCGCCTGCCAGCGCTGGACCGAAGCCGCCATGCCAGCGGGCTTCCGCGGGCGTTGGCGCTGCCACGGCGCTCAAGCCGAGCGTGCCGACGGTTGCCAGAACCAGCGCGGTCTTCTTCATCATGTGCTTTCCTCCCGGTTGGTGTTGTAATGTCGTGCCAACATCAACGATGGGCAAAAGTTGCAAACGCACGTTCGCGAGAGCGCGCGTTCCGCTGTTCCGCGCTCATAGATCGCGTCGCGCTTGTTCCCCTGACTGCGACGGTTTAGCGCAGGCGAAAGGTCGCTGGCGTGTCCCCTCGAATCGGCAGGACTCAGCGATTGGCCGGTTCGGTCGTCGTATCCTGCTCGCGCTCGCCCTTCAGGACCTGTCCGTTCTGCCTGAGCGTCAATGCCACGATCTTGCCGCCGCTATCACGGGCAAAATCGATCTCCGCGCCGACCTGCTCCGCGACGAAGATATCCGGCTCGACCGGCGCGAGCTTGAGTGGCCGCTGGTTGGTTCCCTGCACAGAGAGCTGTGCATCGGCGACGAAGATGCGCAGCCCGAATTTCGGCGTCAGCGGATAGAGTCCGACATAGTCCGGGAGTTGCGCGTCGGTTGGCATCCACTTGCTCGCCGTCGCCGGAAGCGGATCAATGCGTTTGGCCTCGACTGCGCCTCCGCCCTGAAACCAGGTGAATCCATAGGTTCCGTCCGCTTTGCGCTTGGGCCGCAACACCGCGTCAAATTTGTGCGGATAGAAATCGCCGGCGCTGTCATAGCCCATCTCGAATTCGCTCTGGCCGTCGGCCTGGATGGTCAGGCCGCTGTCCTTGTGCCGCAATTCGATGCCGAGGCCGCCCCGCAGGCGATACTTGCCCACCAGCGCGTCGATCAGCTTGGCATCGGCTGTTGTCGCGGTGCGCGGTTCGCCGGCCGAGCGTGAGGGGTCCAGCAGATGCAATCCGAATTGTCCGAGGCCGCCGAGCGTGACCAGGGACGTATCGCTCAGCAGGACCACGGCGCGCTTCGCGTTACGATCGAATCCCACAAAGGACGAGTAGCCGCCGGTCGCACCTCCGTGGGTGGCGATGGTGTGTCGGTTCATGACGAGCAGATTCCAGTTCATGCCCATGCGGTGTCCGTCGACATACGCAACCTCTTGCTGTGTCAGCGTCAGCGCCGGCGTGATCGCGCTGTCGCGGGTGCCGAGCTCGCCTTCCATGTAGCGCAACATGTCCGCCAGTGTTGCGCGCACCCCTCCGACGCCGGCCATGTCGGGATGAAAATCCCAAGGCGGTGCGGCCTCGCCGTTGGGATAATGGCCTTGCGCCAGATGCACCTGCGGCGGGCGCGTGGCCACGTAGGTCTCGTTCATGCCGAGCGGACCGAGCAGGCGTTCGCGAAGCAGCGTCTCGTAATTCTTGCCCGCGCGTTTGGCGAGCGCATAGGACAGGACGATCATCGCGGGATTCGAGTATTCCCATTTCGAGCCCGGCTCGCGCGTCAGCTTGATCGTGGCCAGAATATCGAGCAGGTCGCGCTCGGTTGCGCCCGCATAGGGATTGCTGGGGTCCGGCGGGTGATAGTCGGGGAGGTTCGCAGGAATGCCCGACGTGTGCGTCACGATTTCGCCGACGGTGATCTCGTGGCCGTTGAATGACGGCACGCTTGTGCCCGGAGGCAAAAGCTTCGCGATGGGATCGTCGAGCGCGATGTCATGCGTTGCGATCAGCTCGGCGAGCAGCGCCGCGGTCATGGTCTTGGTGACGGAGCCGATTTCGAAGGCCGTGTGTTCGTCATGGGGGCGCGCGGATTTGGGATCGGCGCAGACGTAAGCTGTCGCGACGGTCCCGTTGTCGACCACGCCGGCCGCAACACAGGCGCCGGTACGATCGCTGCTGAAGCGCTGCAACAGCGCGGCCTTCAGATCGCTATCGCTGATGGCGAACGCGGGCGAGGTGCCGAGCACGATCGCCAAAACAAGCCAGAACGGGGCTTTCATGGTTTCTCGCGACCTCGACTTGCAGGCATGCCGCGCCATCGCTTAATGCTACTGATCGTAACGCTACAGTCGTGCGTTTTCAGCGTCAAGCTGTCCGCACCGCATAATACGGCCTCTCCTTTTATTTATGAGCTGCTGTCCGACGCCAGTCCCGTCCTGCGTCGCAAATCCGTGATCGCGCGCAAGAAGCTGTCGGCCGGCGTCGTCTCCGGATCGATCAGCCGGTGCAGGCGAAAGCCGTCCTCCAGCGCCAGCACGACGGACGCCATCCATGGCGGGTTCAGCGTGTCGCCCTTCGCGTTGTCCTTCAATGTCGCCTCGACGATGTCGGCGATCAGCTTGCGCCGCGCGCGCAGGCGCTTGGCGAGCTCGGGCCGGCGCTTCTCGGCGCGCGCGACGAACAGGATCATCTCCATGTGCAGCAGCGGCGAGCGGCCGAGGGGATCCTGCCGGGTGCGGTCCATTGCCTTCAGCGCTGCAATGAAGTCGTCGAGATTGTTGTGTTGCGCAAGGATCTCCATGTTGCGCCGGATCGATTGCTCGACGTGGTCCTCGAGCATGGCGATGATCAATTCGTCCTTGCTTTTGAAGTTCGAATAGAACGCGCCGCGGGTGAAGCCGGCTTCCGCCGCGATCGCCTCGATGCTGGCGCCGCCGATGCCGTCTTGCTCGAACACCCGCGCTGCCGCCTCGAACAACTTGTCGCGCGTGTCGTCCCTGGTCGGCCTGGTTCTCACCCTTGACATCGGGCCAGTTTAGGGCAGAATGCAACTCGATACAACAATGTATCGAGTCGAAGATTAACAGGGATGGTTACGCCGGGCGTGGGGCAGCCTCGCGTATTCGTGTCATGCGGCAACCGATGTGAGGTCCACCATGAACGAGCAAGTGCAAGGCGTCGCGAGCGATCCGCTGTTCAATCCGCTGGCGCCGGACTTCATCCGCAATCCCTATCCGTATTACGACCGGCTGCGCACGATCGATCCGATCCACGAGACGCCGTTCGGCCAGTTCGTCGCCAGCCGTCACGCCGACGTCAGCCTCGTCATGCGCGACAAGCGTTTCGGCAAGGATTTCGTCGAGCGCACGACGCGCCGCTACGGCCCCGAGATCATGAACGAGCCGGTGTTCCGCAGCATGAGCTGCTGGATGCTGCAGGCCGATCCGCCCGACCATACCCGCCTGCGTGGCCTCGTCGTGAAGGCGTTCACCGCCCGCCGCGTCGAGGACATGCGGCCTCGCATTCAGGAGATCGTCGACCAGACCATCGATGCGGTGATCGACCGCGGCCACATGGACCTGATCGAGGATTTCGCCTTCCGTCTGCCCGTGACCATCATCTGCGACATGCTCGGCATCCCCGAGGATCATCGCGAGGTCTTCTACAAGAGCTCACGCGACGGCGGCCGGCTGCTCGATCCGGTGCCGATGACGCCCGAGGAGATCGCGAAGGGCAACGCCGCCAACATGATGGCGCAAATGTATTTCCAGCAGCTGTTCGAGTTGCGCCGCCGCAGTCCCGCCGACGATCTCACCACCCAACTGGTGCAGGCCGAGGAAGACGGCAACAAGCTCACCAACGAGGAGCTGACGGCCAACATCATCCTGCTGTTCGGCGCCGGCCACGAGACCACCGTCAATCTGATCGGCAACGGCCTGCTGGCGCTCCATCGCAATCCCGACCAGCTCGCGCTCTTGAAGGCGCGGCCGGACCTGATCACCAACGCGATCGAGGAATTCTTGCGCTACGATTCGTCGGTGCAGATGACCGGGCGCGTCGCGCTGGAGGAGATCGACGATCTCGGCGGCAAGCGGATCCCGAAGGGGGAGAGCGTGCTCTGCCTGCTCGGCTCGGCCAATCACGATCCGGCGGTCTATCCCGACCATCCTGATAGGCTCGACATCACCCGGCCGAACGTCCGGCCGCTGTCGTTCGGCGGTGGCATCCATTTCTGCCTGGGGGCCCAATTGGCGCGCATCGAGGCCGAGATTGCCATTGCGACGCTGCTGCGGCGGCTGCCCGATCTGCGCATCGACGACGTCGAGAACCCCGCATGGCGGCCGACCTTCGTGCTGCGGGGCCTGAAGCACCTGCCGGCGAGCTGGTGAGCCGGGGCGCGCATTAACCTCCGCGCGCAACAGTCGCTGTGACTTCGCCACACTTCCCCTTATATAGGGGCAGTTCCGGTGCGCCTGAAGCTTGGTTGTAGGCTTGGGTTTGACCCGGGTGCCGGCTTGGCCGAGGGGAGACCCGTGCAGACGACGCTGCTCGGATTGGCAATTGCCTTTATCTTAGCGCTGCTGGCCGCGCTGATCGGGCCTTATTTCGTCGACTGGAACCAGTTTCGGCCCCAGTTCGAGGCGGAAGCGACCCGGATTATCGGGGTGCCGGTGCGCGTGGCGGGCGAGCTCGATGCGCGGCTCTTGCCGGCGCCGACGCTGCGGCTGCGCTCGGTCAGCTTCGGCGGCAACAACGATCTCGGCCGGCTGCGTGCCGACAAGCTCGACGTCGAGTTCAGCCTGAGCTCGCTGATGCGCGGCGAGTGGCGCGCCACCGAGCTTTCGATCGGCGGCATGGCGGTGGATCTCGGCCTCGACGCCAAGGGCAAGGTCGAGTTGCCGTCTATCGCAAGCGGCACCTTCAATCTCGCTTCGCTCGCCATCGAGCGGCTGAACCTCACCGGCCGCATCGCGCTTCATGACGCTGCCAGCCGCTCGACGCTCGAGCTCAACGACATCGCTTTCTCCGGCGACGTGCGCTCGCTCGCGGGCTCCGTGCGGGGCGACGGCAATTTCACCGCCGCAGGCGTGCGCTACCCGTTCCGCGTCTCCTCCGGCCCGAGCCTCGACGGCAGCGCCACCCGTCTTCACCTCAACATCGATCCCGGCGAGCGTGCCATCCTGGCCGATCTCGAAGGCGTGCTTGCCTTCGACAACCGCCAACCGAAATTCGACGGCGCCCTGACGCTGGCTGTGCCGCCGACGAAGAAGCCGGGCGAGGCGGGACCGACACCTTGGAAGCTCGCCGCGAAACTCAAGGCCGATCCGGCTGGCGCCAGGTTCGACCAGGTCGACGCGAGCTTTGGCCCTGAGGACACCGCGCTGAAGCTCGGCGGCGTCGGCGATCTCAGGTTTGGCGCCTCGCCGCTGCTGCGCGCGGTGCTGTCGGCGCGGCAGGTCGATGCCGACAAGCTCGCCGGCCGGAACGACGCCGAGCCGCTGCGCATCCTGCCGAGCTTGCGCGCCGCTCTCGCCGCGATCCCGCAGGCGCCGATCCCGGCGCAGATCGAGTTCAACTCCGAACAGATCATGCTGGGCGGCCGTCCGCTCCAGAACATCACGGCCGAGCTGCAGACCGACGGCCGGTCCTGGACCTTCCAGCGGCTCGAGCTGCGCGCGCCCGGCATGACGCAGTTGTCGCTCAACGGCGCCGCGCCCGGTGCCGACAGTTTTAGCGGCCACCTCAGCGTCGAGTCCTCCGATCCCGATACGCTGGTGGCCTGGCTCCAGGGCCGCAGCGAGGTCAACCGCCGCAGCACGCGGCCGCTGCGCCTTGCCGGCGACGTGACGATCGCCGCCAATCGTCTCGCCATCGACAAACTGAAAGCCGACATCGAAGGCGGCGCGGTCGAGGGCCGCATTGCCTTCGCGCAGACGGGCGCCAGCAAAGGCTCGCGGATCGATGCCGATCTCAAGGCCGACCGTCTCGATCTCGATGCCGCCGCGAGTTTTGTCCGCGCGTTCGCCGGGCCGCAGGGCGAATGGCCGGAGGAGGCTAAGCTTTCGCTTGATGTGGGGCGCGCGATCTCGGCCGGCCAGGAGCTGCGGCCGTTCGCGGCCAGGCTTGGCTACGGTCCGACCTCGCTATCGCTGGAGCAGTTGCGCTTCGGCCAGGCCAGCGGCGTGACCACGGAGGCGAGCGGCAGTTTCGATCGCACCAGGGCCACCGGCAAGCTCGCGCTGAAATCCTCCGCCAATTCGCTGAGCGACCTCACGGCGCTGCTGGAGCCGATCGCGCCTGCGCTGCGTGCACGCTTCGACGCGATCGCACCGTTGCCCGGCGCAACCCGCCTGAAGCTCGACCTCAGCCTCGACAAGAACGCCGAACATGCCGATCGCAGCGAGGCCCGCGCCGTGCTCGACCTCGATGCGCCGCAGCTCAAGGCCACCGCGACGCTCGCCGCGCAGCCGCCGGTGGCGGCGGTCAACGGCATCGACATCGAAAAATTGCGCAACAGCGACTTCACGCTGGAGTCGAAACTGTCATCGCCGCAGGCCGCTTCGCTGACGGCGCTGCTCGGTCTCGATCGCTTGGTCGCGGCAGGCGAGGGCGCCTCGCAGATCGAAGCCAGACTGAGCGGCGCGTGGCGCCGGCCGTTGCAACTGAACGCCAAAATCAGCGGCGGCGGGCTGGATGCGGATGCGCAGGGCAGCGTCGAATTGTCGGCGCCGGAGCCGAAGGCCAGCGTGAATCTGCGCGTGCGCAACGCCAATCTGGCGCCGCTGTTCGGGACCAGCCCGGCCGACAAATCGGCCCGGAATGTGAGCCTGTCCTCCCGCGTCGGGTTATCGGGCAATCGCCTGACATTCGACGATCTCGACGGCACCGCTTCCGGCTCGCATCTGCGCGGCCATCTCGTCATGACGCTCGATCAGGAGAAGAACGTTGACGGCGAGGTCGGGCTCGACACGCTCGATCTGGCGCCTGCGCTCGCGCTTGCCGTCGGCGCGGCCGGACGTGACGCGGGCGAGCCGCTGAGTGCAGGTCTCGTCAGCGGCTGGCGCGGCCGCATCGCGTTCCAGGCCTTGCGTGGTAGCCTGCCTGGTGGAATCGAGATGCGTCCGTTCAGCGGCACGATCCGGAGCGACGGTCAGTCGCTCGCGCTCGATGCACTCAAGGGCGGCGTCGGTGGCGGCGAGATGACCGCAAGTCTCGATGCGCGCAATGGCGCCAACGGGCTGGCGCTGAACGCACGTCTCGATCTCACCAATGTCGACGCGGCCTCGCTGCGCTACCGCGATCTCGCTCTGCCCAAGGGACGCGCCTCGGTGCAGATGACGCTGACGAGCCAGGGCCGCAGCGTCTCGGCGCTGACCGGCGCGCTCGCCGGCAGCGGCACGGTGACGCTGGACGCGGCCGAGATCAGCGGGCTCAATCCGCGCGCCTTCGAGCTCGCCATCCGCGCCAGCGATGGCGGGCAGGTCTCCGACGACAACCGATTGCGTCAGCTCGTCGAGCCCGCATTGTCGGCCGCTCCCATCGCTGTCGCCTCGGCGCAGATCGCGTTCACGATCCGCGACGGCCGCCTGCGCGTCGGCGCAACGCCGCTGGAGGCGAAGAACGCGCGCGCCATCGTCTCCGGCGGTTACGACATCCCCGCCGACCAGGCCGACATCCGCGCCAGCCTGACACCGATCATGACCGGTCTCTCCGGCGCGCCGCCGGAGATCCAGCTGTTTGCGGCAGGCCCGCCCGACAAGCTCAATCGCACCGTCGATCTCACGCCGCTATCGTCGTGGCTTGCGGTGCGCACGATCGATCGCGAGACGCGAAGGCTCGATGCCATCGAGCGCGGCGAGCCGCCGCCGGCGACCGCCGCGCTGCCGGCGCTGGTCTCGCCCGAGCCCGCGCCCGAGCCGGCGCTGACCGACGTGCCGATGCCCGGCCGCGATCCGCGCCGCCTGCCGCCGAAGGCAAAGGTTGAACCGAGGGTTGAGCCCAAGACCGCACCGACGCCCGCACCGACGCCGAAGGCGCCGCTTGCCGCGCCTGCCGTGCCGAGCCCGCCGCTGGCAAGCCAGCAGGTCGCGCCCCTGCCGCCGCCGATCGACGTGCGGCCCGCCCCGGGCCCGCCGCCCGCAAAACCCCGGCCGAAGCCGCCGCTGGTCCTGACGCCGTCGAATCCGTAGGGGCGAGGCAACTTGCGCGCGAGTAAACGCATTCGCTCGCATTTGAAGGAATTTTGCCCGGCAAAACTGATCTGCCGGTTTTACTGGATTCTCGCGTTTGATCCCTAGTGTTGGTTCCCAGAGGAATTCGGAGTCCCGCCCGCACAAGTAGGACGGCTCGCCAAGAACTTAGATTCCAAGAACTTAGATTCCAAGAACGGGGGTTATCGAGATGAACGGGGCACCATCGCTTCTACAGGATCTGGACGACGCGATCGCGCGCGGCACCGATGAAAGCCGGGCGAAGGCGTTGTGGCACGCGACCGATCTTTTGATCACCGGTCGCTACGTCGACGACGAGATCAGCATGTTCGGCGAGGTCATCGGCCGGCTTGCCGACGAGATCGAGGTCGCCGCGCGGGCGCAGCTCTCCGAACTGATGGCGGGTTACGATCATGCGCCGCTCAACGTCATCGAGAAGCTCGCCCTGGACGACGAGATCGAGGTCGCGGGTCCCGTGCTGCGCGACTCGACCCGGATCGACGAGAAGGTGCTGGTCGAGAGCGCCATGACCAAGGGCCAGGCGCATCTGCTCGCGATCGCCCAGCGCAATGCGATCGGCGAGGCCGTGACCGATGTGCTCGTCAAGCGTGGTAACCAAGAGGTTGTCACCTCGGTCGCCAGGAACGAGGGCGCGCGCTTCTCCGGCTCCGGCCTGCTGCACATGGTCCGGCGCGCCGAGGGCGATTCAATTCTTGCCGAGCAGCTCGGCCTGCGCAAGGACGTGCCGCGCCACATCTTCCAGCAGCTCATCTCAAAGGCGTCGGAAGACGTTCGCCGCCGGCTCGAGACCGAGCGCCCCGAGATGATGTCGCAGATCCAGAGCTCGGTGACCGGGGTCACCGGCGATTTGCAGTCCAAGTTCGGCCCGTCCTCTCGCAGCTATTTCGTCGCCAAGCGCGTGGTGACGACGCAGTACCGGCAGGGCAACCTCAACCAGGTCTCGATCTCGAACTATGCGCGCCAGCACCGTTTCGACGAGGTGCAGATCGGCCTGTCGCTGCTGTCGTCGCTGCCGGTCGACGTGATCGAGCGGGCGCTGATGGACCGCAACCGCGAGATGATCCTGGTGCTGTGCAAGGCGCTCGACTTCTCCTGGGACACGACGATGTCGCTGCTGTTCCTCGGCGCCAAGGATCATCTGATCACGGCGCGCGAGCTCCACGACAACGAGCGCGATTTCGGCCGCCTCAAGATCGAGACGTCACGCAGCATTCTGAAATTCTACCAGTCGCGCAAGAACAGCGCCGGCACCGATCCCGCGACGGGTCGTCAGCCCGAGCTCCAGGTTCACTGAACGGGACATCGAGGGAGTATTTGCAATGTTGCCTCAATTCGGCACCGCAGTTCGCAAGACCAAGAGCCTCACCAAGAACCTCGCCGCCGAGACCGGCGGATCGGCTCCGGAGAGGGCCACGGTCGACGCCGCATGGCTCGTGCTGGAAGCCGCCAACGATCTCGGCGACCACGCCGCGATCGAAGCCAGCCGCCGCGTCATCGACGCCGAGCTGAACGGCAAGGTCGCCGCCAGCGCGGATACCGATCTCGTGCTGGGTTATTTCCGGTAACGGCGCGGAAACCGCAGTATCGCGCTTCCCGGCAGCGCGTCCTGATGCCCCATCTCTACCTTTGCGCTTATATCTGACATGATGTAGCCTGCACTTGCGGGCGCCGGAAGTGCGGCCGCAGGCAATGGGGTTCGGAGCGGTCGCTATGGGGCGGCGTGTCTGCCTTGCTGGTGGTTCGGCACGAGCGCATGCGCTCGCTGCGCGTTGTCATTTGCTCGAAAATATCTGGTCCACGAAATTATCTGGAAGGCCTCCGGTGCTGCGCGTAGCGCCATCGGTGGCGCACGATTGCTGATTGCGATGTAGCGACGGCATTCACGCCGTCATGATTGAGCGCTTCACAATATTGGAGCCGATGATGAAATTTGATGTGCGCGTTCCGTTGATTGCCGTCGCCACCCTTCTTGCCGCTTTCATCGCCGCATCAGCTGAAGACAGGCCCGCGCCGGCTGGTCCCGTCCATCTGCAACAGGGCTGGAGCGACGAGACCGCCGATCGCTGGCATTTCATCTCGCAGGGAACGGCGCTGATCCCCTATGAATGGTTCGTCGCGCTGGAGCAGCCGGGGCAGCCTTCCGGCCAAACCGCGCTGATCAAGGCGCCCGACAATTTGCAGCGTCTGGGTTTCCTCCCCGAACCCGTCAGCCCGACCAACAATCCGGACGGTCTCGCGATCGGTCTCTACAGCACCCCGGTCGACCTTCCCGACGGCAGGCACGCGTGCTGGAAAGGCAACTGGCTTGGCCTCGGCTGTGCCGGCTGTCATACCGGGCAAGTCAGCTACCGCGGCCAGCAGATCCGCATCGAGGGCGGTCCTTCCCACATCGATATCGACGCGTTCGTCGGACAGCTGGTCGGATCCATTACCGCGGTCCTGCAGAATCAGGACGGGGCCGGACAGCGCTTCATGGCGCGGGTGAAGGCGCCCCCTGCCGATGTGCAGAGCGGATTGCAATGCTTCGGCGGCGTCTTGCAGGCGGCCGCGAAGTTCAACCAGGACGTCGGTGGAAACTCCGGCGATACGGCGGGCGGGGCGGGCAGGCTGGACGCGCACGGCGCCGGCTTGAACCAGCTTCTCGCCGGACCCTTCAGGCTCATGACCGACCCGTCGGACACCGGCGAGACCAGGAATTATGCGCACCTGACCGCGCCGGTGCGATATCCGGCGCTGTGGGACACGCCGCGCTTCAACTGGGTGCTGTACAACGCCTCGATCCGTCAGCCGCTGACGCGCAACATCGTCGAGGCGCTCGGTGTGCTCGCGCCGATCAAGCATGACGCGACGATGCTCACGCCCGACGTCATGCATGGGGTCCAGATGGAGAATGTCGTCTGGGGGCAGCGGAAGCTGATGGATCTGCGCTCGCCGCGCTGGCCGGAAGCCATTCTCGGTGCACTTGACCAGAAGCGCGCGCTGCGCGGCCAGCTCGTCTATGTCAGCGCGTGCGCGAATTGCCACGATGCCGCCCCTGTCGAAGCGGCTTCCGGGGCCTGCAGCGAGATCCAGGTCCCGCTGGTCGATCTCCGCAAGATCGGCACCGATCCCGAGCAGGCGACGACGTTCAACAGCCGCAAGATCGCGCTGTCGAAGATCGGTGGTCCGGACGCGATGTCCAACTACAAGGCCGCCGAGGTTCTCACCGGAAACATCGCCGCGCAATGGATCGGTCGGTCCAAGGATAACGCGGCCAGCGCCGCCGAGATCAATTGCGGCCGTCCAAACCAGTACAGGGCGCCGCTCGCATACCGGGCAAGGCCGCTCAACGGCATCTGGGCGATGGCGCCCTATCTGCACAACGGCTCGGTGCCGTCGTTGAACGACCTTTTGCTACCGCCAGGGCAGCGGCCGAAGACCTTCTATGTCGGCAATTGGGAGTTCAATCCGGACATCGTGGGATACGACATGAAGGCCGAGATGCCGGGCGCGTTCCTGTTCGATACGACCGTACGCGGTAACTCGAATGCCGGGCACGTTTACGGAACGGATCTGACCGAGGATGACCGCAAGGCACTGATCGAATATCTCAAGATGCTCTGAGCGGCCGCTTTAGTCCTTGCGGCAGGTGAAGCAATAATAGGGACAGGTGCCGTCGGCGAAGGACGCATGCAGCTGCGTCCCCGGAATGCCGGCGAACTCGTGCGACACGCCGAGCAGCACCCGCGGCACGATCTCGTCCGCCAGCGCCGTTCGCCGCGCGCCGTCGAGCTCCAGCGCGCGCGCCACATTGGCGGTGATGTCGTCCTCCCGAACGAGGCGCAAGCGCGACCGGACCAGGGACTCGCGCGGATACACGTCCTTCGAGCGGTCTTCGAAGCACGCCATCAAAAAAGCACCGCCCGGCCTGAGCACGCGGTGGACCTCCTCCAGAAAGCGTCCCATGTCGCCATAATGCTGCGCACTCTCGACGTTGACCACGACGTCGAAACTCTCGTCCGCGAACGGCAGGCTGAGCGCATTGCCGACGCGGAATGCGAGATTGTCCTGGCCGGCATAGCGCGCCTTGCTGAAGCGGATCGCCGGCTTGCAGATGTCGAGCCCGGTGTAGCTCTTCGGATGGAGGTACCGCGCGATGTAGGACGCGCCGCCGCCGCGGCCGCTTCCGACCTCCAGCACATCCTTGCCCGCAATCGCAGACCCCGACGCCACGTGATGATAGAGCTGGATCGCGTAGCGATCGGGCTCGTCGGCGGCTTGCAGCGCGACCTGCTCGCCGTTCAGCGGGGCATAGCCGTAGTTGAGGAATCGGATCGCGGCGTCCCTGTCGAGGTTGCTCAGCAGCGAGTACCAGGCGTTGGTGAAAAGCTGGCGCGCCGCGCGCGAATAAAACAGTTTTACGACGGCCGAATGGATCGGGTTTGCCGCTGTCGGATACGGATCCTGCTTCACGGATGAATACTCTCGCGCGAAAATGGGGAACGCTTCCACCATAAAGCATGAGCCAAGGTCCTCAATGCGTCAACAATGGCGACGCTTGCCTGCCACGATTGACTTCATTCCGAGCGGGGATATACTTTAGGTTTAGTACAATTCATGCTGGACTCCGCGCGATGACTGGGCAGGTTGCTGCCTGGTTGGAGAAGGTCGGCCTCCCTCAATACCTGAAGTCCTTTTCCGACCACGGCATTGATTTCGACATCCTTTCCGAGATTACGGATCGCGATCTCGCGACCATGGGCGTCGTGCTGGGGCACCGGCGCAGGCTGTTGCGTTCGATTGTCGAGCTCGACGTTCCGAAGGCGCGTCTGCTCGCACCGAAGATCGACGCGGGCGCGGAGCGCCGGCAACTCACGATCATGTTCTGCGACCTCGTCGGCTCGACTGCATTGTCGCAGCAGTTCGATCCCGAGGAGATGCGCGAGATCCTGCAAGCCTATCGCGAGGCCGCGACCGCGATCATCGCGCGCTATGACGGCATCGTCTCGCGATTGGTGGGCGACGGCATCCTGTCCTATTTCGGCTATCCGTCGGCCCATGAGGACGACGCCGAGCGCGCGGTCCGCGCCGGGCTCGAGATCACCGCCGCAGTCCGGGCCATCGCCGTGCAGCCGGGCTTGCGGCTGGAGGTCAGGATCGGCATCGCCACCGGACTGGTCGTCGTCGGTGATCTCTTCGCAAAAGGCGCCTCGAGCCGGCTCGAGGTGATCGGCGAGACACCCAACCTCGCGGCGCGGATGCAGGCCTTCGCCGAACCGGGCACCGTCATCATCGCGTCCTCGACGCGCCGGCTGCTCGGCAATCTGTTCGAGCTGCGCGCGCTCGGCACGCGCACGATCAAGGGATTCAGCGAGGCGACCGAAGTCTGGGCGGTGGACCGTCCATCGCCGCTCGGGAGCCGCTTCGAAGCCTACCGCTCCGCGGGCCTCGCCGGGTTCGTCGGCCGCGAGCACGAGCTCGACCGGCTGGCCGAGTGCAAGCAGCGGGCCTGGCGCGGCCAGGGCCAGGTCGTGCTGATCTCCGGCGAGCCCGGCATCGGCAAGTCGCGGCTCGCGGCGCATTTCCTCAATGAGCGGATCGCGGCGGAGCCGCACATCCGGTTGCGCTATCAGTGCTCGCCGCATCATCGCGCCAGCGCGCTCTATCCTGTCATCGCGCAGCTGCAGCGGGCGGCGAAGCTCGGCGCCGGCGACAGCAATGCACAGCGGCTGCGCAAGCTGGAAGCGCTGCTCGGGCGCACTGATCTGAAGACTCCGACGTTGGTGCCGCTGTTTGCGGACCTGCTCTCGATTGCCACCGACGGACGCTATCCGCCGCTCGACTGGACGCCACAGCAGCTGCGGCGCAACACGCTTGCCGCGTTGATCCAGCGCTTGCAGCGCCTGTGCGCCGAGGCACCGGTGGTCTGCATCGTCGAGGATCTGCATTGGGCCGACGCGACCTCGCTCGAGCTGCTCGGGCTCGCGGTCAGGCTTGCCGACCAGCTTCGCCTGCTGCTCGTGCTGACGTTCCGCGACGAATTCGCGCTGCCATGGATGGGCCCGGCGAATCTGACGACGCTGGAGCTCGGACGCCTCAAGGAGACCGACGTCCAGCGCATGATCGCCGAGGTGATCGGAAGCCGCGCGGTCCCCTCCGAGCTGGTCACGCAGATCGCGACCCGGACCGACGGCATCCCGTTGTTCGTCGAGGAGCTGACGCGCACGGTGCTGGAGATGGGCGTTCTCGAAAAGGGGGCGGGGGGCCGCTACAGGATGGCCGGCAGCCTGCCGCGCCTGTCGATCCCCGCGACGCTCCAGGATTCGCTGATGGCGCGGCTCGACCGCCTCGGGCCCGCAAAGGAGGTCGCGCAGGTCAGCGCCGTCATCGGCCGCGAATTCTCCGACGTGCTGCTGCGTGCGATCTCGGACAAGGACGATGCGGAGCTCGGTGCCCGGCTCGCCCAGCTCGAAGCCGCCGAGTTGATTTTCCGCAGCGGGGCCGCCCCCGAAGCCGTCTATACGTTCAAGCATGCGCTGGTGCAGGACACTGCCTATGAGAGCCTGCTCAGGAGCAGCCGGCGGCGATTGCACGAGCGGATCGCAGCCGTGCTCCAGGAGAAATTCCCGGATGCCGCCGCAGCAGCGCCCGAGATCGCCGCGCATCATCTCACGCAGGCCGGTCTCGTCGAGGACGCCGTCGAGTGGTGGGGCAAGGCCGGCGATCGCGCGCTGCGCAGCTCGGCCTATCCCGAGGCGATCGCGCATCTGACCAAGGCTATCGGTCTTGCCGAAGGCTTGAGCGAAAGCCCGGCCGGGCAGAGCCGCCGGCTGCAATTGCAGATCGCCTATGGCAACGCGCTGATCGCGACGCGCGGCTATGGCGCGCCGGAGACGTCGGTCGCGTTCGCACGCGCCCGCGAGCTCGCGTCCAGCCTCAAGGGCGCGCCCGAGCGCTTCGCCGCCACCTACGGCCTGTGGGTCGGAAGCCTGGTTCGCAGCGAGCTCGGATCGATGCAGGAGCTCGCGCAGGCATTCCTGCACGATACCGCTGACCGCCCCGATGCGCCGGAGGCAGGAGTCGCGCATCGCGTCTGCGGCATGACGCGCTGGTTCGAGGGCAATTTCGTCGATGCCAGGCAGCATCTCGAGCAGGCGCTCGCGATTGACCGCGACGAGCACGATCGCAATCTCGCCTTCCTGTACGGCCACGATTGCGGGATCGCTGCGGCGATCTACCTCGCGCTGGTGCTGTGGCCGCTCGGCGAAGTCGATCGCGCCGAGCAACTGGCGCAGCAGGCGATCCGCCGCGCGGCCGATAGCGGCCATGTCGCGACGATGGTCTACACGCATTTCCACAAGATCGTGCTCGAGGCGGTGCGCGGCAACCCTGAAGGCGCGAGGCCGCATGTCGATGCCGTGATCGAGCTCAGCCGCGAGCACGGACTTCTGCTCTACACGCGAGCCGGTAAATTCTGGAACGGCTGGATCCGTTGCCGTCTCGGCGAGCGTGCGGCCGGGCTCCGGGAGATGGAGGACTCCATCGCGCTGCCGCTGGTCGGAAAAATGGCGACCGGGCTCTACGTGCCCTTGACCTGGACGCTGCTCGCGGAGGCCAAGGCCGGCGAAGGACAGTTCGACGAGGCGCTCGCGATTCTCGACGAACAGCTCGTCGAGGTGGAGCGGACCGGACAGGAATGGTTCACCCCGGAAATCCAGCGCCGGCGCGGCGAGCTGCTGCTGCGCAAGGATCCCATCGATATCGTCGCCGCGGAGGCGGCGTTCACCCGGGCCATCGAGGCCGCGCGGGCGCAGCAGACCGCGACGTACGAGCTGCGCGCAGCGCTTTCGCTTGCCAGGCTGTATCAGGCGAGCGGAACGGATGCGCAGGCGCGGAGCGTCCTCGGTCCGGTGATCGGGATGTTCGCCAACGCACAGGAGTTGCCGGAGATTTTCGAAGCACGGGCGGCCATGGAGCGTTCCAGCAAGACCAGCCCATGCGCAAACCCATGCGACTGAAAAAGTTCTTGTACTTTGCCGATTTCGTCTTCTATCCGCTGGCAAGTACCGCGCTGGTCGCGGTCGCTTTGCTCTTGAGGGAGCCGCTGCGCTGGGACGAAGCGGCGATCGGTTTCGCAAGCGGGCTGTTGCTCTGGAGCCTCGCCGAATACGTCATTCACCGGTTCGCCCTGCATGGTCCGGCCTATCTGGCCGCCTTGCACGACATGCACCATTCCGATCCGCGCGCATTGGTCGGCTCGCCGCTGTGGCTGAGCCTGGGATCGATCTGTTGCGGATCGCTGCTGCCGATATGGCTGCTGGTCGGGTTTGGCAGCGCCTGCACCGTCACGGCGGGGCTGATGCTGGGCTACATCTATTTCGGTGCGCTTCACCATATCATCCATCATCACCCCGTGAAGCGCGGCGGCTATCTCTGGCGCCTGAAGCGCCGCCATACGCGCCATCACTATGGCAAGCGGCCGTGCAATTTCGGCGTGGTCACCAGCATGTGGGATCGCGTCTTCGGAACGTTTTGTTCTGAATAGCCGGCTCGATCCTGATTGAATTGCGACGGACGGATCAGCCGCAATTCCAGATCGCGCCGATCGGCGTCCGGGTCCAGCACGGACCGAAGCTGCCGCCATTGTAGCGTGAGCCGCCGAAGCCGGGCCGGCCGAAATAGTGCCATTCGCCGTCAATGTAGCGGTAATAGCTCGGCACGGGATCGATATACCAGGGGCGCTGGTTCTCGCGCGCGTAGCGACGAAAGCCGTTCTTCTGCATGAAGATCGGCTGGCTGTTGCTGAGCGGCTGGCGATAGCCCGGCAGGAAACCGTAGCCATGCCAGCTTTGCTTGGGCTTTTTGGGCGCCGCCGCCGCGGGCGCAACGACCGGCAGCAGCGACAGGATGGCAGCAACAAATATACATAAGAGGCGCGACATGAGCCGACCATAAACAGTCGGTCGCGGGAACGCCATTCAAATTCGAGTGGGATTTTTTGCAGGCGCGCACGGACAGAAAATCCGGCCGGGCTGAATCGCGGCCCGGCCGTCACGCCCCTGTCGTCTATGCGTTCGCACCGCCATCAACGGTCAAGGCCGAGCCGGTGATGTATTTCGCCTTCTCGCTTGCCAGGAACGCCACCGCATTCGCGATATCATCCGGCGCGCCGTAGCGGCCGAGCGCCATGAACTGCTTCAGCGTCTCCGCGGTCGGACCGTGGGCCGGGTTCATGTCGGTGTTGATCGAGCCCGGCTGCACCAGATTGACGGTAATGTCCTTGGGGCCGAGCTCGCGCGCCAACGCCTTGTTGAACGCGATCAGCGCCGACTTCGACGCCGCGTAGACGCCGAGCGCCGGCGACGGCACGCGGTCGGCGAAATAGCTGCCGATGGTGATGATGCGGCCGCCCTTGCCGAGGTGGGGCAGCGCGGCCTTACTCGCGACGATCGGGGAGCGGACGTTGACGTTCAGCAGCGCGTCGATGTCGGCGAGCGAGATGTCGTTGAGGCCGCCCAGGCGAAGAATGCCGGCGTTGTTGACCAGGATATCAAGGCCGCCCAATGCGGCGACGGTCTTGTCGACCGAGGCCTGGACGGCGGCGACATCGGCGCTGTCGGCCTGAATCGCGACCGCTTTCCGACCCAAAGCCTTGATGGCGTCGACGACCTTCGCGGCGCTGTCTGCCGACTTTTCGTAAGTGATGGCGACATCGGCGCCTTCCGCGGCGAGCGCCTTTGCGATGGCCGCGCCGATCCCCCTGCTTGCGCCCGTCACCAGGGCCCGTTTTCCTGCCAGCGTCATCATACTCTCCTATTCTGTAATGATCGACACAGAATATCTGGGATCTTGATCGGCCGCGTCAAGTGAATTATGTGTTGATCATTACAGAAAGAGGCGTCATGGCGGGACGGCCACGGGAATTTGATCGCGAGGCGGCGCTGGAGGCCGCGATGCTGCTGTTCTGGCGCAAGGGCTTTGCCGGCGCCTCGATGAACGATCTGTGCGAGGCCATGGGCGTCCGCTCGCCGAGCCTCTATGCGGCCTTCAACAGCAAGGAGGCGCTGTATCTGGCGGCGTTCCAGCATTACGCCGCGACTGACGGGCAGGCGGTCTGGGACAAGCTCGCGGAGGGGGCGGCCGCGCGGGCCGGTGTTGAGAATCTGCTGATTAAGGCGGCCGACACGTTACCGAAATCCCGCACGGCGCCCGCCGGCTGCATGGTCGCGCTGGGCGCCATCAGCGACGAATGGCCGGCCACCATCGCGCGCGAGGTGAGAAAGGTCAGGCTCGAGCTGCTGGACAATCTGCGCGCGCGGTTAGAGGCGGCAGTCTCCAGCGGCGAATTGCCCGATGCGACCGACGTGAATGCGTTGAGCCGGTTCTATCTCGGCGTCTTCCAGGGCATGGCCATTCAGGCCAAGGACGGTGCCACGCAGGCGGAACTGAGAGGTGCAGCCAAGGCGGCGATGGCGGCGTGGCCGGGTGTGGACTAGTCCGTAGGATGGGTAGAGCTCTTGCGAAACCCATCGCTGCGTTCGAGCATGCCGCCGCGTGATGGGTTTCGCTTCCGCTCTACCCATCCTACGAGGCAGATCGACCATGAAGGTGCCCCATGGCTGAAGATCCAGACGCTCACGCAAGCGCGCCACTAGCAGGCTTTGCCGGTGTCACGCGCAAAATTCTCGAACGCCTTCCATTGCCTGGCAATCAGGAGCTCATGGTCGTCGAGGTCACCTATCCGCCCGGCGGCGTCGCTCCGCTTCACCGCCATCCCGTTGCAGGCGCGATCTACATCGTCGAAGGCGTTGCCGAGTCCGCTTATGGCAGCGACGCGCCCCGGCAGTATCGCGCGGGGGAGACGCTGCAGGACCGCGCGGATCTTCCACATACGCACTTTCGCAATTGCGACCCGGACCGTCCGCTCCGCTTTCTGACGATCTATGTGCTTGAACCCGGGCGGCCCTACACGCTGGAGCCGTGAAGCGTCGCGCCGTTCTCGGCGGAACTGACAGCTGTTCCGCATCAGATACAAAAAGGCCTCGCCGAAGCGAGGCCCCCTCGTTGCACCGTGCTGGCATGACTTAATCGTCATCCCAGTGATGGCGACGGATCACGAAGCCGCGGTCGTAGTCGCGATCGTGGTGGTACCAGCCATGATGCCAGCCGCGGTCATGCTCGTAGAAGCGTGCGCGCGGGCCATAATAATCGTCGCGGTCGCCGCCGACATAGACGCCGACGCCACCCGCATTGGCGATGGTGGGGGCACCGATTGCAAGCGTTGCGATTGCCGCGATAGCGTAAGTCAGCTTCCTCATCTGTTCCTCCTCCTTCTGCATCGTCGAAAGGTCAACTTCTGCCGCGATCGCCTGTTGCTGGAACTGGCAAGAAACTTTCTTGAATGGCTGTTCAGGTTTCATGCGGTCTGCCGCGAGAATGCCAAACCCACGTGCTGGATTGCGCGCGAATTGGAACATGCGCCGCTTCGGATAACCGGCCAGCAAAAGGCAAACATGTCGGGACAGCCTTCGATCCTGATCGTCGAGGACGAATATCTGCTTCAGGGCGTGCTCGAAATGGCGCTGGCGCAGGCTGGCTTTACGTCCGACATCCTCGCCTCCGGCGAGGAGGCAATCACGGTGTTCATAGCGCGCGGAAAAAATCACAAGGCGCTCGTGACCGATGTCTATCTGGGCGGCAAGCTGAACGGCTGGGATCTGGCCCGGCGCATGCGAGAGAAGGATCCAAACCTTCCGGTCGTGTACATCACGAGCGGTGCTGACGCTGCATTGTGGAAGTCACAGGGCGTGCCCAACAGCGTGCTGCTCGAAAAGCCGTTTCAGCCCGAGCGGCTCGTGGCGGCCCTCATGACGCTGCGAGCTGCCGGCGATTCGAGTATCACCGCCTGATACGGTAGATCACGACATCCTCGCCATATCGATGAAGATTGATGATGGCATCGTGCGCCTGTTTTGCCCGACGGGTCAAGCGGCGCGTAATCCGTAGCGCGCATCGAGTGCGTAGGATGGATAGAGCTCTTGCGAAACCCATCGTTGCCTCCGAGCTGAAGCGTGATGGGTTTCGCTTTCGCTCTACCCATCCTACCGGCTACGTCTATTTCTTCGGACGCATCAACGGCTTCGCAAAAGCCACCGGATAACATCCCGGCGCCCCCAATCTACTGTGCATGGGGTTGTTTTCGCCATTTCAGTTTCGAGTGGGACGCTAGCCCGCCCCTAACGCGACCGCGACGTTGTAGGTCAGAAGGCTTGCGGCATAGGCGAGCACCAGCATGTAGCCGAAGGTCGCCGCCATCCAGCCCCAGCTTCCGGTCTCGCGCCGGATCACGGCGAGCGTCGAGGCGCATTGCGGGGCGAAGATGTACCAGGCGAGCATCGACAGCGCGGTCGCGAGCGACCATTTCGTCGCCAGCACCTGGCCGATCTGCTCGGCCGCTTCCTTGCCGCCTTCGATCGCATAGACGGTGCCGAGTGCCGCGACCGCGACCTCGCGCGCCGCCATGCCCGGGATCAGCGCCACCGCGATCTGCCAGTTGAAGCCGACAGGCGCGAGCAGCGGCGCGAGCGCCTTGCCGATGATGGCGGCCAGGCTGAAATCGATGGCGGGTTCGGTGGTGCCTGCGGGCGGCTGCGGGAACGAGGCCAGAAACCAGATCAGCACCATCATCGAGAAGATCGTGGTGCCGGCGCGCTGCAGGAACATCTTTGCGCGGGTGAAGATGCCGATCGCGATCGATTTCAATCTCGGCATCTTGTAGTCCGGCAGCTCCAGCATGAAGGGCGCCGGCGCGTAGTCGCGCAGCATGAAGAACTTGATCACGAACGAGACGATCAGCGCGCTGGCGATGCCGGCCGTATAGAGCCCGAACATCACGAGGCCCTGCAGGTTGATGAAGCCCCAGACGTCCTTGGCCGGAATGAAGGCCGAGATGATCAGTGTGTAGACCGGGATGCGCGCCGAGCAGGTCATCAGCGGCGCGATCAGGATCGTGGTCAGCCGGTCGCGCTTGTTGTCGATGACGCGCGTCGCCATGATGCCGGGGATGGCGCAGGCAAAGCTCGATAGCAGCGGAATGAAAGCGCGGCCGTGCAGGCCGGCGCCGCCCATGATGCGGTCCATCAGGAACGCCGCGCGCGCCATGTAGCCGAAATCTTCCAGCAGCAGGATGAACAGGAAGATGATGATGATCTGCGGCAGGAACACGATGACGCTGCCGACGCCGGAGATCACGCCGTTCTGCAGGAAGCTTTGCACCAGGCCCTCGGGCAGGGTGGCGTGGACGATGTCGCCGAGCGCGTCGAAGCCCGATTGCAGCAGCTCCATCAGCGGCTGCGCCCAGGCGAACACTGCCTGGAACATCACGAACAGGATGAGCGCGAGCACGATGAGGCCGCCGACCGGATGCAGCACGATCGCGTCGATCCGCGCGGTCCAGGTGTCGGGGCTAGCAGGCAGGCTGACGCAGTCCGAGATGATGCGATCGGCCTCGCGCTGGGTGGCGCGCAACTCGGCGACGCTGAGTGCGCGCCAGCTGTTCTCGGCAGGTTCGGCCGCGAGCTTCGCCGAGATCTCGTCGGTCAGCGCCAACAGGTCGGCCGTGCCGCCCTTGCGCACCGCGATCGAGGTGACCACGGGCACGCCGAGCTCCTTGGCGAGCCGCTCGACGTCGACATTGATGCCGCGTCGGCTCGCGATGTCGAACATGTTGAGCACGAGAAGCATCGGCCGTCCGGTGCGCTTCAGCTCGAGCAGCAGGCGGATGGTCAGGCGCAGATTGGTCGAGTCCGCCACGCACAGCACGAGATCCGGCAAGGTCTCGCCGGAGGCCTTGCCGAGCACGAAATCGCGGGTGATCTCCTCGTCCGGGCTGCGGCCGCGCAGCGAATAGGTGCCGGGCAGGTCGACGACGGAGACCTGGCGGCCCTGCGGGGTGACGAAAAAACCTTCCTTGCGCTCGACGGTGACGCCCGGATAGTTCGCCACCTTCTGCCGGCTGCCGGTCAGGGCATTGAACAGCGAGGTCTTGCCGCTGTTTGGCGTGCCGACCAGGGCGAGATGCAGAAGGGGTAATTCCATGGGATCGGATGTCCGGTCGCGATCTCAGGCGACGATGATGGCCATGGCTTCGCGGCGGCGCACCGCGATGGTGATGTTGTCGACACGAACGGCGATCGGGTCGCGTCCGACCAGCCCCTCGTGCAGGACCTCCACCCTGGCCCCCTCGACGAAGCCGAGCTCGATCAGCCGGCTCTCGAGCTCGATGTCTGAGAGAGCCGAGCCGGCGTCCTTGGCGGAGAGGTGCTGGATGACGCCGGTATAGCCGCGCTTGGCCAGGCCCAGCGGCATCTCGCGGCGCGTATCATGGGTGTCGGTCATGCCCTGTATTTTCAACGCAGGGCATTGAGGTCAAGCGCGCACGCTCGTCGAAACTGCACCTTAGAGGGATTTTAAAGTGCAGATCACGAAGCCGTGGGCGGAGCGCCCTGGCGCTACTGCGCCGCGACCTTTTCCGGCTGGATGGCGGCCATGGCGCGGCTCTTGAAGTAGTCGAGCACGAACAGGCGGATCGCCGAGGACAGATTGCCCTGCTGGCGGGCGCCGTCGATTTCGCCGACGAGCTCGGACAGCGTCATGTTGCGCAGGCCCGAGATCTCCTTCATGCCGTTCCAGAACGCCTCTTCCAGGCTGACGCTGGTCTTGTGGCCAGCGACCACGATCGAACGCTTCACGACGGGCGATTTCATGGCTGCTCCTCGCGATCGATCCGGTGCTGGTCCAGATGCTCCTTCGCCTGGTCCGCGCGGGTCTCCTCCGCCGACCGCTCCGCCTTCGTGCGGCCGAACTTCGTTCGGTTGGCGTCCGCCTGCTTCGCCGAGGCTTCCCGCTCGGCGCGCTTCCGGAAACGATTCAGGTTGATGACGTTCCCCATGCCGCGTCTCCATCACCCGCTCCTCTTCAGGTTGGATGAAATTTCCAGAAACAGGGCGCCGCGTTGCGCCCCGCAAGACTTGATCGTCATTCGCTCGTCCTCATCAATCGGCCTCCAGGGGCCATAAAACGATGAATTCCGCCCCGTCAGGGGCAGCGGGGCTTTGCGTAGGACGCGCCCCCAATGCCACATTGACGGTAATCAAATCCTGTCCTTTAAGCCTTATAATTATGAGCCTTGGGGCTCCGTATCATTACGGATGACTGTCGGAATTCGGAATTCGGAATTCATCCAGGCCGCGTCATCTTCTCCGGCTGCACCAGGCGGTCGAATTCATCCGCCGAGACGAAGCCGAGCCGCAGCGCTTCCTCCTTTAGCGTGGTGCCGTTGGCATGTGCGGTCTTGGCAACCTTGGCTGCGTTGTCGTAGCCGATCTTCGGCGCGAGCGCGGTCACCAGCATCAGCGAACGCTCCATCAGATCCTTGATGTGCTTCTGGTCGGCACGGATGCCGCTGACGCAATGCTCGGTGAATGAGCGCGCGGCGTCCGCCATCAGGCGGATCGAGTGCAGCATGTTGTAGGCGAGCACGGGCTTGTAGACGTTGAGCTCGAAATGGCCCTGGCTGCCGGCGACCGTGATCGCGGTGTGATTGCCGAACACCTGGCAGCACACCATGGTCATTGCCTCGCATTGGGTCGGATTGACCTTGCCAGGCATGATCGATGAGCCCGGCTCGTTCTCCGGCAGGATCAATTCGCCGAGGCCTGAGCGCGGACCCGATCCGAGCAGGCGGATGTCGTTGGCGATCTTGAACAGGCCTGTCGCGACGGAATTGATGGCGCCGTGCGCCAGCACATAGGCATCGTTCGAGGCCAGCGCCTCGAATTTGTTGGCGGCGCTGGTGAAGGGAAGTTTCGTGATCCCGGCGACGTGCTTTGCAAACAGCTTTGCGAAGCGCGGCTTGGAGTTGAGGCCGGTGCCGACGGCGGTGCCGCCCTGCGCCAGCGGATAGAGGTCCTTCACCGCGACCTTGAGCCGCGCGATGCCGCTCTCGACCTGCGCGGCATACCCTGAAAATTCCTGGCCGAGCGTCAGCGGCGTCGCATCCTGGGTGTGGGTGCGGCCGATCTTCACGATCTTGGCGAACTCTTTCTCCTTGTTGCGCAGCGCGCGGTGCAGCTCGCCGAGGGCGGGGACGAGATCGGCGGTGACGCGGCTTGCGGCCGCAATGTGCATCGCGGTCGGGAAAGAGTCGTTCGACGACTGGCTCATGTTGACGTGGTCGTTGGGATGCACCGGCTTCTTGCTGCCGAGGTCGCCGCCGAGCAGCTCGTTGGCGCGGTTGGCGATGACCTCGTTGAGGTTCATGTTGCTCTGGGTGCCCGAGCCGGTCTGCCACACGACAAGCGGGAAATGATCGTCGAGCTTGCCCTCGATCACCTCGTGCGCGGCGCGGATGATGGCGTTGGCGCGGCGCTTGTCGAGCAGGCCAAGCTCGAGATTCGACTGTGCGGCCGCAAGCTTGACGATGCCGAGCGCATGCACGAGCGAGATCGGCATGCGGTCGATGCCGATGCGAAAATTCTGGCGTGAGCGTTCGGTTTGCGCCCCCCAATAACGATCGGCGGGGACCTCGATGGGACCAAAACTGTCGGTCTCGATGCGGGTCGCTGGGCGGGCGGTCTTCGCGCGGGCAGCTTTGGCCATGAGCACATCCATTCTGCCACACGAACGCCGCGCGGCCTCCTCATGTGCTCTTCTATATAGGGAGTTTGGCCGGGTGCGACGGTCTCGCGGCCAACCTGGATCATTTCTTGCGGAAACGATCGAGCCGCACGACCTCGGCGCCACCCTGGTTCGGCGGGGTCGGCTCTTCCGCGGTCTCCGCAGCTTCAGTGGCCGGTGCGGGCACTGCTGCGGCTGATGGTGCCGGGGTCGCCGGCAAATTCTCGCCCGCCACCTCGGCGACATCTGAGGTGTCGAACTGGAGGCCGAACTTCACGGACGGATCGAGGAAGCTCTTGATCGCGCTGAACGGCACGATCAGTCGCTCCGGAATGCCGCCGAAGGACAGGCCGACCTCGAAGCGGTCCTCGAGCACGGTTAGATCCCAGAACTGGTGCTGGAGGATGATCGTCATCTCTTCGGGATATTGCGCGAGCAGCCGCGGCGAGATCTTCACGCACTCGGCCTTTGATAGGAAGGTGATGAAGAAATGATGTTCGCCTGGCAGGCCATGGGCCGCGGCATCGGTCAGCACCTTGCGCAGCACGCCGCGCAGCGCATCGCGGGCCAGCACATCGTATCGGATATGATCGGTCGCCATGGTGGTCCTGTTGCATTCCAGGAGGCGGGCCCTGCCGGCCCGACTCGCCAAGCCGCAATAGTACCGCGCCTGGCGGGTCAGCAGGAGTCCCCGCCGGGAAGGAAATCAGAGGTAAGTGGAGGCTTCTGTTGCCAGGTGCCTCCGAACCCCGCCTAACGGAGCTTAACCCGTTAGGACTTCAGAATGGTCTTTCAAACTGCGTTACGCAGCCTGAGCAACCGGAGCAAAGTTGTCGTTGGCAACTATTGCATAGCCCGATAACGGCGGAACAATACCGGGAAAAAGTTCGCCCTTTACGCCCTCGTCGATCCTATTTCGCCCCCGCCAAAACCCGCCTCTCGGCAGGCTGAAGCCCGAAAATCGGTGGGCTTTGGTGGAGGCGCCGGGTACCGCCCCCGGGTCCGAATGGTTTATTGCGACGACCGTTTATTTCCATAGCCGGCGAACCGGCACCCCCAATATAGGGGGCAAAGGTTTCGAAAGACAGGGGTTTGGCGCGGCCATGGCGATGTTCCCTTTGGATAGGTTCCGGACGGACTTGGCCGCAAAGAGGTCCACGTTCTAAGCTCCTGACATGTCCCCGGATTCAGCACCGGCCGCCCAAGAGCCGGATATTCCTGCCGCCGTTCATGGCCTTCCGCCTAGCCTGTGGGCGCTGTTTCTGGCCTTTGCCAGGATGTCGCTGGCGGGCTTCGGCGGGGTCCTGGTGTTTGCCCGGCGGGCCATCGTCGAGCAGCACCGCTGGATGACGGCGGACGAATTCAACGAGACCTTTGCGCTCTGCCACTTCCTGCCCGGCCCCAACATCGTCAATCTGTCGATGGTGTTCGGGTCGCGGCTGCGCGGGATCGCGGGCGGCGTTGCCGCATTCGCCGGGCTGCTGTTGCCACCGACGCTGATCATGACTGTGCTCGCGATCATCTACGCCCGGTTCGGCGATGTGGATGTGCTGCGCCGCAGCCTTGCCGGCATCTCCTGCGCTGCCGTCGGCCTCCTGATCGCGGTGGTCTTCCGGATGATGACGCCGCTGCTCAAGCGGATGGATGCCGCCGCGCTGATCCTGATGCTCGCGGTGTTCACAGCCATCGGCGTGCTCCGCCTGCCGTTGCAGGCGGTGCTACTGGTCGCGATCCCGCTCAGCATCGGCGTCACCTCACTGATGCGACGGAAGGTAGCAGCATGACCAGCGAGAACCCGATCTGGGCGCTGATCTCCATCTTTGGTCTGATGTCGCTGTTCGCGGTTGGCGGCGCGGCGGCGGCGGTGCCCGAGATGCACCGCATCGCCGTTGATGTGCATCACTGGATGACCGACAAGCAGTTCGCCGACGCCTATGCGATAGCGCAGCTCTCGCCGGGTCCCAACGTCCTTATCGTCACGCTAATCGGCTATGCCGTTGCCGGCATCCCCGGCGCGCTGGCCGCAACGCTGGCGATGTGCCTGCCGACGGCGCTGCTTGCCTATTTTGTCAGCCGGCTCCTGAACCGGCCGAGCCAATCGCGCTGGCCCGGCCTGATCCAGGCTGCACTGGTTCTGCTATCGATCGGACTGATGGCGGCGAGTGCCCTGATCCTGGCCCAATCGACCGATCGCACCATTGCTGCACTGCTTCTGACCGCGACCGTTGCCCTGATCGCCTCCGTCTCGCGCATCAATCCGCTGTGGCTTCTGCTCGCAGGGGGGCTGTTGGGTTTCGCTGGCATTGTGTGATGAAAATCGCTAGGCAATGATCCGGGCCGGGGATCCATTTTCCAGCCGATTAGAACAACAGTGCTCGTGACTTAGGAGTCGCGGAGGAGACATGCATGGCCGATACAATGGGCCACTCGGCGACAGCCACACGAAACACCTCGGTGGCGATCGGGTTCTGCCTGCTGGCGCTCGCGCCGCAGATTTTCGAGTTCATCTGGTCGATAGGAACCATCTTCGGCTGGGGCGTGGGCCGCGGCCCGGCCACCGTCGTGATCAGCCATGCCACTGCGCTGCTCGCGGGTGCTCCCGGCGCGTTGCTCGGCGCGGTCGGTGGTGACACCAAGAAGGCGTCATCGGATGTGCTGCTGGCGCTGATCTATTCCTATCCGCTGTTCGCGGTGGCGATCATGACGATCTTCATGACGATCAGGTCGGCACAGGACTATGTCGGCGGGATCGTTCTGATGGCGCTCGCCCTGTTCGCGCTGTGGGCCTCGAGCGATTTGCAGGGGATGCGCGGCTTCTCCTTTGGCGCAGGCACGGCGCCGCGGATGTTCGGCGGGCTGCTCGTTGCGCTTGGCGCCGGCATCGCATTGACGGGACTGTTGGCCGATGGACCGGCGATGGCGCATTACTCCTGGCGCGGGCCGCTGTTCGTGATGGCCTCGATCGTCTTCTTTGCCTTGGCGATCCGTCCGCTTGGGGTGGTGGTTTCGGCGTTCGTGAGCTTCCTGATCGCGGCGATGGGGACACATGAGACGCGCTGGGTCGAAACGATCATCGTCGGCGCCTGCCTGACGCTCGGCTGCGCACTTCTATTCCCGTACGTGCTCGGGTTGCCGATGCCGATGTTCCCGCGTTTCCTGGCTCAGTGAGGCTGTCATGGAGCTCTTTGCCAACCTCGCTCACGGTTTTGCCGTCGCATTCTCTCCGATCAATCTGTTGATGTGCCTGATCGGCGCCCTCGTCGGCACGCTGGTCGGCGTGCTGCCGGGCATCGGCACCATCGCGACCGTCGCAATGCTGCTGCCGATCACCTTCGGACTGCCGCCGGTCGGCGCGCTGATCATGCTCGCTGGCATTTATTACGGCGCCCAGTATGGCGGCTCAACCACGTCGATCCTGGTCAACATCCCCGGCGAGGCGACATCGGTCGTCACCGCCATCGACGGCCACGCGATGGCCAAGCAGGGCCGCGCCGGCCCGGCGCTGGCGATCGCCGCCATCGGCTCGTTCTTCGCCGGCTGCGTAGCGACCGTGCTCATCGCGGTGCTCGGTGCGCCCTTGACCAAGCTCGCGCTGGCGTTCGGCCCGGCCGAGTATTTCTCGCTGATGGTGCTCGGCCTGATCTTCGCGGTCGTGCTGGCCAAGGGCTCGGTGCTGAAGGCGATCGCGATGATCGTGTTCGGCCTGCTGCTGTCGATGGTCGGCTCGGACATCGAGACCGGCGCCTCGCGCATGGCCTTCAACATTCCGGAGCTTGCCGACGGTCTCGGCTTTGCGACGGTGGCGATGGGCGTGTTCGGCTTTGCCGAGATCATCCGCAACCTCGATGCCGGTGCCGAGATGAACCGCGATCTCGTGCAGCAGAAGATCACCGGCCTGATGCCGACCAAGAAGGATCTGGTCGACTCGGCGCCGGCGATCCTGCGCGGCACCGTGCTCGGCTCGATCCTCGGCATCCTGCCGGGCGGCGGCGCGGTGATTGCGTCGTTCGCTGCCTACACGCTCGAGAAGAAGCTTGCGAAGGATCCGAAGCGGTTCGGCCGCGGCGCGATCGAGGGCGTAGCGGCTCCGGAAAGCGCCAACAACGCCGCAGCGCAGACCTCCTTCATCCCGCTGCTCACTCTCGGCATCCCGCCGAACGCGGTGATGGCGCTGATGGTAGGCGCGATGACCATTCACGGCATCGTGCCGGGTCCGCAGGTGATGCAGAAGCAGCCTGATCTGGTCTGGGGCATGATCGCCTCGATGTGGATCGGCAATCTGATGCTGATCATCATCAACCTGCCGCTGGTCGGCATCTGGGTGCGGTTGTTGCGCGTTCCCTACCGGCTGATGTTCCCCTCGATCGTGATCTTCTGCGCGATCGGCATCTACTCGGTGAACAATGCGCCGGTCGACGTCATCCTCGCAGGTGTGTTCGGCCTCGTCGGCTACTGGCTGATCAAGCACGATTTCGAGCCGGCGCCGCTGTTGCTCGGCATGGTGCTCGGACCGCTGATGGAAGAGAACCTGCGCCGCGCGCTGCTGATCTCGCGCGGCGACTGGACCGTGTTCCTGACGCGTCCGTTGTCGGCCGTGCTGCTGGCGATCGCGGGCTTCCTGCTGGTCCTCACGGTGTTGCCTTTCTTGCGGGCCAAGCGCGACGAGGTGTTCACCGAATCCGAGAACTGATCGCGCCTGCGTCGGCGCGCCGCATTCGGAAGTCCAATCGACTTGCGTGACAGCTTCGTGAAATGAGAATGCCGGCCGTGAGGCCGGCATTTTTGTGTTGCAAGGGAACGGCAAGGGGATCGAGATGACGTCTATTCGCACGCTTGCCGCGGGCACATGCGCAGCCGTGCTTGCATCGCTGTGCTCCTTTGTCGCACCGGTTCAGGCGCAGACCTATCCGACCCGCAGCATTACCATGATCGTGCCGTTCGCGGCCGGTGGCCCGACCGACGTGATCTCGCGCATCGTCACGTCGCACATGGCGCAGACGCTCGGACAAAGCATCATCATCGAGAATGCCGTCGGCGCCGGCGGCACCACTGCGACCACGCGCGCTGCGCGTGCTGGCAATGACGGCTATACGCTGATCACCGGGCATATGGGCACGCACGCCGCCTCCGTGCCGCTCTATCCGAAGCTCGCCTACCATCCCGAGAAAGACTTCGAGCCGATCGCGCTGCTGGCGGGCACGCCGATCCTGATCCTGGCGCGCAAGGATTTCCCGCCGAAGGATCTCAAGGAGTTCGTCGCTTACGTGAAAACCAACGCCGAGAAGGTGAACGCCGCGCATGCCGGCGTCGGCTCGGTCTCGCACGTGTCCTGCGAGCTCCTGCACTCCATCCTCGACATCAAGCCGGTCGGCGTGCCCTTCAACGGCACGGGGCCTGCGATGAACGCGCTGGTGGCGGGCCAGGTCGATTACATGTGCGACCAGATCGTGAACGCCGTGCCGCAGATCAATGCCGGCACCATCAAGGCCTATGCGATCGCAACGCCGGAACGCAATCCGTCGCTGCCGAACGTGCCGACGACGGCGGAAGCGGGCCTGACCACATTCCAGGCCCAGGCCTGGAACGCGATGTTCGCCCCGAAGGGAACCTCGCCCGCGATCCTGGCGAGCCTGAACGCCGCAGCCGTCAAGGCGCTCGACGACGAGACCGTGAAGAAGCGCCTGCTCGAACTCGGCAGCGTCATTCCCACCCCTGGGGAACGGACGCCGGAGGCGCTCGCCGCCCTCGTCAAATCCGAGATCGCGAAGTGGACCCCGGTGCTCAAGCCGGCAAGTTAATCAGTACAATCAAGCCGATAGGCGTGAGGCGGGACGCTAGTTCCGCCCCTTGTCGTTTGCGCCGAGAACACTCACTTTTCCGGGTATAATCGGCGAGACCAGCGAATCGCCGCTGTCGTAGCACGGGGGTGGCCGTTAAGTTTGCCGCCTTCCCAAAGGCTCATTGGCACATGCACCAGTATCAGGACCTGCTCGAGCGGATTCTTTCAGACGGCGCCGAGAAGACCGATCGGACCGGTACCGGCACGCTGTCGGTGTTCGGCCATCAGATGCGCTTCAATCTGTCCGCCGGCTTCCCGATGCTGACCACCAAGCGGCTGCCGCTGAAGGCGATCGTGCATGAGCTGCTGTGGTTCCTGAAGGGGGACACCAACGTCAAATATCTGCGCGACAACGGCGTCACCATCTGGGACGAATGGGCGGACGCCAACGGCGATCTCGGCCCGGTCTATGGCCATCAGTGGCGCTCCTGGCCGGCGCCGGATGGACGCAGCATCGATCAGATCGCCAATGTCGTCGACATGATCAAGCGCAATCCGGACTCGCGCCGCCTGATCGTCTCGGCCTGGAATCCGGCCGAGGTCGACAAGATGGCGCTGCCGCCGTGCCACTGCCTGTTCCAGTTCTACGTTGCCAACGGCAAGCTGTCCTGCCAGCTCTACCAGCGCTCGGCCGACGTTTTCCTCGGCGTGCCCTTCAACATCGCCTCCTATGCGCTGCTCACCATGATGGTGGCACAGGTCACCGGCCTGAAGCCCGGCGACTTCGTGCATTCGTTCGGCGACACGCATCTCTATTCCAACCATCTGGAGCAGGCGCGGCTGCAGCTCACGCGCGCGCCGCGAGCGCTGCCGGTGATGCGGATCAATCCCGACGTGAAGGACATCTTCTCCTTCCGCTACGAGGATTTCGAGCTCGTCGGCTACGATCCGCATCCGCATATCAAGGCGGCAGTCGCGGTCTAGCGCCGATGTCTCTCAACATTCGCCGCGCGCGTCCGGGCGAAGCCGGGCTCGTTCTTTCGTTCGTCTGCGAACTCGCCGAGTACGAAAAGCTGTCGCATGAGGTCGAGGCGACCGAGGCTGACATCGCCGACGCCTTGTTCGGCGCCGACCCGCGGCTGTTTTGCGCGATTGCCGAGTGGAACGGCGAGCCGGTCGGCTTTGCGGTCTGGTTCCTCAATTTCTCCACCTTCAGCGGCCGCCACGGCATCTATCTCGAAGATTTGTATGTGCGGCCGTCGCATCGGGGCAGGGGCCTCGGCAAGGCGCTGCTGGTCCATCTGGCGAAGGAATGCGTCGACAACGGCTGGTCGCGCTTGCAATGGGCGGTGCTCGACTGGAACGCGCCGTCGATCGCGTTCTACAAATCGCTCGGCGCGGCGTTGCTGGACGACTGGACGCTGTGCCGCGTCTCCGGTCCTGCGCTGATGCGGCTTGCAGGGAGCGCGTCCTGATGGAGATCGTCTTCGTCGTTGCGATTGCGGAGAACGGCATCATCGGTGCCGGCAACGCGATCCCGTGGCGATTGAAATCCGACATGGCGCGCTTCAAGGCGCTCACGATCGGCAGGCCCGTGATCATGGGCCGCAAGACCTTTGAATCCTTGCCTGGGCGCCGGCCGCTTCCGAACCGCACCAACATCGTGATCACGCGCGATCCGGCCTATCGCGCCGCCGGCGCTGTCGTCACGACATCGGCGGCGGATGCGGGCGCGGTTGCGCTTGGGGATGCCCTGCGGCGTTCAGCCGCTGAAATCGCCGTGATCGGCGGCGCCGAAATCTACCGGCAATGGCTCGATCGCGCCGATCGCCTCGAGATCACGGAAGTGCATGCGCGGCCCGACGGCGACACGCATTTCGACATCGACAGGGCGCGGTGGGATGAGACCGGGCGCGTCCGCCATCCCGCCGGCCCCGACGACAGCGCCGACTTCTCCTATGTGACATATCGTCGGCGGCGGTCCCATTAACTGCATTCGCCAATGTTTACATTGACTTTTCCGCCCCCGAGCATAGCTCGTGGGTCGGTTAGGCTTGCGTTGTAAGGGTCCTTTCGGTCCCCTATAAAGCCGGACCGGACAATGCGGGCCGGCTTAAGTTCTAGTCCCGGCCTGCCGAGGAGAGCGTCGAATGCCGTGGAAGAATCAGGGCGGTGGCCCATGGGGCTCGGGTCCGAAAGGACCATGGGGCACAGGCCCACAACCGGTCGGGCCGAGGCCGCCGGATCTGGAGGACCTTCTGCGGCGTGGCCAGGACCGGCTGCAGCAGATCATGCCGGGCGGCTATTTCTCCGGCATCGGCATCACGCTGATCCTGCTCATCATCGTCGCGCTCTGGCTGCTGTCGGGCTTCTTCAGGGTGCAGTCTGAAGAACAGGGCGTCGTGCTGCGCTTTGGCAAGCACGTGCGCACCGTGGACCCCGGGCTGAACTACCATCTGCCCTATCCGATCGAGACAGTGCTGCTGCCGAAGGCGCTGCGCGTGTCGACCATTTCCATCGGCATGACCCTGATCGACGATCCCGCCCGCCGCGGCCGCTCGATCCGCGACGTGCCGGAAGAGAGCCTGATGCTGACCGGCGACGAGAACATCGTCGATGTCGACTTCACCGTGCTGTGGCGGATCAAGCCCAACGGCGTCGGCAACTTCCTGTTCAACATCCAGAACCCCGAGGGCACCGTGAAGGCGGTCGCCGAAAGCGCGATGCGCGAGGTCATCGGCCGCTCCAATATCCAGCCGATCCTGACCGGCGCGCGGACGCAGACCGAGACCACCGTGCAGGATTTGATGCAGAGGACGCTCGACGGCTACGGCGCGGGCATCCAGATCGCCCAGGTGCAGATGCAGAAGGTCGATCCGCCGGCACAGGTGATCGACGCGTTCCGCGACGTGCAGGCGGCGCGCGCCAATCTCGAGCAGTTGCAGAATGAAGCCCAGACCTACGCCAACAAGGTCGTGCCGGACGCGCGAGGCCGCGCGGCGCAGATCGTGCAGGCGGCCGAAGGCTACAAGGAGCAGGCGGTTGCCGAGGCCAAGGGCCAGAGCTCCCGCTTCCTGAAGGTGTACGAGGAATACAAGAAGGCGCCCGACGTGACGCGTGAACGGATCTATCTGGAGACGATGGAGCGGGTGCTCGGTGGCTCCGAGAAGCTGATTTATGACGGAGGCTCCTCGGGCCAGGGCGTCGTGCCCTATCTGCCGCTCAACGAATTGACGACCAAGCGGCCCACCACGACGGGTCAGCAGTCGAGCGGAGGCACACGATGAGGTCTCCGGTTACAGGCATTGTCGCGCTGCTTGCGTTGCTGCTGGTGATGATCGTCGCCTACATGTCGCTGTTCACGGTGCAACAGACCGAGCAGACCATCGTGCTGCAATTCGGTAAGCCGGTGGACGTCGTCACTGACCCCGGGCTGCACTTCAAGGCACCCTGGAACTCCGTGATCAACATCGACAAGCGCATCCTCGACCTGGAAAACCCGTCGCAGGAGGTCATTGCCTCCGACCAGAAGCGGCTCGTGGTCGACGCCTTTGCGCGCTACCGCATCAAGGACGCGCTGCGCTTCTATCAGAGCGTCGGCTCGATCCAGGCGGCGAACCTCCAGCTCACTTCGCTCTTGAACGCAGCGCTGCGCCGCGTGCTCGGCGAGGTCAACTTCATCACCGTGGTGCGTGATGAGCGCGAGAAGCTGATGGGACGCATCCGCGAGCAGCTCGACCACGAGGCCGACGGCTACGGCATCGAGGTCGTCGACGTCCGGATCCGCCGTGCGGATCTTCCTGAGCAGAACAGCCAGGCGGTCTACCAGCGCATGCAGACCGAACGTCAGCGCGAAGCAGCCGAGTTCCGCGCGCAGGGCGGCCAGAAGGCGCAGGAGATCCGCTCCAAGGCCGATCGTGAAGCGACGGTGATCATCGCGGAAGCCAACTCGACCGCCGAGCAGACGCGCGGCGTGGGTGACGCCGAGCGCAACCGCCTGTTCGCCGAAGCCTATGGCAAGGATGCTGACTTCTTCGCTTTCTACCGGTCGATGACGGCCTACGAGAACGGACTGAAGAAGGACGACACCCGCTTCCTGCTGCGGCCGGACTCGGATTTCTTCCGGTATTTTGGTAACCCGTCCGGCAAGACGGCGACCGGGACGCCGGCGAAACCGTAAGCTAGACAAGGGCGGCAGGTTTGGCCGCCCTTCGTCCAGACAAGAACAGCACCACGGGAGGTTCCAATCCGATGAGGTCCATTGCGTTCGCCGACTTCCTCATCGGCTTAGGCATCTTGTTTGTGCTGGAAGGCTTGATGTTCGCGGCCAGTCCGAACTGGATGCGCAAGGCCATGAAAAGCGCCATCGCCACGCCGGACAATATCCTGCGGGCGGTCGGGATCGGCTCGGCCGTGGCCGGCCTGATCCTGATCTGGGTGATGCGACGGCCGATCTAGCCGCACAGCCAACGCCAAAGTGAAGGCGGGAGGCGGGTTTTCGCCGTATTATTCGAGTCTTGAGGCCCGTTAAGCTACGCGCTTGCGCCGTGCCCCCGTTCGAGCGCAGTCTTGAGGCCGAATCCTTATTCCCTGGAGACCACAATGACCGCTGCCACCATTGTCACGACCCGCTTGCGCCAACATGCGCGGTTTGGGCTGGCCGCGCTCGCCGTCGGCGCTTTCAGCGTGTTCGGCTCGCCGGCGCAGGCGCGCGGACCGGAGGGCATCGCCGACGTCGCCGAGAAGGTGATCGACGCGGTCGTCAACATCTCGACCTCGCAGACGGTCGAGGCCAAGGGCGGCGGCAGCAACACCATGCCGCAACTGCCGCCCGGCTCGCCCTTCGAGGAATTCTTCGATGACTTCTTCAAGAACAGGAAAGGACCCGGCGGCGGCAGCAAGGGCGGTGATAACGGCAGCGGCCCGCCGCGCAAGACCAACTCGCTCGGAAGCGGCTTCATCATCGACACCTCCGGTGTCGTCGTGACCAACAACCACGTCATCGCCGATGCCGACGAGATCAACGTCATTCTCAACGACGGCACCAAGATCAAGGCTGACCTCGTCGGTGTCGACAAGAAGACCGATCTTGCCGTCTTGAAGTTCAAGCCGCCGAAGCCGCTTGTCTCGGTGAAGTTCGGCGACTCCGACAAGCTGCGCCTGGGTGACTGGGTGGTGGCGATCGGCAACCCGTTCAGTCTCGGCGGCACGGTGACCGCGGGCATCGTCTCGGCCAAGAACCGCGACATCTCCTCGGGGCCCTATGACAGCTACATCCAGACCGACGCCGCGATCAATCGCGGCAATTCCGGCGGCCCGCTGTTCAACCTCGAAGGCGACGTCATCGGCGTCAACACCCTGATCATCTCGCCCTCTGGCGGCTCGATCGGCATCGGCTTCGCCGTGCCGTCGAAGACGGTCGCAGGCGTCGTCGACCAGCTCCGCCAGTTCGGCGAATTGCGTCGCGGCTGGCTTGGCGTGCGCATCCAGAGCGTCACAGACGAGATTGCCGAGAGCCTCAACATCAAGCCGGCGCGCGGCGCGCTGGTGGCCGGCATCGACGACAAGGGTCCGGCCAAGCCGGCCGGCATCGAGCCGGGCGACGTCGTCGTCAAGTTCGACGGCAAGGACGTCAAGGACCCAAAGGACCTGTCTCGCGTCGTCGCCGACACCGCGGTCGGCAAGGAGGTCGACGTCGTCATCATCCGCAAAGGCGAGGAGCAGACCAAGAAGGTCACGCTCGGCCGCCTGCAGGATCCCGACAAGGTGCAGGCCGCCGTAAAGACCGACGAGCCGCCGCCGGAGAAGCTGGTGACGCAGAAGGCGCTCGGCCTCGATCTCGCCGTGCTGAACAAGGATCTACGCACGCGCTACAAGATCAAGGACACCGTCAAGGGCGTGGTCGTCACCAATGTCGACGCCAATTCGGATGCTGCCGAGAAGCGGCTCTCCGCCGGCGACGTCATCGTCGAAGTCGCGCAGGAAGCGGTCGCGAGCGGCGCCGATATCCAGAAGCGGATCGAGCAGCTCAAGAAGGACGGCAAGAAGTCCGCGCTGCTGCTGGTCTCGAACGGCGACGGCGAGCTGCGCTTTGTGGCGCTGAGCGTGCAGTAGTCGAGGCAACGTCCTGTAGGGTGGGCAAAGCGAAAGCGTGCGCACCATCCTTTTTACCGTCGCAGCAAGAGTGGTGGGCACGGCGCAAGTGCGCCTTTGCCCACCCTACGGCGGCTCCGCGTTCGCTACCCCTCGACAAACTCCTCGCGCTTGTACCCCTGCGCATACAGCAGCGCGGTGAGATCGCCGTGATCGATCCTCGCCGCTGCCGCTGCAGCTACTGCCGGTTTGGCGTGATACGCCACGCCCAAGCCCGCCGCCTGGATCATCGCCAGGTCGTTGGCGCCGTCGCCGACCACGACCGAGTCGATGTCGTCGAGATCGAACGAATCCATGAGATCCACCAGCGTCGCGAGCTTGGCCGCACGGCCCAAGATCGGCTCCTTCACTTCGCCGGTGAACTTGCCGTCGCGCACGACGAGCTCGTTGGCGCGGTTCTCCTGGAAGCCGATCCTGGCGGCGACCGCGCTGGTGAACAGGGTGAAGCCGCCGGAGACGAGACAGGTATAGGCGCCGTGGGCGCGCATGGTCGCGACCAATTCGCGGCCGCCCGGTGTCAGCGTGATGCGTTCGGCCACCACCTTGTCGACGACGCCGGCAGGGAGGTCCTTCAGTAGCGCGACGCGCTCGCGCAGCGCCGGCTCGAACTCGATCTCGCCGCGCATTGCGCGCTCGGTGATGGCGGCCACGTGGGCCTTCATCCCGACGAGATCGGCCAGCTCGTCGATGCATTCCTGGCCGATCATGGTGGAATCCATGTCGGCGAGAAAAAGCTTCTTGCGCCGGACGCCGGCAGGCTGCACCACGATGTCGATGGGCAGGTCGCCGCGAAGCTCGCGCAACCGCTCTTCGATGGCGTGACGGTCGCCTTCGAGGTTACTGTCGGCGCCGAAGGGAATGTCGACCGCAACCCCGTCGAACAGCCAGTGCGCGGGTGCCGCTTGCGGCAGCACAGCGCGGGCGCCGTCGACGATGGTCGAGTCGAGGGCGGGATTGTTTGGGTTGCAGATCAGCGTGGCGACGAGGGACATTTGAGGTTTTCGTGAGCGAGAGGCATTCGAGCAAGGCCGTGCTTATCGCAGGCCCGACCGCCAGCGGCAAGTCGGCGCTGGCGCTGGAGCTTGCGCTGAGCGCGGGCGGAATCGTCATCAATGCCGATTCCATGCAGGTCTATCGCGACCTCCGCATCATCACGGCGCGCCCCACGCAGGATGAGGAGGCGCGCATTCCGCATCGCCTCTATGGCCATGTCGATGCGGCCGTGAACTTTTCCGCCGGCGCCTGGGTGGCTGATGCCGCGAAGGCGCTCGAAGAAGCGCGGATTGAGGGCCGCCTGCCGATCTTCATCGGCGGCACCGGGCTGTATTTCAAGGCGCTGACGGCGGGTCTCTCGGTGGTGCCGCCGATCGCTGCGGAAATACGAGAGGACGTACGTGCCCGATTGGAGCGGAACGGCGTCGAGGTGCTGCATGCGGAACTCGCGCGCCGCGATCCGCGTGCGGCCGAACGACTGAATCTCCGCGACCGGACGCGGATCGCGCGTGCGCTCGAAGTGATCGAGGCGACCGGCCGTTCGCTGCTCGACTGGCACCATGAGGGCCAGCCGCCGCTGCTGCCGAAGGACAGTTTTCGCGCGGTGTTTCTCGCGCCCGAGCGCGACGAGCTCTATGCCCGCATCGACGCCCGTTTCGACGCCATGTTGGCCGCCGGTGCCCTGACCGAGATCGAGCAGCTCGCCGCCCGCGGCCTGGACCCACTGCTGCCGGCCATGAAGGCTCATGGCGTGCCTGCGCTGATCCGGCAGCTGCGTGGTGAGCTCAGTCTGGAGGACGCCGCGATGATCGGCCGGGCCGACACACGCCACTATGCCAAGCGGCAATTCACCTGGTTCCGGCACCAGCTTCCCGAATTCGAGTGGGTGAAGCCGGACGAGGCGAGGGGATGGCTCGCGGGCGCCGCCAACGCGGCCCGAGCCTCCCGCTAAACGCGCTTTTGTGCTCGAGTTCTCGATTTTACCTCTCGCCGAACCCCGGGAACAACGCTACATTGCCAAAATCGCGCGGGAACGGCCGCTTTGCCTTGACATCGGGGCTTTGGTCGTTATGTTTCGCGCAACCTTTGGGAAGCTGAGCGCCTGCCATGCGTAATATTATTACCAACCTCCTTATCGTCGTCGTACCCAGGCACACCGCCGGGGGTGGCTAGCTGCCATCCACATGACAGGCGGTGTGCAGGGTCCCTCTTCGGGGCCTTTTTTATTTCCCGAATCAGACACGAACGAAGCCGCTGACAACAGCGCATCCGGAGCAAGCCAATGAGCGACAAGAGCCACGATCCGAACCAGATGACCGGCGCCGCGATGATCGTCCGCGCGCTCATCGATCACGGCGTGACCGACATTTTCGGCTATCCCGGCGGCGCAGTGCTTCCGATCTACGACGAGATCTTCCAGCAGAGCGAGGTCCAGCACATCCTGGTCCGCCATGAGCAGGGCGCGGGCCATGCCGCCGAGGGCTACGCACGCTCGACCGGCAAGCCCGGCGTTGCGCTGGTGACCTCCGGTCCCGGCGCCACCAACATGGTGACGCCGCTGACCGACGCGCTGATGGATTCGATCCCGCTGGTCTGCATCTCCGGCCAAGTGCCGACGCACCTGATCGGCAACGACGCATTCCAGGAATGCGACACCGTCGGCATCACGCGCCCCTGCACCAAGCACAATTGGCTGGTGCGCGACGTCAACGATCTCGCAAAAGTGCTGCACGAGGCGTTCTACGTTGCGACCACGGGCCGTCCGGGCCCGGTGCTCGTCGACGTTCCCAAGGACGTGCAGTTCGCGACCGGCACCTATCATCCGCCGCGCAAGTCCGACGTGCACCGCTCCTATGCGCCGCGCGTGAAGGGCGATGCGACGCAGATCCGCAAGGCCGTGTCACTGCTCGCGGGCGCCAAGCGTCCGGTGATCTATAGCGGCGGCGGCGTCATCAATTCCGGTCCCGAGGCAACGAAGCTGCTGCGCGAGCTGGTCGAGGTCACGGGCTTCCCGATCACCTCGACGCTGATGGGCCTGGGTGCGTATCCGGCGTCGGGCAAGAACTGGCTCGGCATGCTCGGCATGCACGGCACCTACGAAGCCAACATGACCATGCATGACTGCGATGTCATGCTGTGCGTTGGCGCGCGCTTCGACGACCGCATCACTGGCCGTGTCGATGCGTTCTCGCCGAACTCGAAGAAGATCCACATCGACATCGATCCGTCCTCGATCAATAAGAACATCCGCGTCGACGTGCCGATCATCGGCGATTGCGGCAACATCCTCGGCGATATCCTGCAGGTGTTCAAGGCCGAGGCGAAGAAGCCCGACGTCAAGACCTGGTGGCAGCAGATCGCGCAGTGGCGCGCCCGCAACTCGCTCTATTACAAGAAGAGCAACGATGTGATCCTGCCGCAGCACGCGATCCAGAGCCTGTTCGAGCTGACGCGCGGCAAGGACACCTACATCACGACCGAAGTCGGTCAGCATCAGATGTGGGCGGCGCAGTTCTACGGCTTCGAGGAGCCGCACCGCTGGATGACATCGGGTGGTCTCGGCACCATGGGCTACGGCCTGCCGGCCGCGATCGGCGTGCAGGTCGCCCATCCCGACAGCCTCGTCATCGATATCGCGGGCGACGCCTCGGTGCAGATGACGATGCAGGAGATGTCGACGGCGGTTCAGTACGAGCTGCCGATCAAGATCTTCATCCTGAACAACCAGTACATGGGCATGGTGAGGCAGTGGCAGCAGCTGCTCCACGGCAACCGATTGTCGCATTCCTACTCGGAGGCGCTGCCGGATTTCGTCAAGCTCGCGGAAGCCTATGGCGGCGTCGGTCTACAGGTCACCAAGCCTGGCGATCTCGAAGGCGCCATCAAGGAGATGATCTCGGTCAAGCGCCCGGTGCTGTTCGACTGCCGCGTCGCGGCGCTCGAAAACTGCTTCCCGATGATCCCCTCAGGCAAGGCGCACAACGAGATGCTGCTGCCGGAGCAGGCCAACGACGAAGCCACGGCCAAGGCGTTCGCCGGCGGCAAGGCGCTGGTGTGAGTTAGCGGAACGATGGTTCAGGAGAGACGAGCGCGCCTTCTTCGCCTCTCGCCGCTTGCGGGGAGTCGCACGATGACCCGAGCAACTGCGAAAAATTCCGCTGTCATCGTCCGGCTTGACCGGACGATCCAGTACGCCGCGGCAGTCGTGGGAATCTCAGGCGCCGGTGATTACTGGATGCCCGCCTTCGCGGGCATGACGAAGAAGTTTTGAAAGGGACGACAATGAACCAGCCCGCATCCGCCTACTTCATCGAGGAGCGCCACGATCCCAACGAGACGCACACGCTTGCGGTGCTCGTGCAGAACGAGCCCGGCGTGCTCGCCCGTGTGATCGGCCTGTTCTCGGGGCGCGGCTACAACATCGAGAGCCTCACGGTCTCGGAGACCGAGAGCCAGACGCACCTCTCGCGCATCACCATCGTCACCACGGGCACGCCGATGGTGATCCAGCAGATCAAGCACCAGCTCGACCGCATGATTCCGGTCTACCAGGTCGTCGACATGACCCAGACCAAGCGCTCGATCGAACGTGAGCTTGCGATGGTGAAAGTGCGCGGGCAGGGCGAACATCGCGTCGAGGCGCTGCGGCTGGCGGATGCGTTCCGCGCCCGCGTGATCGACGCCACCACCGAGAGCTTCGTGTTCGAGATCACAGGCAATACGGACAAAATCAACCAGTTCATCGACCTGATGCGCCCGCTCGGCCTTGTCGAGGTGTCGCGCACCGGCGTTGCCGCGATCGGCCGCGGGCCTGAGGGGATGTGACCCATGCTGGCGCGCGACTGGTACTACAACGAACGCAACCGGATGGGCATCGGGCCCGCGGTCGCGTCGATCTACGACAGTCACGATGACGCCGATATCCGGGCGCGCGCTGCGCTGAAGATGCTCGGGGTCCAGCGCGGCTGGCGCATCGCCGACATCGGTTGCGGCAACGGCGTGTTGGCGACCGAAGCCGCGCTGATGGGGGCCGAGGTCGACGCCATCGACATCTCGCCGGCGATGCTGGCGCTCGCCGAGATCTACGCGCGTGATCGCAAGGCGCCCGTGCGCACCCAGTCGGCCGGCCTGCTTTCCTTCGCCTACCGGCCGGACTCTTATGATTTGATCGTCAGCGAATTCACGCTGCATCACCTGCCGGATTTCTGGAAAGCGGTGGCGATGTCGCGGATCTTTCGTGCGCTCAAGCCCGGCGCGACCTTTTACCTACGCGACATCGTTTACGCGTCAATGCCTGACGCCGTCGAGCGCGACGTCGAGCAATGGGCCGACTTCCATATCAAGAACCACGATTTCTCGTGTGAGAGCGTGGTGACGCATATGCGCGACGAATATTCCACCTTCGGCTGGGTGATGGAGCGGATGCTGACCGATGTCGGCTTCACGCTGGTCTCGGCCGACTACCACGCCCCGATGCACGGCACTTATCTCCTACGCAAACCGAAAGCCGGCGAGCAAGGCTAGAAACAACAAGCAGGGCTGCACGACAGGGCAGAACCGGAAACAACAATGAAGCCGGCCGACATCCTCATCGCCCTCATGGTGGCGATCATCTGGGGGCTTGCCTTTGTGGCGAGCCGGATCGCGCTCGACGAGTTTTCGCCGGAGCTGATGACGGCGATGCGCTTTTCCATTGCCGCGGTGCCGTGCCTGTTTATTCCCAGGCCGAAGGTCGCCTGGTCGCTTCTGATCGCGATCAGTCTTACGCTGTTTCTCGGGCAGTTCCTGAGCCAGGCCTACGGCATCGCCCACGGGGTGCCGGTGGGGCTGACCAGCGTCGTGGTGCAGAGCCAGGCGCTGTTCACGATCGGTTTCGCGGCGTTGGTCTTCGGCGAGCGCCCGACGCCGGCGCAAACGCTCGGAATTGTCATTGCGGCCATCGGGCTGCTGATGATCTGCGGCACCGTCGGTTATGATTTCAGCGTCGGCGCCTTCGCGGTGCTGATGATCGCCCCGATCTGCTTTGCTGTCGGCAATCTCCTGCTGCGCGGTGCTCGCGGTGCGCCGATGTTCGATCTGTTCGCATGGCTGTGCCTCACCGCCGCGGTGCCGCTGTTCGCACTCGCGCTCGTCGTGAACGGACCGGTGCCGACCTTCCAGTCGCTGGTCCATATGTCGCTGACCGGCCTCATCTGCCTGCTGGTGATCGGCGCGATCTCCACCAGCATCGCCTATTGGCTGTGGGGCCGGCTGCTGCGTGACTATCCGGCTGCGCAAGTGGTGCCGTTCGCGCTGCTGGTGCCGTTCGTCGGTTCGGCTGCATCCAGCATCGTGTTCGGCGAGCGGTTCGGGCCGCTACGCCTCGCCGGCATGCTGACCGTGATCGGCGGCATTGCGGTGATGGTGCTGGTCAAGCGGCCTCGGCCGCTTGCGAAGATCGCGTGAGGTGAACATGGCCAATTCGCTGTTCTACGCCTTCCTCGCCTTCATGGTGGTGATGTACTTCACCCCGGGGCCAAACAACATCATGCTGCTGGCCTCGGGCTTGACGTACGGCTTCCGGCGTACCATCCCCCACATCGCCGGCATCGTCATCGGCTTCGCCTTCATGGTCGGCGCCGTCGGCCTCGGGCTCGGCACGGTGTTCCTGGCTTATCCGATCCTCCAGACCATTTTGAAATATGCCGGCGCGGCCTATTTGATTTACCTCGCCGCCGTGATCGCCTTCTCCGGTCCGGCGAAGCCGGGCGAGGGGGATGGTCGCGGCCCGATGACCTTCTGGGGCGCGGCCATGTTCCAATGGATTAATGCCAAGGGCTGGGTCATCGTGATCGGGACCATCACCGCCTATGCGGCGATAGCCCAGTTTCCCATCAACATCGCAATCCAGACCTTGATCAGCCTGCTCGTGGGCACGGTCTCGACCGTGGTCTGGGCCTTCTTCGGCACTGCACTACGGCCGGTGCTGACTTCGGAGCGGCTGGTCCGTGCCTTCAATATCCTGATGGCGATCCTGCTGCTCGCCTCCCTCTACCCCGTTTTCATGGATGCATGATGTCGCGGATTTCCATGCAGAAACGGGTTTCCCTAGGGGCTGAAAATGCTCTAGACAGTCCCCGAAATCCGCAAATTTCACCATTCGGACACTGACTATCGGCCGATTCTGGCCCTGAACGAGGAAACGACTATGCGTGTTTATTACGATCGCGACGCCGACCTGAACCTGATCAAGGGCAAGAAGGTCGCCATCGTCGGCTATGGCAGCCAGGGCCACGCCCATGCGCTCAACCTCAAGGACTCCGGCGTCAAGGACGTCGCGATCGCGCTGCGCAAGGACTCGGGCTCGGTCAAGAAGGCTGAAGCCGCCGGCTTCAAGGTGATGGAAGTCGCCGATGCCGCCAAATGGGCCGACCTCGTCATGATGCTGACCCCGGACGAGCTCCAGGGCGACATCTATCGCGAACACCTGCACGACAACATGAAGAAGGGCGCAGCGCTCGTGTTCGCGCACGGCCTCAACGTCCACTTCAACCTGCTCGATCCGCGCGCCGACCTCGACGTGCTGATGATTGCGCCGAAGGGCCCCGGCCACACCGTGCGCTCGGAGTATCAGCGTGGCGGCGGCGTGCCCTGCCTGATCGCGATCGCCAAGGATGTCTCGGGCAACGCCCATGACCTCGGCCTGTCCTACGCCTCCGCTGTCGGCGGCGGCCGCGCCGGCATCATCGAGACCACCTTCAAGGAAGAGTGCGAGACCGATCTGTTCGGCGAGCAGGTCGTGCTCTGCGGCGGCCTGGTCGAGCTGATCAAGGGCGGCTACGAGACCCTGGTCGAAGCCGGCTACGCCCCCGAGATGGCCTATTTCGAGTGCCTGCACGAAGTGAAGCTGATCGTCGACCTGATCTATGAAGGCGGCATCGCCAACATGAACTACTCGATCTCCAACACCGCGGAGTACGGCGAGTATGTCACCGGTCCGCGTATCGTCACCGCCGAGACCAAGGCCGAGATGAAGCGCGTTCTCGCCGACATCCAGGGCGGCAAGTTCGCCCGCGACTGGATGCTCGAGAACAAGGTCAACCAGACCTCGTTCAAGGCGACCCGCGCCAAGCTCGCCCAGCACCCGATCGAGGAAGTCGGCGCCAAGCTGCGCGACATGATGCCCTGGATCAAGAAGGGCGCGCTGGTCGACAAGAGCAAGAACTGACGGCAACGCCGTCATTCGGGGGACGTGACGAAGTCGCGCCCCCCGGACCTCGATCGATGTTCACTAGCCTCCGGGGTTTGCATGGACGCCTCCCCGGAAGTAACGCGGCGATGCGACGTCCGCCTCGTGCCAGCGTGATCTCGTTGTCGTGCGCGCCGCTGCCCCGCGCTGCGCGAAGCTCCTGCCGAAACCGGCTTCGGTTTTGCAGCAGAATGGATGTTTTCCAGCGAGCTCCCGAGTATTGGGACACCGTTACTGACGTGATTTCCGTGCGACTACGGAGTCCAATTGCGATAGGCAGATCAACCAAATCTTAGTGCGACTGAGCGAGGGTGAACTTTTGCTCGTACCGCAGATGGACAATGCCGAACCCTTGGCGAAGGCCGACCGGATCGCCGGGATCGTCCGTCACGATCCTGGGCTTGCTGTTTTCGCTCGTTGTCGTCGCCCTTTTTCTCGTTGATCTGGGCATCCGCTACCGAGAAGCAGTCGCATCTGCGAAAACCGACGCCCTCAATCTCTCGGCTATTCTGGCCGAGCATGCCGCGGTGACGTTCGAAGACATCGATCGTGTGCTGCTTGAGGCGCGGGCAATCCGCAGGGACGCTTTGTCCGGAAAATACGCCGATGGCGAAGCGGCCAATGTCGCGCTGCGTCAACTGGTCAAGAGCTCGTCGATTCTCGTCGCGGTCGGCTGGACCGATGCGTCCGGCGCGGTCGTTGCGCATTCCTACGACCACACGCTGCCGCGCAACAACATCTCGGACATGGCGCACTTCATCGCGCAACGCGATGGCGCTGGCACCGGATTGTTCGTTGCACCACCCTATCGCTCGGCAGGCGGCGACAAATGGTTCAGTGCGGCGTCACGCCGATTGAACAACCCGGATGGAAGCTTTGCGGGCATCGTCACTGCGCCGCTGGATCAATCTTTTCTCCTGAAGATCTACCGGAAGATCGATCTCGGCCCGAATGGCTCGGTGGTGCTGCTCCACCGCAACGGACGGGTCCTCGCGCGCGTACCGGAACAGAAAGATGTCCTCGGCAAGTCGGTCGCCGGCGGCCCGCTGTTTACCCAATATCTGCCGGTCTCCGAGGTAGGCTCATACGAGCTCACGAGCCCCATCGATGGCGTCGCGCGCATTGCAGCGTACAAGGCCGTTTCCGGCCTGCCGCTGGTTCTGGTGGTGACTTACTCGCGCAGTTACGTGTTGCAGCCGCTGTACCGGCATCTCTACACCTTCGGTCCGCTGGCTGCCGCGATCGTCACCATTATTCTGATCGGTACATTTCTGCTGCGACGGCAAACGAATGCACTTGCGGCCGCGAGTGCTCGGTTCGACGCTGCGTTGAGCAACATGCCGCATGGGCTCAGCATGTTTGATGCCGACGCGAAGCTGCTGATCGCCAACAGCCGTTATCGTGATATCTACGACCTCACCGAGGCGCAGGTCAGGCGCGGTACGCCGCTGGGCAGCATCGTCGGCGTCTACAAGACGGCGGGAGGCGATCTCGACATTGACGAGTTCCTCGATGGCGCAAGGCGCCGGACCCCGCGGATTGTCACGCTCGCCGACGGCCGGATCATCTCGATCCTGCGTACCCCCATGGCCGATGGCGGCTGGGTCGCCACCCATGAGGACATCACCGAGAAGCGGCGCGACGAGATGCTGCTAGCGGAAAATGCCGCCGAGCTGAAGCTCATCAACACGCGGTTCGATGTCGCTATCAGCAACATGTCCCAGGGGCTCTGCCTGTTTGATGCAGACAAGAATCTCGTGATATCGAACAGCCGCTATCAGCAGATGTACGATCTGCCAGACGAACTCGTCATGCCCGGCACGCCGCTGGAACGGATATTGCAGCACTACGCGGATCGCGGCGAATCCGCCGGCGACCTGACAGTCAATCAACATCTTCAGAAGATGCCGACCCTGCGGCAGCAGGCCTATGAACTGAAAGACCAGCGCCAGGTTCTGATCCAGCGCAAGCCGCTGCCGGATGGCGGCTGGGTCGCGACGCACGAAGACGTCACCGAGCAAAGGCGCGGCGAGCAAATGCTGGCCCAGAAGGCCGCGGAGCTCGAAGCGATCAACATGCGCTTCGACGCCGCCCTCAACAACATGTCCCAAGGGCTTTGCATGTTCGATGCGGACCAGAGGATCGTGGTGTCGAACGCACGCTATAGCGAAATCTACCACATTGACGGTGATCGGATAAAACCAGGAACCATGCTGGCGCAAATTCTCGAGTATCGTCGCGAGCAAGGCACGCATTTCGTCGACGTCGCGCCGGACGTCTATCTCAATCAGAACGTGAAGCAGCTCAGCGAGATCCGGGAACTCGCCGACGGCAGGGTGGTCGCGATTGCGCGTCACATGATGGCGGACGGTGGCTGGCTCACGACCCACGAGGATATCACCGAGCGAGCGAGAGACGAGAAGCGCATCGCATATCTGGCGCAGCACGATCTGCTCACGGGTCTTGCGAACCGCGCCGTGTTCTCCGAAAAACTCGACGATGCTGCAAAGCGGTCGCAGCGTCATGGCGCAAAGTTCACCGTGCTGATGCTGGATCTGGACAGATTCAAGGCGGTCAACGATACGCTCGGTCATGCTGCGGGCGACCAGTTGCTGATTGAGGTGGCGCGGCGGCTGAGTTCATCGCTGCGGGATACCGACGTCCTGGCGCGCCTCGGCGGCGACGAATTCGCGATCATCCAGGAGAACGAAAAAGTTCAAAGCGAAGGCGCGATCGCATTGGCTCTGAGGATCATCGGTCTAATCGAGCAACCCTTCGATCTGGACGGTCATCGCGTCAGCGTCGGCACCAGTATCGGTATCGCCTTCGCGCCGGAGCACGGCGCCGATGCCGAGAGCTTGCTACAGAGGGCGGACTTGGCGCTTTATGCGACGAAATCCGCAGGGCGGAATGATTTCCGCATCTTCCAACCCGAGATGACGGAAGCTGCCGACACACAGAAGTCGATCGAAGGCGAACTGCGCGAGGCGATGGCTCGCAACGAGTTGGAGCTGCACTACCAGCCGATCATTGATGCCGGAACGTGCGCGATGACCGGCCTGGAATGTTTTGTGCGCTGGCATCACCCGTCGAAGGGCGTGCTGGCGCCTTCGCAGTTCCTCGATGTCGCCGAGCAGGCCGGACTGATGCTGCCGCTCGGTGAATGGATTCTGCGACAGGCCTGCCTGGATGCGGCCGCCTGGCCGGCCCATATCCGGGTCGCCGTCAACATGAGCGCTGCCCAGTTCCACAAAGGTAACCTACTGGACGTCGTCCTGTGCGCGCTGGTCGAGTCGGGATTGTCGCCGGAGCGCCTCGAGCTCGAAATTCCCGACGCTGCGCTGCTGGACGGGAATCTTGCGGCTCATCTGCTCACGGTCCGGCAACTAAAGAACCTGGGCGTCGGCGTCGTCCTCGACAATTGCGGTGTGGGCTATTCCGCCGGGAGCTACCTCCAGAGCTTCCCATTCGACAAGTTCAAGATCGACCGGGCGATCGTGCAGGGCTGCGCAACGCGACGGGACTGCGCGGCGGTCGTCGCCTCTGCCGTCGCATTGGCGCGCGGTCTCGATGTCGCCACGGTCGCCAAAGGGGTCGAGAGTCGTGCGCAGTTCGAGGCCCTGCAGGCGGCGGGAGTGGACCTCGTCCAGGGATATCTGTTCGGGCGACCCGTGCCGAACTCGGAAGTCAGTTTCGATTCGCCGTTGCCGGCGCAAAACGTCGCGTGATGTCATGATCTTCGTCGGAATACGGGCAACTCGATCTCCGGGACACGAGAGATGAATTTGGCGAACGGCGTGATCGATCAACTCGAGACGGCGCTGGCGAGCCCGGAGCTGTCGAAGCGCGCCGAGCTCCTGCGACAAGTCGCAGACCTCTTCGTGTTCGGCTCGGGCAAGTTCACCGAGGGACAGATTGATCTGTTCGACGAGGTGATGAGCACGCTGCTCCAGAATATCGAATGCGCCGCCCGGGCGACCTTCGGGAGCCGGCTTTCCAGATTGCCTGACGCTCCGCCCCGGACGATCCGCTTGCTGGCGTTTGACGATGCGCCCGAGGTGGCCGCGCCGGTGCTCGAGCATTCGCCACGGCTCGACGAGGTGACGTTGGCGGAGAACGCGCGGACCAGGAGCCAGGATCACCTGCTGGCCATCGCCGGGCGCAGCCAGTTGACGGAACCCGTCACCGATGTCCTCGTCCAACGCGGCAACGATGATGTTGCCGTACGGACTGCCGGCAACGGCGGAGCCAGATTCTCGCCCCAGGGGATGTCCATGCTCGTCAAGCGGGCGCGGGACAATGGCGCGCTCGCCATGTGCATCTGGTCTCGCCCGGATATTCCGCGCGAGACCCTGCTGAAATTGTTCGTCCATGCATCCGAGATGGTGCGGTGCAAGCTGGAAGCTGCCGATCCCCGCCGGGCAGTCCTGATCCGCAGCGCCGTCGCGGAGGCCTCCGACGAGCTTCAGATGACGGCACGGGTGGGCTCGAGCGAGCATGCCCGGGCGATGGCCGAGGTGAGGTCCCTGCACTCTGGGGGAATACTCGACGAGGCCAGGGTGCTCGGCTTCATCGGCGAGCGAAACTTCGACAAGACCGCAATTGCCCTGTCGCTCATGAGCGATCTGCCGATCGGAGCGATCGAGCGTGCGCTGGTCCGCTCCGAGCCCGAGCAAATTCTCATTCTCGCGAAGGCCATCGGACTATCCTGGGACACGACGAAGGCGATCTTGACGTTTCAGCGCGGCTCGGCCCCCGAGGCGAAAGCACGATTGGAGCAGTGCTTTGCGAGCTTCTTCCGGTTGAAGCCGAATACCGCGAAGGCTGCGCTCCAGTTCTATCGGCTCCGCGAGCGGGCCGGCCAGGGTGCTGTCCATTAGCGGAGGCAAACCAAAAATTAAGTGCTTATCCGGTATATTCGAACCGAGATGAGATGGATGCCCCGACACATGCATTCCCTCTCAAGCTTTGTAGCTTCATTCAAACTCTTCGATGCTTGAAGCCTCGGCGCAAGACCAAGAACTGACGCTTAAAGCACATTCTTGGTCTCGCGTCTTTTTCAGAGCTTTTTCAGAAACCTTCAATCGCCAAAAGTGCTGCGTCTTCAGAGTCAAGGATTCGGCACTTCATCCGTATTGTCAGGATGCAATCGATCATGTGTCGCGATGTTCTCGCGCCGCTCCACCTTAAGTACCGACATCCGCCGCACCTGCTTGGAGGTGGACGGCATTGCGCACCGACGCCTTCCTCCTACATGACCATGGGAACTATTGGGGGGAAGACCATGCGATCTGTCGTCGTCACCGGCGCGTCCACCGGCATCGGCTGGGCCATCGCGCAATATTTGATTGCGCGCGGCTATCGCGTTTTCGGCAGCGTCCGCAAGCAGGCCGACGCCGACCGGCTCACGGGTGAGTTCGGCCAAAACTTCACGCCGCTGCTGTTCGACGTCACCGACGAGGCCGCCGTGCTGGCGGCCGCGCGCCAGGTGCGCGAGGTGCTGAGCGGCGAGACGCTGGCGGGCCTCGTCAACAATGCCGGCGTTGCCATCGCCGGTCCCGTGCTCGAATTGTCGGCGGATGATTTCCGCCGCCAGATGGACGTCAACGTCATCGGCCCTGTGATCGCGACGCAGGCGTTCGGCCCGTTGCTCGGCGCAGATCCGTCGCTGAACGGGCCGAAAGGGCGGATCGTCATGATCAGCTCGGTCGCAGGCAAGAATGGCAATCCGCTGTCGGCGCCCTACTGCACCTCCAAGCACGCCATCGAGGGCCTGTCGGAGAGCCTGCGCCGCGAACTGATGCTGTTCGGCATCGACGTCATTATCGTCGCGCCCGGCGCAGTGAAGACGCCAATCTGGAGCAAGGCCGAGCAGTTCGATATGTCGGTCTACCAGAACTCGCCCTATCTCCCGGCGCTCAACAAGGTCATGGCGTTCATGATGAAGCTCGGCGAGACCGGGCTGCCGGCCGAACGTATCGCCGAGGTCGTCTTCGAGGCCCTCACGGCTGCGAGGCCCAAGGTTCGCTACCAGATCACGCCCGACCGGATGCGGCACTTCATGACGGCCGCACTGCCCAAGCGAACGGTCGACCGCATCATCGCCAAGCGGCTCGGGCTGCTGCCGCAAGGCTGAAGCGGCCGCTCAACCTGCCACGGCCGTCCGTCCGCGCGGATGGGCGGCCATCGCGATCAGCCGCAACGCCATCATGGCCAGCAGCGGAATGAGGAACGCGACATAGAGCGGCATCGCCGGCACGCGCTTGCCGAACGACACCATGAACTGGAACCAGAGATAATAGCCGCCTACGAGGTGCAGCGCGCGCCAGGCGCGCGGTCCGATCAGTGCGGCCGTGCGGTCGAATGAGGTCGCGCTCATGGCGATGATGACGGCGTAGCCGATGCCGCCGAAGACGTAGGAGGCGGGCGAGGTCGCCTCCGCAAAGCCAGCCGGGTCCATTTTCGCGAATACGACGATCGCGAGCGCATGGATGGCGTGGGAGGCCGCAAAGCTTAAACCCAGATAGCGGCGGTTGCGGCGCTGCCAGCGTGTCCAGGCGTTCGGCCACAGCCGCGCCAGCGCAGCGGCACCGAAGGCCAGGCAGAACAGCAGCAGCGAGCTGCGCGCCGTGAAGCGGATGACCATGCGCATGCCCTCGACCTCGAACTGCCGCATCGAGGCGATCCAGAGGCTTAAGGCAATCAGGCTCAGCGTGAGGACGGCGAGCAGCCGCCAGCCTTCGAACCAGCTTTGCCGTTGCGACATGGTGGTCTCCTCTATCATGTAATCATCGATTACATTTCGGGCGGCGTGATCGTCAATAATGTAATCTCTGCTTACATTCACGTTCGGGTGATGCTAGAAGACGCCATGCCCGCCCGTCAGACCTCCAAGCGTCAGACATCCAAGTCCCGCACCCTTCGCCAGACATCGGAAGCCCGGCCCTATCATCACGGCGACCTCCGTCGCGTGCTGATCGATGCTGCGCTGCAGCTGGCAGCCGAGGGCGCCGAGGTGTCCGTGCGCGAGGCTGCGCGCCGGGCTGCGGTGTCGCCGGGGGCACCGTTCCGGCACTTCCCCAATCGCGACGCGCTGATGGCGGCGGTGGCCGGGGAGGCGCAGCGGCGCTTCCGCGTCGAGATCGAGGCCGCGCTGAGGGAAGTGCCATCGGCCGACCCGCTGGCCCGCTTCCGCGCTTTCGGCATCGCTTATGTACGCTGGGCGATACGTAACCCCGCGCATTTCGAGATCATCTCCACCGGCCGCTATTTCGCCCATGGCAGCTCGGCCGAGCTGACGCGCGACAATGCCGAGCTGGTCGCGCTGACCGAGCAGATGCTGGCTGACGCGGCCGAGCAGGGCCTGCTGCAATCGGCGGATCTCAAACGCGTCCTGATCGCCGGCCGCGCCCTGATTTACGGTTTTGCCCGGATGAACCTCGACGGCCATTTTCCGCGCTGGGGCGTGGCGGAGGACGAGATCGAGCGGATGGCGGAGGCGGTGATCGATCTGTTCATCGTGGGGATCGCCAAGCCCTAGCGTGCCGGCGTGCCGCCTTTCGCCACCCGCTAACATTAAGCGAAGGTCGGTTCGCTGCTCGCGTTGCTTGTCCGTGACCGTTCAATTACAGTTTTATGACACGGTGCAGGCTTCCGGCTGCGCCGAACGCCGCAGGCCCGCCAGACGGCCTGGCATCACCCGCCGGACCAGAAGTTGCGTGTCGTCGATGGCGTCCGCGCCCAATTCAGGTCCTTCCGCCACCACCGCCGTCCTGGCGAGCGTCGCCGCGCTCGGCATCTGGCGGCTGCTCGCGGTTGCCGCACCGCATCTTGCCGCCCTCGCTCTCATGTACGAGACCGAGACCGATTTCGGCTCGCGCCTGTCCTTCTTGCTCGCCTGGGGCATCCTCAACTTCTTCTGGATCGCGTTGTTGCGCCGGCCGGCGCTGTCGGGCGCATTGTCGCTGACCATGGTCGTGGTGCTGGTGCTGCTGTCGCGGCTCAAGCACGACGTCGTGCAGATGACGGTCAACTTCATCGACCTGATGATGATCGACCGCGACACGGTCGCGTTCCTGTTCACGATCTTCCCGAACTTGCGCTGGTCGGTGATCGGCGCCGGCTTCGTCACGCTGCCGCTGATGTATGCGCTGTGGTGGCTCGATCCGTTCCGCATCCGCCGCCTGCCGGCGCTCGCCGCGATGCTCGCCTGTCTCGCGGGGGTGGTCGGATATTCCGTCTATCATCCTGATGAAGCTTGGCGCGGCTATTACGACGACGGCTATCTCTCAAAGTTCTTCCGCTCCGGCGTCACCGCCGTCTCCGATTTCGTGCAGTACGGCTTCATGGAGTCGGACGCCTCGACCAATGAGCGGCTCAACATGCCGCTGGTCGACGCCTGCCATCCGGCCGGCCGCCGGCCGAACATCATCATGATCCATGATGAATCGAGTTTTGACATCCGCGCCGCACAGGGCATCAAGGTGCCGCCGGGTTACGGCAGTCACTTCAAGTCCTGGGACGGTAAGGAGCGCACATTTCTGGCCGAGAGCAATGGCGGGCCTAGCTGGTTCACCGAATACAATGTGCTTGCGGGTCTTTCCTCGCGCTCGTTCGGCCGCTTCGCCTATTTCGTGACGCGTATTGCGTCGGGCCGCGTCGAGCGCGGCCTGCCGCTGGCGCTGCGCCGGTGCGGCTACGACACCATGTCGCTCTATCCCGCCTATGGCGGCTTCATGGGTGCGCGCAGCTTCCAGGTGACGACCGGCGTCGAGCGCTTCCTCGACTCCAGGGATCTCGGCGCGAAGGACGTCGAGCCCGACAGCTTCTTCTACGACAAGGCGCTGCGGCTGATGGGCGAGCGGACGCCGAACAAGCCGTTGTTCAGCTTCATCTATCTCGGCGCCAATCATTTCCCCTGGGAGACGCGCTTCCGCCCCGATCTGGTGCCGAACTGGCGCGCGCCGGGCAACGCGCCGTCGATCGACGAATATCTGCGCCGGCAGGCGATGAGCGCCGAGCAATACAAGTCCTTCATTGCGGGCTTGAAGAAGAATTTTCCGGGCGAGCCTTTCCTGATCGTGCGCTACGGCGATCACCAGCCCGAGTTCGCGCCCAATCTGCTCGAGCCCGGGCTCGACGAAGGCGCGATCGGCAAGAAGCTCGACGCTTATGATCCGCGCCTCTATGCGACCTATTACGCGATCGACGCCGTCAATTTCGAGCCGGTGAAGAGCGATACGGTGATGGACACGGTCGACGGTCCCTATCTGCCGCTGGTGATCCAGGAGGCGGCCGGCATTCCGCTCGATCCGTCCTTCGCCGAGCAGAAGGAGATCATGCTCCGCTGCAACGGCATCTTCTACGGCTGCAAGGACGGCGCCGAGGCGCGGCGGCTCAACCGGCTGCTGATCAATGCGGGGATGATACACGGGCTTTAAGGCTGTTTGCCCGTCCGAGCGCTGCCCTTTCCCCGTCACCCTGAAAGCTTCACAAGCTCTCAGGATGACGGCTTGGGTGCGAGCGTGCGCGGCACGGGCCTACTGCCTGCCGACCTTCTCCCACAGCCACCTCGCCACCACATCCGGCGATGAATTCGCGTCATTGCCGCTGGCGCGCAGGTTTGCTTCGCGCATGGTGGCGATGTCGATCTTGCCGAGCAGCGGGCTCAGCGCCGCTTTGAGCCGCTCGTCGCCAGCGCGCTTCGGTGCCAGCAGCAGGATGGCATCGTAAGGCGGGATCGCGTGCTTGGGATCGTCGAGCGCCACCAGATCGTATTTCGCGATCAGCCCGTCGCTGGTGTAGCCGGCGATCACGTCGACCTCGCCGCTCGCGACCGCCGCATACATGAAGTCCGGCTGCATCTGGCGCTGCGCGCTGAACTGAAGGCCATAGGCCTGTCGCAGCGCCGCCCATTCCGGCCGCGAGAAGAATTCGTAATCGCCGGCAATCGACATCGTTGAAGCGTGCGCGGCGAGATCGGCGATGGTGTGGATGCCGAGCGCGTCGGCGCGCGTCTTCGGCATCACCAGCGCATAAGCATTCTCGAAACCGAGTTCGCCGAGCAGCGTGATGTTGTCCTTTGCGAGCGCCGTCTTCAAATCTGTCACCAGCTCCGCGCGCGGCTTGATGTCGGTGCGGTGCAGCTGATTGGCCCAGAGCGTGCCGGAATAGTCGACATAGAGATCGATATCGCCGGCCTTCAGCGCCCCGAAGATCACGCTCGAGCCGAGACCGGACCGTGCCGCGGCGGAGAAACCGGCTGCCTGGAGGCGGTCCCTCAGCAGGGCCGAGAGCACATATTGCTCGGCGAAGGTCTTTGCACCGACCACATAGCCGGACGACGAACGTCCCATCGTCGGCACCAGCGTCGCCGCAACCAGCGCCGCGATCCCGATCGCACCGAGCCCGGCACCCAGGCGGCTGCGATTGCGCAGGCCGCTCTCGACGAGGCCAAGCAGCTGATCGACGGCGAGCGCGAGCAGGGCCGAGGCCAAGCAGCCGAACAGCACGAATACCCAGTTCTGGGTCTGCAACCCCGCGAAAATGTAATTGCCGAGGCTGGTTTGACCGATCGGCGTCGACAGCGTCGCGGTGCCGATCACCCACACGGCGGCGGTGCGGATGCCGGCCATCATCACTGGCAGTGCCAGCGGCAGCTCGACCATGACGAGCGACTGCCGCGCCGTCATGCCGACGCCCTTGGCGGCTTCGATCAGAGCGGGGTCGATGCCGTTGAGCCCGGTGATGCCGTTGCGCAGCACCGGCAGCATCGAATAGAGCGCCAGCGCCAGCATCGCCGGCAGGAATCCGAATGCGGAGAAGGAGATGCCGAACCATTTCAGCGTCACGGACGCCGCGAGCAGCAGCAGCGGGTAGAACAGCGCGAGCAGCGCCAGCCCCGGCACGGTCTGCACGATGCTGGCGAGCGCGAGCAGGATGGCGCGCGGCGCCGGGCGGTTGCGTGTGAGGATTGCGAGCGGCAGGCTGACTATCAGGCCGAGCGCGAGCGCGGCGAGGCTCACCCGCACATGATTGCCGAGATAATCGGGCAAATGCGACAGCGCCTCGCCCCAGCGCGGATCATTGAAGAAGCTCATGCCGCACCGCCCTGTGGCAAGAGCGCGTTCAGCCGCTCGACCTGGCGCCGCGGCGTGCTTAGCAGCTCCAGCACATAGGCATCGCTGCTCGTCGAGAGCTCAGACGGCGTGCCCTGCGCGAGCAGCTTGCCGCCGCGCATGACCGCGATGCGGTCGGCAAGCAAAATCGCCTCCGTCATGTCGTGCGTAATCATCACGGTTGTCAGGCCGAGCTTGCGGTGCAGCTCGCGAAAGTCCTCGCCGAGCGCATCACGGGTGAGGGGATCGAGCGCGCCGAATGGCTCGTCCATCAGCAAGATGCGAGGCTTTGCTGCCAGCGCCCGTGCCACGCCGACGCGCTGACGCTGCCCGCCCGAGAGTGCCTCCGGCAGCCTGTCACGATGGGTGGCACGGTCGAGCTGGACGAGCTCCAGCAACTCGTCGACGCGCGTCGCGATCGCCGCTGCCGGCTCGCCCAGCAGCTTTGGCGTGATCCCGATATTGTCGGCGACATTTAGATGCGGAAACAGCCCGCCGCTCTGGAAGACGTAGCCGATCCGGCGCCGCAGCGCGACCGGATCGATGTTTTGGACGTCCTCGCCCTCGACCGTGATGATGCCGTCATCGGCCTCGATCAGCCGGTTGGCAAGCCGCACCAGCGTCGTCTTGCCCGAGCCCGAGCCGCCGACGATGGCCAGAAATTCACCCTCGGCGATGTCGAGCGACACGTCGTCGACGGCCCTGAGGGGGCCGAAGCTCTTGGTGACGCGGGAATAGCCAATCATCGGTCTGGACGGCATCGGGCGGGGGCTCACTTCGCTGACCCGCCCGTGGAGGGAGGGTATGACGAGGCCCATGCGTAGCACGCTTGGCGCCTTGATTGAACTTGGTCGCGCGAGCGGCTAAGGCATCAAGCCAAGTTCGGAGGAAACACATGACTACGCCCACGGCAGTGGCGCTGGAAGATGCCAAGGTCGCGTTCCGGCTGGGGGACGGGCGGGTCTATACGGCGGTGGAGAAGGCCCATCTCGCAGTCGCGCAGGGCGAGTTCGTCGCCATTGTCGGCCCGACCGGCTGCGGAAAATCCACGCTGCTCAATGTCGCCGCCGGGCTGCTCAAACCGGCCGCCGGCAGCGTCAAGATCTTTGATCGGCCGCTCGCCGGGCTGAACCGGGATGCCGGTTATCTTTTCCAGGCCGATGCGCTGTTCCCCTGGAAGACGGCGCTCGACAATGTCGCGATCGGGCTCGAGATCAAGGGCACACCACGCAGCGAGGCGCTGCCACAGGCGCAAAAATGGCTCACCTCCGTAGGTCTCGGCGCGTTTGCCAACCGCTATCCGCACATGCTCTCCGGCGGCCAGCGCAAGCGTGTGGCGTTGGCGCAGGTCCTGATCCGCGACCCGAAGATCCTGCTGATGGACGAGCCGTTCGGGCCGCTCGATGCGCAGACGCGCCAGGTGATGGGCAATTTGCTGCTCGATCTCTGGAACGCCGACCGCAAGGCCGTGCTGTTCGTCACCCACGATCTCGAGGAGGCGATCGCACTCGCTGACCGCGTCGTGATCATGTCGGCGGGGCCGTCCTCGCGCATCATCGGCGACTGGCGCGTGCAGCTCGCCCGCCCGCGTGACATCTTCGAGGTGCGGATGGACAAGGACTTCCACGCGCTGCATCGAGAGATCTGGAGCGTGCTCAAGGACGAGGTGATGAAAGGCTACGCGCAATCCACCCACGCGGCGGAGGCCGTCTGATGTCGCGCGTCACGCTGCTTGCCTTGCAAGTCCTGGTCGCGATCGTCTGCATCGTGCTGTGGCAGTTGCTGTCGACCGTGCCGGTGTTCGGCAAGATCCTGCTGCCGCCGTTCTTCTTCTCCAACCCGGTCGACGTGTTCGAGCAGATCGTCAAATGGTTCGTCTCCGGCGTGATCTGGAAGCATCTCTGGATCACGCTGGTGGAATCGATCCTCGCCTTCGTGATCGGATCGCTCGGCGGCGTCCTCATCGGCTTCTGGTTCGCGCGCCAGCCGCTGGTGGCCGCGGTGTTCGACCCCTATGTGAAGATGGTCAATGCGTTGCCGCGTGTGGTGCTGGCGCCGATCTTCGCGCTGTGGCTGGGGCTTGGCATCTGGTCCAAGGTCGCGCTCGGCGTGACGCTGGTGTTCTTCATCGTGTTCTTCAACGTCTACCAGGGCGTCAAGGAAGTCAGCCGCACCGTGCTCGACAACGGCCGCATGCTCGGCATGAGCGAGGGGCAGCTAATGCGGCACGTCTATTGGCCGTCGGCGCTGTCGTGGATGTTCTCCTCGCTGCACACCTCGGTCGGCTTCGCCGTGGTCGGCGCCGTCGTCGGCGAATATCTGGGATCGGCGGCAGGCCTCGGCTATCTGATCCAGCAGGCCGAAGGCGTGTTCGACGTCGCCGGCGTGTTCGCCGGCATGTTTGTGCTGTCGGCCTTCGTCATCCTGATCGATTTTGGTGTCACGCTGGTCGAGCGGCGGCTATTGGTCTGGCGGCCGACCGTGGACGGCCGCGGCTAGCGGCAAAAGGGCCCGCGCATCTGCGCGAACCCCGATAGCAAATGCTCAATCCAGCAGCTTGACGTCGTCGGGCGCCTGCGGCGGCGTCTTGATCGCGATCGCCTTGACCTGGCCGCTGATCGGCTTGGTGCCGCCATGCGGCGTGCCCTTCGGGATGATGACGAGATCGCCCGGCTTCACCGTCACTTCCTTGTCGCCGAGCCAGATCGTCCCGGTGCCGTCCAGGATGTACTGAATCTCGTTGGTGTTGGGATGCAGGTGTTTCGGCACATTGCCGACCTGGATCGACACGGTCGAGCCATCAGCGGTCATGAACGTCTTCGAACGGTATCCGACTTGGTTGGCGGGGCCGAGTGCGTCGCCTTCCATGTCGCCGGTATGGATGATCTGCGCGGTGATGTTTTCGGCGGCGAGCGCCGGCCCGAGCAGGTAGGTCGCGCCGCATCCGGCGACAAAGGCAGCGGTGATCGACAGCCCGGCAGCAAGGCGATTCATGGATGATCCTCCCCTCAGAGATTATTGTTGTGGGCGCATGCTATTTCGCCGAAAGGCCAATGGCCAGTGCCACTTAAGCGGTGCTTCTCAAGCCAGTTGCGCTGCTCTATGGTGCCGCCAGCCGAACGGAGGAAACCAATGAAGAACACGATTGCCAGGCTCGCTGGCGCGCTGCTCGCGCTGACGCTCACCACCGGTCTTGCCGCAGCGCAAAGCAAGGTGACCATCGCGATAGGTGGCGGCGCCTGCCTGTGCTATTTGCCGACGGTGCTGGCCAAGCAGCTCGGCGAGTACGAGAAGGCCGGCCTCAATGTCGAGCTGGTCGATCTCAAGGGGGGCTCGGACGCGCTCAAGGCCGTGCTCGGCGGCAGTGCCGACGTGGTTTCCGGTTATTTCGACCATTGCGTCAACCTGGCGGCCAAGAAGCAGGAGCTGCAGGCTTTCGTGGTCTATGACCGCTATCCCGGGCTTGTGCTGGTCGTCGCACCGTCGCATAGCGGGGACATCAAATCGGTCAAGGATCTGGCCGGCAAGAGGGTCGGTGTCAGCGCGCCCGGCTCCTCCACCGACTTCTTCCTGAAATATCTTCTGAAGAAGAATGGGCTCGATCCGGCCGGCACCGCCGTGATCGGCGTCGGCCTCGGCGCCACGGCCGTCGCTGCGATGGAGCAGGGTCAGATCGATGCCGCGGTGATGCTAGATCCCTCCGTCACCGTGCTCCAGGGCACCCACAAGGATTTGCGCATTCTCAGCGACACCCGCACGCAAAAGGACACGCTAGAGACGTTCGGCGGGGAATATCCGGGCGGCGCGCTGTACTCGACACTGGCCTGGATCAATGGACATGAGAAGGAGACGCAGGCGCTGACCAACGCAATGCTGGCCACGATCGCCTGGATCCATTCGCATTCGCCCGAAGAGATCATGGCCAAGATGCCGGACGAGATGGTCGGCAAGAACAAGGACCTTTATCTCGCCGCGCTGAAGAACACGATCCCGATGTTCTCCGAGACCGGCAAGATGGATCCCAAGGGCGCCGACGCCGTGCTGGCGGTGTTCAGCGTCGGTTCGCCCGAGGTGGCCAACGCCAAAATCGACGTCAGCAAGACTTTTACCAACAAGTTCGTCGACCAGGCTAAGAAGACCACGGGGAGCGCCAAATAACTGACGCGAAGGCTTGGTAATCAGGCGTCATGACGTCACTCACCATTCATCGCGTCTCGACGCTTGAACTTGCCGTGCGCCCCGTCGTCTGGCCGTTCGCCGGGGACCGGCGCGCCGAGATCGAGGCGCATTTCGCCGAGCAGCAACGTGCGCGGCCGAAAATCTGGAACGGCCGAGTGCTGCTCGGGCGCGATGCCGTCTTCACCGGCGGTCATCTCGCCGCGACCTATTTCGAGACGGATTTCGCCAGCTTCCTGGCTTGGCGCGACTGGGGCTTTCCTGATCCGGCCGTGTTCAATGGGTTCGGCATGGCCGCTCTACGCACCTCCGACGGCGCCTTCGTGATGGGCGAGATGGCACATCACACCGCCAATGCGGGACGCATCTATTTCGCGTCAGGCACACCCGATCTCGATGATGTCAGGGACGGCACGCTTGACATTCCCGGCAGCGTCGTCCGCGAGCTCGAGGAGGAGACCGGCCTGCTTCCCGCCGATTATTCGGCAGAGGCGGACTGGCATTGTGTCGTCACCGGCAGCGCACTTGCAATGATACAGATCCTCAACCTGGATATGCCGGGTGAAGCTGCTCGCGCGCGGATCGAAGCCAATCTGGCTCGCCAGGACGAACCGGAGCTTTCGGCCATCCATCTCGTGCGTGGGATGGATGATCTCACGCCGACCATGCCGCGATTTGTCACGGCCTTCATCGCGCAGCAGTTCGCCTCGCGCTGACGCGCGAGGCTTGACATCGCGCGCCCCAGCCCATGTGATGGGCGCAAAAGCAAAACAAAAAATTGCAATGCACAATCGTCCAAGGAGGTTTAGATGCGCCTCCTACAGCAACCAGTAGCGGCGGAGCGGGGCGGTGCTGGAGGTCAGCGGGCTGGTGAAGCGGTTTGGCGGCTTCACCGCCGTCAACAACGTGTCGTTTAGAGTCGAGCAGGGCGAGATTCTCGGTCTGATCGGTCCCAATGGCTCGGGCAAGAGCACGATCTTCAACATGCTCTCCGGCACGCTGGCGCCAAGCTCCGGATCGATCCTGTTCGATGGCTCGGAGATCGCGGGGCTGGTGCCGCACCGGATCATCAACCGGGGCATCGGCCGCACCTTCCAGATTCCGCGGCCGTTCCGGCGGCTGACGATTTTCGAGAACGTCGTGCTTGCCGGCTTCTATGGCCAGGGCCGCCATAGCCGCGTCAAGGCCGAGGAGGCGGCGGAGCGGTCACTCGCGATGGTGGGCCTGCCGACCGATCGCCACGCCAGCGTTGACGGCCTCGGCGCGGCCGGGCTGAAGAAACTCGAGCTCGCGAAAGCGCTCGCCACCGCGCCAAAGCTTCTGCTTGCCGACGAGAGCCTCGGCGGTCTCGACGATGCCGAGATGGACCAGGCTGCCGACATGCTGCGCAACATCCGCGACGAGCTCGGCATCACCATCATCTGGGTTGAGCATATCATGGGCGTCTTGATGCGCGTCGTCGACCGCGTCATGGTGCTCGATCACGGCGAAAAAATCTCGGAAGGCCTGCCGAGCGCGGTTGCGGGCGATCCGCGCGTCATCGAGGTCTATCTCGGCACCGATGCCGAGACTACGCAGGCTGCGGCCGCCGAAGCGCGCCGCCGCGCGGGAGGCCAATGATGCTGGAGCTTCGCGGCGTCAATGCCGGCTACGGCACGTTCCAGGCGCTGTTCGACCTCAATCTCGACGTGAAGGCCGGTGAGGCCGTGGGCGTTATCGGCCCGAACGGCGCCGGCAAGACCACGCTGATGCGTGTCATCTCAGGCCTGATCCGTCCCTCGCGCGGATCGATTGCCATGGAGGGCGCCGACGTCGTCGCGACGCCAGCGCACAAGATCGTCAGCCTCGGCATCGCGCATGTGCCCGAGAACCGGCGGCTGTTTCCGCAGCTCACGGTCGACGACAATCTCAAGATGGGCGCCTTCATGAAGGAGGCGCGCGGCCATTATGCCGAGCGGCAGGAGGTCGTGTTCGACCTGTTTCCGCGGCTGAAGGAGCGCCGCCATCAGATGGCCGGCACCATGTCCGGCGGCGAGCAGCAGATGTGCGCGATCGGCCGCGCGCTGATGTCCAATCCAAAGCTCCTCCTGCTCGACGAGCCGTCCGCCGGGCTGGCGCCGGTGGTGGTGCAGCAGGTGTTTGAGCTCATGAAGCGGATTCGGGCGCGCGGACTGACGGTGCTGATCGTCGAGCAGAACGTGCAGCAGGTGCTGCGCGTGGTCGACCGGGCCTATCTGATCGGGGCCGGGACGATCCGCGCCTCAGGCACCTCGGCCGAGATGCTGGCGAGCGACACGGTCAAGGAAGCTTATCTCGGGGTGTGAAAGGGCGGGCGAGGGCATGCAGGCGTTCCTGGACATTTTCGACATTTATCTGCTGGAAGCCGTGATCAACGGCATCCTGCTCGGCGGCGTGCTGGCGTTGCTCGCGCTCGGGCTGAACCTGATCTTTGGTGTCATCGACGTCACCTGGATCTGCTACGCCGAGCTCGTGATGATCGGCATGTACGCGATGTATTTCCTGGTGCAGTACTATGGTGTCAGCTACTTCATCGCCGCGCCACTGACCATTCTGCTGGTCGCGATCCTCGGCGCCTTGCTGCATTATCTCGTGATCGCGCCGCTGTTGACGGCGCCGCCGATCAACCAGCTGCTCGCGACCGGCGGCGTGCTGTTCGTGCTGCAGAGCTTTGCCACCGTGGCCTTCGGCATCGACTTCCGCAACCTCGGCATCCGCCTGCCGGTGCTCGCCTTCGGCGACATGAATTTCAGCTACGCGCGACTTCTGTCGTTCCTGGCGGCGCTGGTCGGCATGGTCGCGGTCTATCTGTTCATGACCCGCACCTTCACCGGCACCGCGATCCGCGCCATCTCGCAGGACCGCCAGATCATGGCGCTGATGGGCGTCGACACCAAACGGATCTATCTCATCACGTCCGCGATCGGCGGCGGGCTGGCCGGGCTCGCCGCCTGCCTCTTGGTGCTGCAATACGACGTGCACCCCTTCGTCGGCCTCTCGTTCGGGCCGATCACCTTCCTGATCTGCGTGCTCGGTGGCCTCGGCAATTTCATCGGCGGCTTCATTGCGGCCTTCGTGTTTGCCGAGATCATCTCGCTCGGCGGCCTGTTCTCCGATCTCGAATGGGGCTACGTGCTCGCCTTCGCCTTCTTCATCGTCATGATGTTCATCCGGCCCGCGGGCCTGCTCGCGAGGCGCCGATGATGGGGCAGGGCCGGCTTGTCGCATGGGGATTAGGACTGACCGCGCTGGTCGCGCTGCCGTTCGTGTATCGCGATCCCTATCACCTGCACATTCTGGTGCTGATCCTGATCTGGTCGTTCGCCTACACGTCGTGGTCGATGATGGGGCGGTTCGGCCTGGTCTCGCTCGGGCATGGCGGCTTCATGGGGATCGGCGCCTATGTCACCGCGCTGCTGTGGAACCATCTCGGCCTGTCGCCATGGATCGGGATTCCCGTCGGCATGGTCGCGGCCGGCGCGCTGGCGCTGATCGTAGGCTACCCCTGCTTCCGCTTCCGCATCACCGGGCATTACTTCGTGCTGGTGACGCTCGCGCTCTCCGGCATCGTGCTCCAGATCATCACGGCCACGCGCGACTATACCGGCGGCTCGCTCGGCTACACGCCGAACCGCGCCTCGGGCAACAAGCTGTTGGCGCTGCAATTCGACGACAAGACGACCTGGTATCTGATCGCGCTTGCGGTATGGCTCGGCGGCATCGTCGTCTGGCACCTGATCGATCGCAGCATGAGCCGCTACGCGCTCGAGGCGATCTCGGAGGACGAGGACGCGGCTGCCGCCGCCGGCGTCGACGTCACCGCGGAGAAACTGAAGATCACCTTGATCAGCGCCGTAATGACGGCACTGGCGGGCGCGATCTATTGCCAGTACCAGATGTTCATCACGCCCGACACCGTCTCCGGCATCGCGGTGTCGCTCCAGATGGTGTTCGCGGCCATCGTCGGCGGCCTGTTCGTCTCGCTCGGTCCGACCGTCGGCGCCGTCATCACCATCCTGCTCGCGGAAACCCTGCGCATCGGCTTCGGCACCAGGGCGGTTGGCTGGGACAATCTCGTCTACGGCGTGCTGCTGGTGCTTTTCATCATATTCCTTCCGAAGGGCATCCTTGGTAGCCTGCTCGACCGATTGAAGTCGCAACGCAAGGTGCCCCGCCCTCATGAGCAAAAAGCCGTCCAGATCGCTCGCCCAGGAACTTGACCGCTACATCACGCCATTCCGGCACGACGGGTCCGGCAAGTTTCGCCTGAAAGGCTACAAGACCAACGAGAAGGGCGATCTGGACAAGGAGGCGGCGCAGGAGATTCTCGACGCCAACAAGAAGCGGCTGGTCGCGTTCCAGGAGAAGCTCTACGCCCAGGACCGCTGGTCGGTGCTGATCGTGTTCCAGGCCATGGACGCCGGTGGCAAGGACAGTGCGATCAAGGCGATCTTCGAGGGCATCAACCCGCAGGGTTGCGAGGTGACTTCCTTCAAGGCACCGAGCAGCAAGGAGCTCGACCACGATTTCCTCTGGCGCCACGTCCTCGCGCTGCCGGAGCGCGGCCATATCGGCATCTTCAACCGCTCCCATTACGAGGAATGCCTGGTGACGCGCGTGCACCCGGAGATCCTCGCCAGGGAGAAGCTGCCGCAAAAGCTCGTGACGAAAAATATCTGGAAGGAGCGGTTCGAGGACATCTCCGCCTACGAACGTTATCTCTCCCGCAACGGCACCCTGGTGCTGAAGTTCTTTCTCAACGTCTCCAAGGAAGAGCAGCGCGCGCGTTTTCTCGACCGGCTGGAGGAGCCGGCCAAGCAGTGGAAGTTCTCGATGGGCGACATCGAGGAGCGCGCCTTGTGGCCGCGCTACCAGGCGGTCTATCAGGACATCGTGCGCCACACCGCCACGCGGCATGCGCCGTGGTATGTCGTGCCCGCCGACCACAAATGGTTTGCCCGCGTGGTGATCGGCTCCGTCATCGTCGCGGAGCTCGAAAAACTGGACCTGCGCTTTCCCCGCGCCGACAAGGCTTCGCTGGCGGAGTTCGAGAATGTGCGCAAGGCGCTGGAGAAGGAGGGGAAGGGGAAGCGGTAAGCGTGCCCACCAATCTTCGTTCGGACAGGAGAGATGGTGGGCACGGCACGAGTGCGCCTTTGCCCACCCTACGATTTCTGCGCAAGTCGGCTGTCAGTACGCCCGATCTCGAAAACAACCCCATGCACAGTAGCCGATGATCGTGAAATCAATGACTTGAATGACAGCGCAAATGATATTCGGATTCAAAGAATTTCGTTTGACCCGTCGGGCAAAACAGGGGCATGATGTCACCATTGCGCCGGTGCGGCTCTGATGTGGTCAGTCGTCGCGGAACCGCTCTGCAAATGTGATGCTCAGGCCATTTGATCCCGCTTGACAGTTTTATGTCACAGGAGGAGCATGCCGATGGTCGCAAACAAGCGACGCGTAACGTCCACCTCATGAGCAAGGGGAGGTCTATGACTCCACCTCCGCAAATCCAGCCGCGTTAAGTGCGATGGAGCTCGTTCGGACTATCGCATAGCGGCGAAAACCGCGAACGGCACGCCGGGTAAAGGTTTAGTGGGCTGCAGTCAGTAAGGCATGGCCCCTACCTGCCCGGCGCTGTGCGTTTTGCACCCTCGCGCATCGGCTACGCCTTCTTCTGCACGCCGAAGAGATCACCGAGCCATTGATAATACACCGGGATAATACACCGGCTGCTTGTCATGCAGCGTGGCGCGATTGTTGGGGGGACGGTCGACATTGCCCCAGAGATAGAGGCTTCCGGTCACCGCGAAGAACTCCTGCACGTTCTTCAGCACGTAGGCGTCCAGCGGATAGAGCTCGTCCTGCCTGGCGATGCCGTAGAAACGGACGAGGTCCGGATTCTCCAGCGCGCCCGGCAGGACGCGAAAATGATAGGCGTGGAGCAGCTCGTGCAGCAGCACCGGCTTCTCCGGCGCAACGACGGCCGCGTCAACCGTGACGCCCTTGACCTTGGACGTGAAGTGCCCGCCGCCGTCGCCCTGTCCGGGCTTGACCGAGACCGGCTGGCTCTTGAAGAAAGTCATGATCTCGGGCTTCGCGCCGCATTCCACGACGATGTCAATCTGATGCTTCAGCGACGCGACGACCTCCATGATATAAGGCGGGTCCTGCGCGGCGCTGGTGTCGACCGTGATGCCGCGATAGGTGAAAGTCGGTCCATTCTGCGCGACCGCTGACGGCAGGCCGAGCACGACCGCGGCTCCCGCAAGCACGAGCCGGCGCCGATCGGAATCTGTCATGTGATGCCCCCGAATTCCCACCCGCAATCTCGCATGCTTTTGCGACATTGACCACGAAGCGGTTCCATCACATCTGCGTTGCGGGAAATGCCCAAGGAAATGCCCAAGGAAATGCGAGAGGAAATGCCAAGAGATGGTCGCCTCACCGGCAAACTTCCGACACAGGTTGGGGGCGAATAGCCTCCATCCGGCATGACGCAGTGCTTCGTGCGGTCCCGATTCCGCCGGCGCATTTCATTTATTTTGAGGAATCCGCGTGTCGCATAAGCTTGCTTCGGCGCTTGTCGCTGTCTTCTTTCTCGTCCTTTCGTCCGTCTCCCCAGCCCACGCAGAGCCGCCTGCGCCGGCCGCCAATAGCACGGCCGCACTGTCGCCTGACGAGGCCAGGCGGGCGCTGGAGACGCTTCAGGACGACAAGAAGCGTGCGCAAATGATCGATACGCTGCGCGCGATCGCGAATGCGTCCGGTCCGCAGCAGCCCGCACCCGCGCCCGAGCAGAAGTCTGCGATCCCGCTATCGGCCGACGGCCTCGGTGCGCAGCTTCTGCTCACCGTGTCAGAGCAGATCGGCGACGTCTCGCGCGATGTCGCCGATATGGCGCGGACGCTCACGCATTTCTCGGCGTTCTATTACTGGATCGTGCGGACCGCGAACGATCCCGACGCCTACAATCTCCTGATCGAGATCGCCTGGAAGCTGGCGCTGGTGTTCGGCTGTGCGCTTGCGGCCGAATGGGGGATTGTCCGCCTGATGCGGCGCCCCGTAGCCTTCCTCGAAGGGCGCGTGCCGCAGACCGCGCGCCTGCCGGCGCAGGCGCTGCCCATTGCCGATCAACCCTCATCGGTCGCCGACGTCACTCCCGAGCCGGAATTGCACAAGCGCAGGCACAGCCTCGCGCGGGTCTGGCAGCTGTTGCTGCGGCTGCCCTTCGTGCTGGGGCGGCTGTTGCTCGAACTGCTGCCGGTGGTCGTTTTCGTTGGCATCGCGACCGCACTGCTCGGAACAGAGATCGGCGAGCCCGCGACCGTCCGCCTCGTGATCCTTGCCGTCGTCAACGCCTATGCGTTCTCGCGCGGGCTCATTTGCGTCGTCCGCGCGCTGGCAGGCCCGTTCGGCCTGTTTCCGGTGCGCGCAGAGACGGCAGCCTATATCGAGATCTGGGCGCGTCGCATCGTCGGCGTCGCCGTAACCGGCATTGCCTTCGCCAACGTGGCGCTGCTGCTCGGCCTGCATCGCGCCGGCTATGCCGCGCTCATTCGCATGGTGATGCTGGTCGTGCATCTCTTCGTCGTCGTCATCATCCTGCAATGCCGGCGCCAGGTCGCCGACGCCATCCGCGCACCCGCGGACCGGCAGGGGATCGCCGCGCGCCTGCGCAACCGCATCGCCGGCGGCTGGCATTATCTGGCCATCGCGCTCGATCTGGCGCTATGGGCGGTCTGGGCGCTGAACATCCGCAACGGCTATTCGCTGCTGCTGCAATATTTTGTCGGCACCGTCGCGGTGGTGCTGATCACGCGGGTCGCCATCATGGTGACACTGAGCCTGATCGACCGCGGCTTCCGCATCCAGCCGGAAATCCTGCAGCGCTTTCCGGGGCTGGAGATCCGCGCCAACCGCTATCTGCCGCTGCTGCGCAGGATCGTCTCCGGCGTGATCGCCTTCATCGGCTTCGTCGCCGTGCTCGAGGTCTGGGGCGTCGATGCCATCGTCTGGTTCTATGGCGGCCAGATCGGCAGCCGGCTGCTCTCGGCGGTAGCGACGATCGGCGTCGCTGTCGTCATCGCCGCGGCGATCTGGGAAGCCAGCAATGCGCTGCTGGACCGGCAGATCAATACGCTGTCGCGCGACGGACATTATGCCCGTGCGGCGCGGCTGCGCACCTTCCAGCCGATGTTGCGCACGGCGCTTTTGTGCGTGATCGCCACGGTCGTCGGCCTCACGGCGCTGAGCGAAATCGGCGTCAATGTCGCGCCGCTGCTCGCGGGTGCCGGCATCGTCGGCATTGCCATCGGCTTCGGTTCGCAAAAGCTGGTGCAGGATCTCATCACCGGCCTGTTCCTGCTGCTGGAGAACACGGTTCAGGTCGGCGACACCGTCAGCGTGTCGGGCCTCACAGGCGTGGTCGAGAACGTCTCGATCCGCACCATCCGCTTGCGCGCCGGCGACGGCGCCGTGCACATCGTGCCGTTCAGCGCGGTGACGACCATCACCAATGCCAGCCGTGGCGCCGGCAATGCCTCCGTCAGCGTCAATGTCGCCTACAAGGAAGACACCGACCGCGCCGGCCAGATCCTCAAGGACATCGTCGAGGAGATGCGCCGCGAGCAGGAATTCCGCCCGCTGATCCGCGGCGATCTCGAGCTCTGGGGCATCGACAAGGTCGATGGTGCCATGGTGTCGATCGTCGGTCAGATCCGCTGCACCGAGGCGGGCCGCTGGCCGGTCCAGCGCGAGTTCAACCGCCGCATGAAGCAGCGCTTCCAGCAGAACGGCATCGAGGTCGCGTCCCCGGTCCAGACCATCCTGATGCAGATCGCGCCGCCGGCCGACAGCGCCGACAATCTGACGCCGCGGCGGGCGGCCGGCTAGAGCGTGTACCCATAAACGTCATCTTACCAATCCAAACCGGAAGTCTCCCACCTTGCGTGTGATCGGCGGCTTGTGACCCACGGCGGCCATCGGCCGGATTAAAATCTCGCACCGCAGCAGTCTCTGGCCATCTCGTGATTGTGCTATCGTTATTCGGGCCATTACACTGCTCGCCCTGGCCGACGAGGTGATCGAATGAGGCGGCGCGAGTTCGTTACTCTTCTCGCTGGTTCGGCTACTACGATAGCCCTTTCGCGCGCCGGGTACGCGCAGCAAGGCCGCATGCGGCGGGTCGGCGTCCTCTTGGGATGGGATGAGAACAATCCGACAACAAAACTCCTTCTCGCCAAGTTGACACAGCGGCTTCGCGACTTGGGTTGGATAGAAGAACACAACATCCGGCTGGACGTTCGCGTGGCTGCGGGAAGTGTTGATCGGATGCAACTCTTGGCGAAAGAGCTGGTTGAACTGAGACCCGACCTGATCGTCGCATCCACGACCCCAGCAACCGCTGCGCTCCAGCGGGAGACACGGATGCTTCCGATTGTATTTGTAACAGTGTCTGACCCAATAGGGGCCGGATTCGTCGCGAGCCTTTCCCGCCCTGGCGCGAATATCACCGGCTTCATCAACCTAGAGCCGACGATGGGCGGCAAGTGGCTGGAGCTGCTGAAGGAGATCGCGCCTCGCGTCATGCGGGTCGGGATGATGTTCAATCCAGACACGGCCCCCTCAGGCGGATCATATTTCCTTCCCTCCTTCGAAGCTGCCGCGCGGTCTGTTGGCGTCTCGGCAATCACAGCATCTGTGCGTAATGAGGCGGATATTGAAACGGCGATTGCGAGTCTTGGACGGGAGCCAGGCGGAGGTCTCGTCGTCCAATCGGATGGATTTATGGTTGTCCATCGTGCAATGGTCATATCACTGGCGACGCAACACCATGTTCCTGCGGTCTCAGATCGAACGGTTCCTACCGAACAGGGTGGGCTACTCTCGTATGGCCCCGTAGACGAGGACCTGTTTGTTGGCGCCGCCCTCTACGTCGATCGCATCCTCCACGGCGCAAGCCCCGCAGAGCTTCCGGTTCAGGTGCCGACTAGATTCGATCTGAGATTAAATCTCAAGACTGCCAAAATGCTCGGCCTTGCCATCCCGCCGTCAATCCTTAGCCGCGCTGACTATGTAATTGAATGATGCTGCGCTGCATGGGTATTACAGTGCATTCAATTCCAAAATTAAGTCACCGTAATACCAGAGCGTGTACCCATAAACGTCAGCTTACCAATGCAAACCGGAAGTCTCCCACCTTGCGTGTGATCGGCGGCTTGGGCAGCTCTTTCTCCAAATATTAATATTGTTGGTGCGAGTGGCTTGCAAAAATGCACGCCTGGGATGAAATGACGGAATGAGAGCTAAGCGAATGGTCTTGGTAGTCATTTCGGCCGCTCTGGCTGCGGAAGGTTACCTTTTCGCAGATAGGCATTTGATCCCTCACGTTCCGATGCATTTCGCGGACTGGTCTCGACACGTTCTGACGTCGGAAGAGCAGCATCAGCTCTTTGAAGAGTTGCGCGTCGATTTGATGGGAGTAACAGACGCCTCGTCGGGAGCGATGCTGAGTGGGCTCACTCGTTCGATTTCAGAACCAAAACGGGTTTGCGGACTCTTAAAGCACAAAGACAGGAAGGGACAATGGCGAGACTGGAACGTGTTTGCTGTCACGTTCTCACGGTACGGAGTGTTCGTGTTTGGAGGCATAAACAGAGAGGATGACTACAAAGGGACTATATATCTTAGAGGGGGGCGTTCATCGGCCGCTTGAGCAAGGTGATCGTGTCGAATGCGAACCGGTTTCGCCTTGCGAGATGTGCTTCGGTTCGGCACCAAAGGTCCCCGACAGTAACAACTGACGAGGGTGGTCCCGAATCTGTCCTAAAGCAGAGCGGCGGAGCTTCCTGTACCGAGGTCTGCTCTTGGCCCGTACCCGACCTGCCGTGTGCATCCGGTCGAAGGCTGCTTGTGACCCGAAGCAGGCCTTGCAATGCGTATCAATGACGGGGATGCTCTCGTCGTCAGCTTGGCCCACACACGGCAACACCGAACCCATGAATGATCATCGACGGATTAAAGTCTTTCTTGAAGTGTTGGGACGGTGTCTTATTGCTGCCGGGTTGGGACCTAGGGAAACTGTCGCGTTGACCAATGGGCTGTACTTCCGCATCGAACGGTCTGGTTTGACCCTAATGTCGCTCGGCGGTGGTGAGTGTCAATCGATGGAGCTTTCAGTCGATGAAGCAAAGCAGATATTCTCATCGATTGAGTCCGCGTGCACCAGTCGCGATCTTGTTAAGGTTCGGGCCGGAGAGCTATCTTGGACGACCGATGCTCGGCCGAAATCCAATCCCGAAAAGGTAGTTATCAAGTTCGCAGGACCGCTGGGATTCACACGCACGGACGCTAGGCGTAAAGATGTTGCAGCAGCGCTCGTAGAGTTCGCCAAACGATTTGGGTAGAGACAATCGCCGCGAGGCAGGTCGGCTCATGGCCCTTAATCGACATGCCCAGCGACCCCAGTCTGGAGTCCGATAACAGCCCTTAGTGGACTCCAAGCGATCAAGTCCCTGCCGTGGCGGCATCGGCTTTTGACCCTAAGCTGACTATTGGCGTTCACTGAAAATTGGCATCACGGTGAGCGCACAGTTGACGCATCGAGCACGATGCAACCAAGAGAGGTCGTCAGGCGCGTTGTGCAACGCTCGAAGCAATAGGCGAAATATGAAAAAGGGCTGCTTAGCCGGACTTTTTAGTGTTCTTCTGATCGCGGGAGCAGCGGTCGGGCTCTACCTATATAAATACCCCAATTATACCTATCGATATCGATTGACTGTTGACGTCGAGATTGATGGACAACTCCACTCCGGCTCTAGCGTGATCGAGGTCACTTGGCATGGTGGCCCTGAAATAGCCGACTCGGGCGGGTACGGTCCCACCGTGCGGGGACAGGCCGCAGTTGTAGACCTCACAGAGAAGGGCGTCCTCGTCGCCGCACTGGCCAACGGAGAGCGCTGGGGTGCGCCAGACACATACGGTGGTCCTTGGGGTGCGCTGTGGCTCTTCCCGAGGGCGTTCAACAAGGGAACGTCGGTCAATGACTTGAGGGGTTGGTCACCTCCGTCAGGCAAGCGCAAACTCAGAGACGATAATCTGCCCCTACTCTTGTGGTTTGGAGACCGAGGCGATCCAGCCGGCGGACAACCAATAACTCAGGCAGACATCCCCCGAGTGTTTGGACGTTCCGCGCGTTTGATCGGAGTTTTCGTCGAAGTCACGAGTGATCCCGTCCGCGTAGACATCAGCAAAACGCTTCCGTGGGTGGGGCGGCTGACCCACGTGTTCCCTGAACCGCATCAGGTCTATCTGCAAAACGGAATGGCGGTCACGCGAGGGCTGTTCATTGGGGGTGCATCTTGATGAGCCATCTAGTTACAGTGTTATCGCTATGGCCGCTCTTGGCCCGTAGCCGACCTTCTGGACCGCCGCATTCTGACGTCCGATAACCGCCCATCGCGGACCTCGATCTTTTCATTTTCTCTGTTTTATAATCCCTGATACCTTGTGCGGAGCGGCCAATGCGTGTCCTTGTTTACATCGGCGTAGCGCTGTGGATTGGCGTCGGCATTGGCATCTTCTTATGGAACTTCATCTTGTCGGCGCAGATGCTGAACCATCGTGTGCCGAAGGAGCGGCCCATCCTAGGGCCACGCCAGTTCTCATTCCAAACCGATCCTGCTGACTACACGGAGCTGGGCCAACAATATCGCCAAAAATCGGTCCGAGCCGAAGTCGCCTTGCTCGCGTATGGGCCTACCCTTTTCATAGCCATCTTGCTCGCAAGCTTGGTATGAAGCCGTCTCAGCTGGCCGTGTTTTTCGGTTCGGACATGTCCGCTCATGTGCCCAACTCGGACCTCGGGTGAGGTGCGCCAACACGGCCGGTATCGGAGGCAGAGCGGACCTCACACAAAGTGCAGCGCGAGTTTATGAGTCCACCCCCTAAGCGGCCCGGCATCATTTCCAGCTTGCCTCTGCCCGTCCGGCAGCGTTCACTCCGGCTTCAGCCCGCTGACGACGTGCGGGCGGCAAAAAGGGTGGGAGAGAACGATGCGGGGGCTGTGGGCCGGATTGCGCGGCCGTGTGATGGTCGCGTGCGCGTTGATCGGAAGTGCGGCGTGGATGGCGCCGGCGGACGCTCAGCCGTTTCCGTCGCGACCCATCACTCTTGTCGTGCCGTTCGCGGCGGGCGGCCCGACCGACACGCTGGCGCGGATCCTGTCCGAGCGGATCGCCACCGAGCTGCATGCGACGATCGTGGTCGAGAACGTGGCCGGCGCGTCCGGCAGCATCGCCGGCGCCCGCGTCGCGCGGGCGACGCCTGACGGCACGACCATCACCATCGGCCATTGGGGCACGCATGTACTCAACGGCGCGGTCCTCAAGCTGCCGTATGACGTAGTCGCCGATTTCGAGCCGGTCGCGCTGGTCGCGATGGGCACGCAGCTGATCGTCGGCCGGAAGTCGCTCGAGGCCAGCAATCTGAAAGAGATGATCGCGTGGCTGAAGGCCAATCCCGGCAAGGCCACCGCGGGGACGGCCGGCGCAGGCACCGGCGCGCATGTCGCCGGCGTCTTCTTCAAGGAGAAGACCGGCACCGACTTCCAGTTCGTGCCTTATCGCGGTGCCGGGCCCGCCATGATCGATCTCGTCGCCGGACAGATCGACATCATGTTCGACCAGGCTTCGAACTCGCTGCCGCAATACAGAAACGGTACGATCAAGGCGTTCGCGGTGACGGCGCCGACGCGGCTCGCGTCCGCGCCCGACATTCCGACCGTCGACGAGGCGGGCCTGCCTGGCCTGTACATCTCCTACTGGCACGGCATCTGGGCACCGAAGAACACGCCGAAGGAGATCGTCACAAAGCTCAACGCGGCCTTTGTCGCAGCCCTTGCCGATCCGTCCGTCAAGCAGCGCTTTGCCGAACTGGGCCAGGAGATTCCGCCAGTGGACCAGCAATCACCCGCAGCGCTTGCCGCCTTCCAGAAGGCCGAGACCGAGAAATGGTGGCCGGTCGTGAAGGCCGCGGATATCAAGGCGGAATAGGGGCTTTCCTTATCCTGAGGAGGCCGCGCAGCGGGCGTCTCGAAGGATGGACGCGGGCGAGATAGGGGCCTTCATGGTTCGAGACGCGCGAAGACGCGCTCCTCACCATGAGGAGCGCGAGTCGCCCCGCGCCGTTAACTTTTGCGTCGCGCGCACTGCGCTCTCTCGCGAAAGTCTCGCTGCGGTGCGAGATCACAATCGCGGCCCAAGGAGCAACGTCCTTGATCTCGATGGAACGCTGGCCGACAATGCTTGCCCTTCAATAAGAAACTCCCTGGGGGAATTCGTGAATAGACCTGCTCGGGTCGACACCCATTCGACATCGTCCGATTCCGCGCACGGCATGGCCTTGCTGCGCGATCCCTTGCTCAACAGGGGCACGGCCTTCACGGAAGCGGAGCGCACAGCGCTCGGCCTGCGTGGCCTGCTGCCGCCTTGCGTGCTGACAATGGAGACGCAGGTCGAGCGCGTGCTGACCAATCTGCGCACGCTGCCGACCGACCTGGAAAAATTCGTCGCGCTGAACGCGCTGCATGACCGCAACGAGGCGCTGTTCTTTCGCGTCGTGGTCGACAATATCGACGAGATCCAGCCGATCATCTACACGCCGACGGTCGGGCTCGCTTGCCAGAAATATGGCCTGATCTACCAGCGACCGCGCGGCATGTTCATCTCCTCGCGCGATCGCGGCCAGATCGCGGAGATCCTGAAGAACTGGCCCAATGCCGCAAAACTCATCGTCGTCACTGACGGCGAGCGCATTTTGGGGCTTGGCGATCTCGGCGCCAACGGCATGGGTATCCCCGTCGGCAAGCTCTCGCTCTATTCGGCCTGTGCCGGTGTGCATCCCGAGCAGTGCCTGCCGATCGTGCTCGACGTCGGCACCAACAACGAGGAGCTCCTCAGCGATCCCTACTATCTCGGCCTGCGCGAGCGGCGGCTCACCGGAGACGCTTACGACAGCTTCGTCGACGAATTCATGGTCGCAGCGCGCAAGACGTTTCCCGATGTGCTGATCCAGTTCGAGGACTTCGCCAACCATTCCGCGTTCAAGCTGCTGCACAAATATCGCGACGAAGCCTGCGTCTTCAACGACGACATCCAGGGCACCGCAGCGGTTGCGCTCGCCGGCCTGTTCTCGGCGCTGCGCGTCAATGGCGGCAAGCTCCGGGATCAGCGCATCCTGTTCCTAGGTGCAGGCGAGGCTGCGACCGGCATCGCCGATCTCGTCGTCTCCGCCATGATCGCGGAGGGCGCAACGGAAGCCGAGGCGCTCCGGCGCAACTGGCTGGTGGATTCCCGCGGCCTCGTCGTCGGCGGTCGCGAAGGCCTCTCCGGCCACAAGCTCCGTTATGCGCATAAGGACCAGGCGCCGATCGCCGACTTCCTCACCGCGATCAAGACGCTGAAGCCGACGGCGATCATCGGCGTCGCCGCGGTCGGCGGCGCCTTCACGCCCGAGGTGCTCAAGGCGATGGCCGGGCTCAACGCGCAGCCGATCGTGTTCGCGCTGTCCAACCCGACCTCGAAGGCCGAGTGCTCGGCGGAAGACGCCTATCGCTACACCGAGGGCCGCGCGCTGTTTGCCTGCGGCAGCCCCTATGATCCGGTCACGCTCAATGGCCGCACCTTCGTGCCGCGCCAGGGCAACAACTCCTACATCTTCCCCGGCGTCGGCCTCGGCGTCATCGCCAGCCGCTCGCGGCTCGTGACCGACGAGATGTTCATGGCGGCCGCGCATACGCTCGCCAATTGCGTCGGCAAGGAGGACCTCGATCAGGGCAGCCTCTATCCTGCGCTGCCCCGCATCCGGGAGGTCTCGGCCCGCATTGCGGTGGCCGTCGCTGACGTCGCCTATCAGCGCGGGCTCGCCGACGGACCCGCACCCAACGATGTCAAGGCCCTGGTCCAGTCGCAGATGTACGAGCCGAAGTATTGAACCAGTCCAAGCCTGTCGCTTATGACGGTTGAATACTGCCGGGAGAGCTCGGCCTGCATGGTTCGAGACGCCCGCTTTGGCGGGCTCCTCACCATGAGGGTCTGGTATCTCGCAGCAGACGCGTCCTCATCCTGAGGGCCCGCCGCAGGCGGGCGTCTCGAAGGATGGCCGCAGGCAAGCCGCCTGCCCTTTCGCATATGCGACAGCCCGGCACGCCGACCCCGGCTCAGCCGGAATCGCCGTTGTCTGCCCGTGCCTTATGTGCGACGCTGCGTAGCGTTACAAGAATCTCAAGCTGTTAGGTAAGCCACATGGACGATCGTTTGCCCGACCTGGGCGATCTCGAGCACGAGGTCATGCAATTGGTATGGGCCCATGGGCCGGTCACGGCCGAAATCGTGCGCGAGCGGCTATCGCGACGCCTGAAGGAATCGACGGTGCGGACGGTGCTGCGCAGGCTGGAAGAAAAGGGCTATGCTCGCCACACCGTGGACGGACGCACCTACGTCTATCACGCCGCCGAAGAGCGGGCGCGGGTTGCGGCCAAGGCGGTGCAGCGCATCGTCGACTGGTTCTGCAACGGCTCGATGGAGGAGGTCCTCGTCGGCATGGTGGACAATGCGATGCTCGACCAGCAGCAATTGCGTGCGCTGGCCGACCAGGTGGCTAAGGCGAAGAAGGCGAGGGGAGTGAAAAAAGAATGATCGCGGCTCTGGCTGAGGCGGCGTTACGCTCCTTCGCGCTGGGAGGCGTCGTCTGGATCGGTCTCATCCTGTTTCGTGTGCGCAATCCGCACGTCCACATGACGGCGTGGATGGTCGTGCTGCTGGCATCGCTGGCGATGCCGTTCGTGATGCATTGGCCGACGCTCACCATCGACCGGATGCCTTTGTCCGTGCCCATGCGGGATGAAGCGTGGCCGGCTGACTTCTCGATGCTGGAGCGACCGCAGCCGTCCCTGCCGATCGCGCCCGCTGCGGCCATCGCGCCGATGGTGAAGCGAGGTGTCTCGATCGACTGGTGGATGGTCGCCACCACCGTCTATGCCTGCCTCGCCGGCCTGATGCTGCTGCGGCTGGCCATCGGCCTCTGCCTGACCTGGCGTCTGGCGCGCGCGGCGAAGCCGGTGAAAAGCCGTGAGATGATCGATGCCGATGTGCGCGTCAGCCGCGACGTCGGCGGCCCCGTCACCTTCGGCTCGATCATCCTGGTGCCGCCGCAGTTTTTCGGCTGGGACGCGAAGAAGCGCCTCGCCGTGCTCGCCCATGAGGGCGCGCATGTCGCCAATGGCGATTTCTACGTCCTCTTGCTCGCCTCGCTCAACCGCGCGGTGTTCTGGTTCAGCCCGTTCTCCTGGTGGCAGCTGGCGCGGCTTGCCGAGCTTGCCGAGATCATCAGCGATGCCCGCGCGATCGAGATGATCGACGACCGGCTGTCCTACGCCGAAATCCTGCTCGACGTCGCGACCTCCGTGAAGCCGCGGCCGATGGAGCTTGCGATGGCGCGGGCTTCGACCGTGCGCGCGCGGGTCGAACGCATCATCGCAGCCGCCGCCATGCCCGCAGCGGTCGGTTGGCGCAAGCGGCTGTGGATCGCGGCCGCGATCGTGCCCGTCGTGATCGTGTCCGCCGGCATGATCGCCTATCGCACGCCGGATCCGGTGCCCGCCGGCGCAGATCTCGGCCAGGTGCCGGCCGAGCATTACCATCCGTTCGTCAATTTCTACGCCGTCAATTTCAACGTCATGGGCCCGGCCTCGGTGTTCGCCATCTTCCGCGAGGGCGACGAAATCTACGGGCAGCTCACCGGACAACGCAGGCTGCGCCTGACCGTCGCCAACGACGGCACGGCGTCCTATGCGGCGTCGTCCGGCGAGATCACGTTCCCTGTTGATGCGGAGCGTCGCTCGTCCGAATTGACGCTGCATATGAATGGCCGCGACGTGCTTGCCGTTCGCGTTGCCGAGATGCCGGCGCCAACAGCTGATCTGGTGTCGCTCGATCAATATGTCGGCTGGTACAGGATCGCGCCGGGCCGCGTGCTCACCGTGCGGCGCGATGGCGATCGTCTGCACGTGCAAGAGACCGGCCAGGGCCGAGCGCCGGTTCTTGCCGAGGGCACTGACGCGTTCTCCGTCCATGGCGATCATCTCCTGATCTTCCTGCGCGATGAAACGGCCGGCATCTCGCGCGTGCTGGTCCACAACGCCACCTCCGGCGCCCGCCTCGCGCAGCGGATCGATGCAGCGCAGGCTCAGGCGATCGAGGCCGACTTCGCGCGCCGCCTGGCGGAAGTCCCTGACAGATTCAGGGAGCAGGTCCCGGCCGCGCGCAGCAAGGAGGTGATCCTCACTGGTATCGAGGATTTGCGCCGTGGCACGCCGAACTACGATCGCATGAGCGCGCCGCTCGCCGCCAGCATCCATCGTCGGCTCGACGAATTGCGCGCGACCTTCGTGGCGCTCGGTGCGGTCGAGACGATCTTCTTCCGCGGCGTCGGGCCGGGCGGCTACGACATCTATGGCGCCAAATTCGAGAACGGCACGGCGGAATTCCGCGTGCTGCTCGAGCCGGACGGCAAGGCCGGCGACGTGATCTTCCGGCCCGACGGCAACGACGAGCTTGGCGGCATCGTCTCCTGCTCGGAGGAGGCGAATGTGCGCGGCCGCGCCGGCACCTCGCCGATCAGGATCATGCTCTACAACGAGACGGACGACGATATTAAGGTCTTCAATCTCGGCGCTGACGGCGAGCGCAAGGCGCAGAGCGTCGTCAGGTCGGACATGACCTGGGCCGCGCTGACCACCGTGAACAGCCCATGGGTCATTGCCGACAAGTCAGGGAAGTGCATGGAGATCCTGGTGCCGGGCCGGCAGACGCGCTTCCATAATGTCGAGGCCTCGAACGTCAGTGCCAGGCCGGGGCGTGCGTCGCGTCGCGCCGTCCCGATCGCCAATGGCGAGGCGATGCTGCGGCAATATATCGAGGGCATCGGCAAGGGGCAGCCCGACTACGACCATATGACCACCGAGGTCGCCAACATCACGCGTCAGCAGCTTTTGTTCGACCAGGCCATCGTGGCGCGGCTCGGGGCGTTGCGCGCGGTCTCGTTCCGCGGCGTCACCGCGCTCGACAGCGACATCTATGTCGCCCAGTTCGCCAACGGCTCGGCGGAATGGCGCATCGGCGTCAGGAACGGAACGATCACCAAGATCGCGCTGGGGCCGAATTTCTAGCGGCGCGCCAGGACGGCGCCGCGTTTGCGCCAATCGCGGCTTGCACACGGGCGCCGCGAGCGTTACGATGCGTAACACTACGTAAGGTAGCGGGCCCCCGCGAATTCGGCGCGGCCCTCGCAAGCTGACCGGGTTCATGATGTACATGCTGACGCAACGGGAGCTCGACTTTCTCGCCAGCCTGAAAACCGGCTGGCGGCTGCTCTATCGGCGCGAGCTGATGCGGCTCATCAGGGGCGAGGTCGCGAGCGGCGAAGCGCGGCCGGAGACGCGCCCGATCATCTGGCGCGCCGCATCGGGGTGATTTTTCGCAAGCCTGTTTCGATTCAGGACAGCTAACTGTGGTGGATTCATCACAGCCGGCGCGAAACGCTGGCGGTCGCAAGGCCGCTTTTGTTCAGCCAAGGTTCTGCCCTCATTGCCCACCGAAACTTGGGGTTGTTCGGAGGGCGCATCATGTCTCGCTTTGCAAGTGCAGAAACTGCTGCCGAAACGGCCCGGATTTCGCCGGCAACCTCGAGCCGGTTGCTGCTCGCCATTATCGGTGCCGCCTCGCTCGCCGCGTGCGCGCAATCACCGGTCGGCCGCCAGAAGGCGGACCTTGCCAGCACCGGCCGGCAGGTCGCGATCGAGCGGCCGCACCGGGTGGCGGCGCTGCATCCGCGGCCGATCAGCCGGGTGCGTGCTGCCAGCGAGACCGCGGACGCAAGGCCTACGGCCTCGCGCGGCGTTGCGAGCTTCTATTCGGACACGGAAACTGCGAGCGGCGAGAAGTTCGACAAGAACGAATTGACCGCGGCTCACCCGAGCCTGCCGTTCGGTACCAGGCTGCGCGTCACCGACGTCTCCTCCGGCCGCGCCGTGACCGTCAGGGTCAATGATCGCGGGCCCTTCGTTCGCGGCCGCGTGGTCGACATCTCGCCGTCCGCGGCCGAGGCGCTCGGCATGGTCGACAAGGGCATCACCAATGTCCGGCTCGACGTCGTGCGATAGGGCGTAATCGATCGACTTCGAAGCTTCGCGTTTAACCGGCTGTTAGCTGCTCTCCCGCACCATGGGTGCCCGGCAATTCGGGGCTTTGGGGGGACGCGCTTGAACACGATCCAGTATCTCGAAGATCAGGCGGCGCGCGCCGAGCGGCTTGCCAAACGGATCACGGATACGCCGACGATCGAGAAGCTCCTGAGCTTCGCCGGCGAACGCCGCCGCGAGATCGAGGTCATCGCCGGCAGGCGGGTCAGCTATGGTTCTCGACGAAATCGCTGAGGTAGTCGGGCAGCGTCACGCCATCGGCGCCGCAGCGTGCCTGGATCTCATCAGCGACATCGGTCGAGATGTCCTTCATCCAGTGCTCGAGCGTGTTGAACGAGATCACCTTGATGGGGTCGTTAAAGCAGCCCGCGACGAGCTCGCTGATCGTAGCGTCGAGATCGCTTCGTTCGACCCGGATTTCAGTCGCTTCGTCGAGACGATCGATCACCACGAACAGGGTTTGATCTGCGCCAAATGGCACGACCGGGAATTGCGCGCCAGCTTCAAGCATGTGAGTTGCTCACGTCTTGGCTTTGGATTGGCTTCCGATCCTGTTAACTGGAAAAACCGGAAGAAGGTTCCTACCCAAGCCGGCGGAAGCGGCTAAGACGTTCGTCGTGCGCGTGCAGCCGCTCGCCCACCGGCAATCAGAGAAATTCCCGCAGCCGCGACAGCTCTGCGATGTGTTCGGGCGAGAGGATGTCCGTGACCAGCGGCGGTTGCGGCGCGGTGTGGATCTCATAGAGATGCCGGGTCGGCGCGGGCTTTTCCATGAAGGCCGAGATGCACTCGTCGAGCGTGCCTTCGCTCACGTGATAGGACGCGCGGTCCGGCCGGCGCTGGTTTCCGAGTGACGGCCATTTATGCAGCACGGCGCGCGCGCTGAAATCGATTTTTGACTCAACTGATACGCCACCCATCGTCCCCGCCTCGTCCCCGCCTCACGCAACAAGAGCCCCAGCACGCAATCTGCCGTGCCGGGGCCCATACCCATCGCTGCATCTCAATGCCACGCATCGGTAACGCGGCGGCCGGGAAAAGGTTCCCGGCCGATGGCGGCTTAACTCGCGGCAGCTGCGATTTTGTGACCCGGGCTTTCATGGCTGTGGCCGGTCTCGTCGCTGCGGCTGACCTCCGGCGGCAGCCCGGCAAAGCGCCGCAAGGCTTGAGCCATCTGCATCCGGCCCTGGACGCCGGTGATCACCACGTCGACCATCGGAAAGGACGAGTGGAAATGGCCGCGGGCTTTCAGCTGCTCGACCGGGACGCCGGCGGCCGCCATCGCTTCCGCATAGGCGATCCCCTCGTCGCGCAATGGATCGAACTCGCAGGTGACGACGAAGGCCGGCGGCAGGCCGGCGACCTTGCCGCGCAGCGGCGAGACACGCGGATCGGTGCGGTCGGCCGGCGAGCAGTAGAGGTCCCAGAACCAGTCCATCAGCGATCGCGTCAGGAAGTAGCCGGTCGCATTGTCGTTGTAGGAGGGCCGGTCGAAGCTGCAGTCGGTGACCGGACACACCAGCAGCTGGCCGGCGATCTCGGGCCCGCCGCGGTCGCGCGCGAGCTGGCAGGTGACGGCGGCGATGTTGCCGCCGGCGCTCCAGCCCGCCACCAGCACCGGATCGGGCTTGCCGCCGAGCTCGGCCAGATGCCCGGCGATCCAGCGCGTCGCCGCGTAGCCGTCCTCGGCCGCGGTGGGGAAGCGATGCTCCGGCGCGTGGCGATAGCCGACGCTGACAAAGCTCATGCCGGTTCGCCGCACCATGTCGCGGCAGAACGGCTCGTCCGACTGCTCGTCGCCGAGCACCCAGCCGCCGCCGTGGAAATAGACCACGATCTGATGCGGGCCCGGTGTGGCCGGCTTGTAGACGCGATAAGGCAGCGGGCCATCCGCGCCGGGCAGGGTGCCGTCGGCGATGTCGCCGATCAGCCGTCCCGCAGGCCGGCCCTTGTTGAACTCGTTGACGAAGGCACGCGCGCCGATCGCGCCCATCGACTCGATCGGCGGCAGGTTCAGCGACGCCAGCAGGTTCAGCACCAGCCGCACGTCCGGCTGCAGCCGCACCACCTCGCCGTCATTGCATTGCGCGGCGACGTTGGGGCCGGTGAGCCTGAAGCCGAGCATGCCGCGGCTCGCGACCTCGTCGCAGATGCTGCGATAGGGGCCGACGCCGCCGGTGTAGGGCATCAGGCCCTGCACCTTGCCGGGCACGTTGGCGCCCGTGTACCAGGTGTTGGCGAGCCGGTGCAGCGTCACCATCGAGCAGTCGGCCATGTGCCGGCCCCAGCCGGCTTGCGCCGTCACGGTCGGCTCGATCGTGGTGAAGCCGGCGTCGCGCAATGCGGCGAGGCGGTCGACGACCCAGTCGACATGCTGCTCGATCGAGACCGCCATGTTCGACAGCACCGACGGGCTGCCGGGTCCGGTGATCATGAAGAAGTTCGGGAAGCCCTCGACCGTGAGACCGAGATAGCTCTGCGGCCCCTGCGCCCAGACACCGCTGAGCGACTTGCCGCCGCGCCCCGTGATCGGATGCACGGCGCGGATCGCGCCGGTCATGGCGTCGAAGCCGGTCGCAAACACGATGACGTCGACGTCGACGTTGCGTTTGCCGGTGGTGATGCCGCCTGCGGTGACTGCCTTGATCGGCTCCTGGCGCAGATTGACCAGCGTGACGTTCGGCCGGTTGTAGGTCGCGTAGTAGTTGGTATCGAGGCAGGGACGTTTGGCGCCGAAGGGATGATCGTGCGGCATCAGCGCTGCCGCCGTCTCCGGATCCTTCACGGCCGCCGAGATCTTCTCGCGAATGAGATCGCAGATCAGCTTGTTGCCGTCGAAGTCGACGCCCTGGTCGGCCCAGAGCTGCGTGAGGATATAGACGAGGTCACCCTTGCCCCAGGCCACCTCGAAGCGTTCGCGCCGCTCGGCGTCGCTGAGCTGCCAGCTCACCGCCGTCTGCTGCGGGTAGGGCACGCCGGCCATCGACTGGCGCGCCTGCTCGCGATAGGCCGCGCGGTCGCTCTGGAACAGGTCCCTGCGATCGGCCGGCGAGGGGCCGTTATGCGCAGGCAGCGCGAAATTCGGCGTGCGCTGGAACACGGTCAGATGCGCGGCCTGTTCGGCAATTAGCGGGATCGACTGGATGGCCGACGATCCCGTGCCGATCACGGCGACGCGTTTTCCGGCGAGATTGACGCCGTCATGCGGCCAGCGTCCGGTGAAATAGACCTCGCCCTTGAAATCCCCGACGCCGTCGATCTCCGGCGGTTTTGGCGCGGAGAGGCAGCCGGTGGCCATGATGTAATGGCGGCAGGAGACCGGTGCGCCATTGTCGGTGGTGAGCTGCCAGCGCTCGGCCGTCTCGTCCCACTTGGCTTCGGTGACCTTGGTCTTGAAGCGGATGTCGCGGCGCAGGTCGTAGCGGTCCGCGACGAAGCCGAGATAGCGCAGGATCTCGGGCTGGGTGGCGTATTTCTCCGACCAGGTCCAGACCTTGTCGAGTTCCGGATCGAACGTGTAGCTGTAGTCGATGGTCTGGATATCGCAGCGCGCACCGGGATAGCGGTTCCAGTACCAGGTGCCGCCGACGTCGCCGGCTTCGTCGAGACCGGCGGCGGAGAGGCCGGCCTTGCGCAGGCGATGGAGTAGATAGAGGCCGGCAAATCCGGCGCCAACCACGGCAACATCGACCTGTTGAGCTGTTCCACTCGCCGCCTTGGACTCACGTGCGGCGACCATTGCGTCCGGCATGGTATTCCTCCCGTGTATTTTATTTTGCCGGCAGGCTAGCGCCGCAGGCCCGGCTTGTCATCAGAGCAGGTGCAATCTTCGGTAGTCCCGTTTGCGGCGTCATCGTGGCGGCGCGAAGCTTGCGTCAATGCACGCATCGCGATGCACCATGGCCGTGATTGCCCGGATAATCATGCACGATCCGTCTGTGTATGCTTGCGGCTACAAGCCAGGGCGTCATGACAGAGTTGAGTGAGCGAACCAAAGCCAACATGGACGTCGTCCTGGAGGAGACGTGCCGCCAATTGCCGCATGGCGGCGATCACGACAGCCGCAGGTTCATCGCCGAGCGCCTGATCGAGGCAGCGCGATCCGGCCACTCCACGCTCGGCGAGCTCGGCATCATTGCACGGCGCGCGCTGGCGGAGATTATTGCCAGGGGCGGCTAGCTCCCGCCACAGCGCTTGCCTCACTGCGGGGCTCGGACGTAACCTGCCGGGGAACAATTCGCGCATCGAGATCCCCTGAAGATGCGGTCCCTGCTTGCGTTCATTGCAGCCTTTGCATTGCTCTGCACCGGCAGGGCCGTGGCCCAGCCGGTTGGGCAATTTCCATTTGCGTTGACGCGCGAAGGCCAGATGCTCGGCGCCGTCGAAGGCGAGGTGGCATCGTTCAAGGGGCTTGCCTATGCAGCGCCGCCGGTAGGCAGCCTGCGCTGGCGTCCGCCGCAGGCCTTGCCCGAGAGTTCGGAGATGAGCATGGCCTACGAGTATGGCGCGCCCTGTCTCCAGCCATCGCTGCCGGCCGCGCGCGAAAATTGCCTCACGCTCAACGTGTTTCGTCCCTTCGGCGTCGACGGGCCGCTGCCGGTGATGGTGTTCATCCATGGTGGTGGTTTCGTTAAGGGCACCGCCAATGATCCACTGTTCGATGGTGCGAGGCTCGCGCAGGCCGGGCTCATCGTGGTCACCGTGAATTATCGTCTCGGTGCGCTCGGCTGGCTGACGCATCCCGCGCTGTCGGACGGCGGCTCCGGCAATTTCGGCCTGATGGACCAGATCGCGGCGCTGCGCTGGGTGCATGAGAACATCGCGGCCTTCGGCGGCGATGCGAACAACGTGACGCTGTTCGGCAACGATGCCGGCGCAACGTCGATCGCACTGCTGATGCTGTGCGCGCAATCCCGCAATCTCTTCCAGAAAGCCATTCTGCAATCGATGCCCGGCCGCACGCGCCTACCGTCGTCGCAGGGGGCCGAGACCGCAGGCCGGCAATTTGTCGCCGCGCTCGGGCAACAGGCGGATCTGCGCACCGTCGAACCGGCGCGTCTGCTTGCTGGTGAGAAGCGTCTGCTGGAGAAATCGCCGCGCAGCTTTATGCCGGCGATGGATGGAGATCTGGTGACAGAAGACATTGCCGCGGGATTTGCGGCAGGACATGAGAGCCGCATTCCCCTGATCATCGGCTCGAACGACGACGAGACGCGTTACGACAGCGAGTTAGAGGTCAAGGAGATGCTGTCCGCGTCGGGCGAGAGCATCGACGAGCTGCGCAAGCTCTATCCCGATGCCGCAAGGTCCTCAGACGTTGCGGCGAGCTTCTACACCGACAAGGTCTTCTCCGAGCCGGTGCGAATGCTCGCCCGGCTTCATGCCGCGACCGGCGCGCCGACCTTCCGCTACCGCTTTGCCTATGTGCCGGAAGGCAGGCGCGGCAATCCCGACGAAGGCCATGGGCGCGAGCTGCAGTTCATCTTCGGCGTGGAGGGCGTGCCCGGTGCGGGCATCTTCTCGCGACGCGACCGCGAGGTCGCAAACCGCATGCGGGCCTACTGGATCAACTTCGCCAGGAGCGGCGACCCCAACGGCGCAGAGCTGCCGCATTGGGATGCTGCCGCGGACCGCGACCATCTGTTGCTGATCGCCAATGATCGTACCGCGAGCGGCGACGACCCTTGGGGAGAGCGTCTGGACCGGCTCGCAGGCGAAAGCAAAAAATGAGTTGGACTTAGGCCGCGAGCTCGACGCGCGGCGCCGGGCTCAGCCGGTCTTCTTCCAGATAGTCCATCGCGCCGTCCTTCTCGACGGCATAGAACTGCTGGCCTTCCCTGGACCGGTAGGCGGCGCGAACGATGCCGCGGCGTCCCTTGTCACTGTTGACGACGTCCCCCAGCGCAAACTTCCTCATCTCACGTCTCACTTGTCTTCTGACCGTTCCTTCGGCCACGGTTGGATTGTGGGCGGTAAATCGTTAACGGCTTGCTAACCATACCGGTTTGCCTATGCTCGCCGCCGTTCGCGCGGGCCGTTCGCACGCGCATGTTGTGAAACAGGCGAGCCGACATCCATGACGCGATTACCGACCTTGTTTTTGTCGCACGGCGGCGGCCCTTGGCCGTTTATGGAAGACAGGCGAGTGCAATATGCCAAGACGGCTGCTGAGTTCGGCCGTTTGCCGCAGCTTCTTCCCGAGCGGCCGAAGGCGGTGCTCGTCATCACCGGCCATTGGGAGGCCGACGCCTTCACCGTGTCGACGTCGGCGCATCCGCCGATGGTGTACGACTATTACGGTTTCCCCGAGCATACCTATCACATCACATATCCGGCGCCGGGCCAGCCCGAGCTCGCTGCGGAGGTGAGCGCGCTGCTCAAGCACGCCGGCCTCCATTGCCGGGAAGATCCCAATCAGGGGTTTGACCACGGCACTTTCGTGCCGCTCGGCCTGATGTATCCGAACGCCGACATGCCGATCGTGCTGCTGTCGCTGAAGTCGAGCTACGACGCGGCCGAGCACATCAGGGTCGGGCAGGCGATCGCCTCGCTCCGCGACGAGGGCATTCTGATCGTCGGCAGCGGGCTCACCTATCACAACATGCGCGGTTTTGGCCGCGCGGAGTCCAAGCCCGTCTCGTATGATTTCGAAGCCTATCTGAACGAGGCGATCAGCAACCCGGATGCGGCCCGCCGCAACGCGATGCTGGTCGACTGGGAGAACGCGCCGAGCGCACGTCTCGCCCATCCGCGTGAGGATCATTTGCTGCCGCTGATGGTGACGGCAGGCGCCGCCGGCAGCGACGTCGGCAAGCGCGTCTTCGTCGACGAGGTCGCAAGCGTCGCGATGGCGTCGTATGTGTTTGGATGATTTTCGCAGGGCGGATTACGCTTCGCTAATCCGGCCTACGCATTGCGCCCGCGGGATGCCACCAGGTTGCGATAGAGCGTCGCGTACTCGCCCGCCCGGTTGCGCCAGGAGACGTCGGTCGCAAGGCCCGCGAGCTGCAATTGCCGCCACGCGGACTTGTCATGGAAGGTGAAGCTCGCGCGCCCCAGCGCTGCCGAGAGATTTGCCGATGTCACGGGCCCGAATGTGAAGCCGGTCGTCTCGTTCACGGTATCCGCGAGGCCGCCCACACGCGACACGATCGGCACGGCACCATAGCGCAGGGCGCAGAGCTGGGTCAGCCCGCACGGCTCGAACCGCGACGGCACAATCAGGGCGTCAGAGCCGGCCTGGATCAGATGCGCGAGCGCCTCGTCATAGCCGATCACGGCCGCAATCCGGCCCGGATGTCCGCGTGCGGTTCCCTGGTAGCGATCCTGCAGTTCGGCATCGCCGCTGCCGAGCAGCGCCAATTGCATCCCATCGCCCAGGATGGTGGGCATGGACTCCAGCAGCAGATCGAGCCCCTTCTGCCACGACAGGCGGCTGATGACGCCGAGCAGCAGCGCATCCGGCCGCGGATCGAGGCCGAGCCGCTGCTGCAGCGCCGCCTTGTTGGCCGAACGAAACGACAGCTCCTCGGCGCCGAACCGATAGGCGATATGCGGATCGGTTTGCGGATTCCACACTTCGGTGTCGATGCCGTTAAGGATGCCGCTCAGCACGCCGGCGCGCTCGCGCAGCAAGCCGCCGAGCCCCATGCCGCCTTCGTCGCTCTGGATTTCATGCGCGTAGGTCGGCGACACCGTGGTGATGCGATCGGCCAGCTGCAGGCCGGCTTTCAAAAAGCTGATGCCGCCGAAATATTCGAGGCCGTGGACGTCGAACGACGCATGCTGGGGCAAGCCGATCGCGCCCGCGAGCGTGCGGTCGAACTTGCCTTGATAGGCCATGTTGTGAATGGTCATGACGGTGCCGGGGCGCGCCCCGCCATCGTAGTGCAGATAGGCCGGTGCCAGCCCGGCCTGCCAGTCATGGGCATGCACGACATCGGGCACGAAGCTTGCGACGAGACCGTGGCCGATATCGGCTGCAATGCGCGACAGCGCGGCGAAGCGTATGCCGTTGTCCGGCCAGTCGGTGCCTTCGGCGGTGACGTAGGGGTTGCCCGGCCGCGCGTAGAGATGCGGCACATCGAGCACGAACAGGTCGAGCCCGTCGTGCGAGCCGGCAAGCAACCGGCCCGGCCCGCCGAAATAATCCGGCCAGCGCCGGATTTCATCCGCGCCCGCGAGCAGCCGCATCACGTCCGGGTAGCCCGGCATCAGCGTGCGCATCTCGACGCCGTGCCCCTTCAGCGCGACCGGCAGCGCGCCGGCGACATCCGCGAGGCCGCCGGTCTTGACGATGGGGTAGACTTCAGAAGCGACCGCGAGGACGCGAACAGGCGTCATGTATTGAGCCTGTCGATCATCGTCTGGGTGATCAGCGTGATGCCCTGCTCGGTGGTCCGGAATCGCTTGGCGTCGAGCTCGGGATCCTCGCCGACGACAAGTCCTTCCGGAATCTCGATGCCGCGGTCGATCACGACGTTCTTCAGCCGCGCGCCGCGCCCGACGTGGACGTAAGGCATGATCACGGCGTTCTCGACATTGGCATAGGAGTTGATGCGCACGCCGGTGAACAGCAGCGAGCGGCGCAGCGAGGCGCCGGAGATGATGCAGCCGCCCGAGACAAGCGAGCTGACGGCGTAACCGCGCCGACTCTCCTCGTCGTGGACGAATTTCGCGGGCGGCGTGATCTCCGAATAGGACCAGATCGGCCAGGCGCGGTCGAACAGATCGAGCTCCGGCACCACGTCGGTGAGGTCGATATTGGCGGCCCAGTATGCATCAACCGTTCCGACATCGCGCCAGTAGGAGCGCGGTTCGGTGCCGGTGCGCACGCAGGAGGTCGAGAACTGATGCGCGATGGCGCGGCCGTTCTTGACGATGTAGGGGATGATGTCCTTGCCGAAATCGTGGTTCGAGTTGGGATCCTCGGCGTCGCGCTTGAGCTGGTCGAACAGGAATTTCGAGTCGAACACGTAGATGCCCATGCTGGCGAGCGAGACATCCGGCTTGCCCGGCATCGGCGGCGGATCCTTGGGCTTCTCGAGGAACTGCTGGATCCAGCCGTTCTCGTCGATATGCATGATGCCGAAGCCGCTTGATTCCGCGCGGGGCATTTCGAGGCAGCCGACCGTGACGTCGGCGCCGCTGTCGACATGCTGCCGCAGCATCACCTCGTAATCCATCTTATAGATATGATCGCCGGCGAGCACCACGATGAAGCGAGCGTTGTGCGACTCGATGATGTCGATGTTCTGGTAGATCGCGTCCGCCGTGCCGACATACCACATGCTCTCCGAGACGCGCTGGCTCGCAGGCAGGATGTCAAAACTCTCGTTGCGCTCGGGACGGAAGAAGTTCCAGCCCATCTGAAGATGCCGGATCAGGCTGTGCGCCTTGTACTGGGTGGCGACCGCGATGCGGCGGATGCCGGAGTTGACCGCGTTCGACAGCGCGAAATCGATGATGCGGGATTTGCCGCCGAAATAGACCGCGGGCTTGGCGCGCCGGTCGGTCAATTCCAGCAGCCGGCTGCCGCGACCACCGGCCAGGACAAACGCCAAAGCCTGGCGGGCAAGCGGCTCATTTCCGGCGGCACTCATGTCATCCTCCCACTCGTCCGGCGCAAGCTCGGGCTCTCGCGAAGTGCCTTCCGGCCGCGCACCATTGGAACCGATAGTAACGGTACGAATAGTAAATCGGGAAGGTGCTTGTTGGTTGCGAACACATGGAAAGCTTAACGCTTTGCCGCCGATCTCAACTCTCCCGCGCCGTCGTCCCGGTGTCATCTCGGCATCGCGGATGATCACATTTCAGGCAGGTCCGGCATCTTGTGCGCTGCACGCAAGCTCGAGGCTTTGACTTAACGCTGGGATGCCTGAATCATGGCGCCCGGATCACTTTCCAAACCGAAACGTCAGTCAGGAGGTGAGACGATGACGATCTGGAAAACGGCAATTGCCTGTTCGCTCACGGCTGCGGTCGTGGCTGGCCATTTGGGGCAGGCGACAGCGGCCCCGCTGCCGACCAATGTCGCGACCATGAAGGCCGCGGCCGGCGATGACGTCACGCCGGTCTACTGGCGTGGCCGCGGCTTTGGATGGGGGCTCGGCGGCCTCGCTGCCGGCGCGATCATCGGCGGCGCCATCGCCAGCGGCGGTCCCTACGGCTATTACGGCGGTGGGCCGTACTATGGCTATGGATATCCGGGACCGGACTACGGCTATGCGCCGGCCTATTACGGTTACGGCTACGGGCCGGCCTATCCGCGATACTATCGGCCCTACCGTCCGTATTACGGCTACTACCGTCCGCGCCCGTATTACGGCGGGTACTGGTAAGAGCTTTTTGCTTGAGCATATGATCTTTCGGAAAACCGCCTCACACTCTTCCGGATCATGCTCCTAGAGCGACAGCCACACGATCAAGCTCATGCAGGCGAGATGGGCGAGCACGATTGCGGCGAGATGCAGCGGGCCGGCTTTGAGACGCAGCCTGCGCATCTCGCCGCCTCCGCGCTAGTTCGATCCTGCGGCCGCGGCGGTGAAGCTGCGGTCGACGGCTTTGCTGACGTCGAGCGTCTTCGGCAGGATGCCGTAGCGCGTCGAACGGTTGGATGCTTCCTGCACCTCCTTCACGACGTTTTCGTCGATCGGAATCGGGCTGGTGCGCTGCGCAGCGTAGGCCGACAGCAGCACGTCCTCGGGCAGCTTGGTCAGCTCGGCCGTGCTCCTGGCATATTCGTCGAGGTGATCCAGCGACCAGAGCCGCGCCTTGTTCAGCCGCTGCACGAGGTCCTGCACCGCCGCGCGCTTGGTGGCGATGGCGCTGTCGGAGGCGACGATGAAGGTGATGGTCGGCGTCAGGCCTTCGCCGTCGGCTATCACGCGCGCCTTGTCCTTTAGCGTTGCGAACGAGACATAGGGCTCCCGCACCGCCCATGCGTCGATCGAGCCGGCCACCAGCGCGACCTTGGCATCGACGGGGCCGAGCGGCGCGAAGGTCGCATCCTCGATCCTGATCTGTGCTTTCTCCAGCGTCGCGTCGATCAGGAACTGTCCCCAGCCGCCGCGCGTGCCGGCGAGGCGTTTTCCTTTGAGGTCGGCGGCCGATTTGATCGGCGAATCCTGGCGCACCAGGATCGCTTGCGTTTTCGCGTCCGACCTGGTGCCGCCGATCGCCTTGATCGGCGCACCGGCGGCGTAGACCGTCAGGAAGGAGAGATCGCCGGTGTAGCCGACGTCGAGCGCGCCGGCGTTGAGCGCTTCCAGTATCGGCGCGGCCGCCGGGAATTCCGACCATTCGATCTTGTAGGGCAGGTCTTTCGCAAAGCCTGAAATCTCCAGCAGCGAGCGGTTGCCGCCCTTCTGGTCGCCGACGCGGAGCACGGCCGTGTCGGCCGCGAACGACGCCGCCGCCGTCGACAAGGTGACGGCGGCAGCAAACAGCGAGAATGCCAACCGGCGCGTGATGGAACGATCGTGGGAATTGATGCTCATGTGGCCTGTCTTGTTGATCTGTCTTTTTTGCCCTGCTCACGACGCGCGAGCGAACGATGCAGCTGGACGATCAAGTCTATGAGCGCGCGATGCGCAGTCAATGAAATGGCCAACCGTATTGCGCGCGCGCCGGGCAAGGACGTTTCAGCGAATGACCGCTTTCGAGAACACGCCGTGCACGCGCACGAAATCGCGCGCAAATGATGCGGGTGACGGAGTCGTGATACGAAGCGCGGGCCGGTGCTTCGGCGAAAATCGTTTCATCGTTCTCGCGCGCGCCGGTGGAGAGAATGTCTTCGCTTCGCGCAACATTCGAAATTCCATTTCATTGACGGTGCGAGGAACGCGCCGCATGATTTGCGCATCGCATCAACGCGGCGCGCGAAGCGCCGACGGGAAGATTTTCTCTCAACGCAGCTCCGCAGGGAATGTGCGCAACGCGAACCGTTGTACATGCGGCGGAGCCATGCCAGCGCAGGAGCCAGAGGCCGATGAACAACGACAACAAGCGCGGTGGATCGGGGCTCGACCGGCGCCACTTGCTCCAGGCGGGGCTTGCGGCGGCCTTCGCCGCGCCGCTCGGTGCGCTAGGCGCGCAGGCCTTTGCGCCGCAGGCGATCGGATCCGGCGTCGACTTCTCGGAGTTCCCGCTGTGCCGGACGGCGTCGGATGGCCCGGTGCTGTCAGGCGCGCCGCGCAAGCTGAAACTGTCGTGGAATGCCGGCGCGGTCTGCCTCGCGCCGCTGCCGGTCGCGATCGAGCACGGCTTCTTCCAGAAGCAGAATCTCGACGTCGAGCTCGTCAACTATTCCGGCTCGACCGATCAGCTGCTCGAGGCGATCGCCACCGGAAAGAGCGACGCCGGTCTCGGCATGGCGCTGCGCTGGCTGAAGCCGCTGGAGCAGGGCTTTGACGTCAAGATCGCCGCCGGCACCCATGGCGGCTGCATGCGCGTGCTGAGCCGCGCCGATTCCGGCGTGACCAAGCTTGCCGATCTCAAGGGCAGAAGCGTCGCCGTCGGCGATCTCGCCGGGCCCGACAAGAATTTCTTCTCGATCCAGCTTGCAAAACTCGGCATCGATCCGAACAAGGACGTCGACTGGCGTGCCTATCCCGGCAACCTCCTCAACGTCGCGGTCGAGAAGGGCGAGGTGCAGGCCTTCCTGTCAGGCGATCCGCTGGCCTATCTCTGGCTGAAGGACACCCAGTACAAGGAGGTCGCCTCCAATCTCGACGGCGACTATCGCGACAAGAGCTGCTGCATCGTGGGCCTGCGCGGCAGCCTGGTGCGCGAGGAGCCGCAGGTCGCCCGCGCCATCACCCAGGCGCTGCTCGACGCCGCGATGTTCACCTCGCAGAACCCGTCGCTGGCGGTCAAGTCGTTCCAGCCCTACGCACCGAAGGCGGCAACGCTCGCCGATATCGAGGGCATGGTGCGCTACCACACGCATCATCATCACCCCACGGGGGAGGTGCTGAAGCGCGAGCTCAAGGCTTATGCCGACGATCTCAAGAGCGTGCAGGTCTTCAAGCAGAGCACCGACACGACCAAATTTGCGGAGCGCATCTATGTCGACGTATTCTCTGTCTGACGGGCTCGCGTCCGGCGCGCCGCGCACCTCGCACGCGCCGTGGCTTGCGACCTGGGTCCAGGAATCCGGTGCGGGCGTGGCCGCCAGCGCCGCCTGGATCGCCTTCGGTCTCTCCTGCCTGTGGTGGAAGGACGTCGGCGACTGGTCGCGTACGCATTCGCTCGGCATCGCCGCCTTCGTCATCGCCGCCATCGCCCTGTTCGGGACCGTCGGCGCGGACTATCTCGGCCCGGCCGGCCGGGCCCTGCGCCAGCGCGCGCCGTGGCTTATCGCGCTCGGAGCTTTCCTGACCTTGTGGGAGGTCGCGACCGCCAAATTGGCGTGGCTGCCGCTGCCGTTCTTTCCGCCGCCGCAATCCATCATCGAGGTCTATACCGACGATCTGCCAAAGCTGCTCGACAGCGTGTTCGCCTCGGTCAAGCTTCAGCTCGGCGGTTATCTCATCGGCGCCACAATCGGCTTTTTGACCGGCGTCTCGATCGGCTGGTCGCGTGCTGTCGGCTATTGGGTGCATCCGGTGCTGCGCTTCATCGGCCCGCTGCCGGCGACCGCCTGGCTGCCGATTGCCTTCTTCACCTTTCCGTCGAGCTGGAGTGCTTCGACCTTCCTGATCGCGCTGGCCAGCGGATTCCCCGTCACGGTGCTGACCTGGTCGGGCGTCGCGAGCGTCAGCACGGCCTATTACGACGTCGCGCGCACGCTCGGCGCAAAACCGTCCTTCCTGGTGCTGAAGGTCGCGATCCCCGCGGCGCTGCCGCATGTCTTCGTCGGTCTGTTCATGGGGCTCGGCGCGTCCTTTGCCGTGCTGGTCGTTGCCGAGATGATCGGCGTCAAGGCCGGGCTCGGCTGGTACCTGCAATGGGCGCAGGGCTGGGCGGCCTACGCCAACATGTATGCGGCGCTGATCGTGATGTCGCTGCTCTGCTCCGGCGCGATCACGCTGCTGTTTGCGATCCGCGACCGCCTGCTGGTCTGGCAGAAGGGGACCGTGAAATGGTAGAAGCTGCTTTCGCCGAAGCGATCGCGCATGCGGCCGCAGGCGCCGCCCTCGACATCGAGCAGGTCAGCCACGCCTTCGACATCGACGGCGCCGAGCTCCCCGTGCTCAGCGAGGTCAGCATCGCCGTCGAGCCCGGCGAGTTCGTCGCGCTGCTCGGGCCGTCCGGCTGCGGCAAGTCGACCTTGCTGCGGCTTGTCGCCGGCCTGGACAAACCCAAAGCGGGAACGCTGCGCGAGGACGAGGTCCGCATCAGAAGTCCGCATCCGTCACGCGTCGTTGTGTTCCAGGACCCGACGCTGTTTCCCTGGCGCACGGTCTGGGACAATGTGGCGCTGGGGCTGGAAGCCCAGGGCATTTTGAAGAGCCAGCGCCACCGCGTCGATGCCGCGCTCGATCTCGTCGGGCTATCGGACTTCCGCACCGCCTATCCGCATCAGCTCTCCGGCGGCATGGCGCAGCGCGTCGCGCTGGCGCGTGCGCTGGTCAACGATCCCAAAATCCTGATCCTGGACGAGCCGCTGGGAAAATTGGACTCGCTGACCCGCATCACCATGCAGGCCGAGCTGGTGTCGCTGTGGCAGCGCAAGGGTTTTACCACGCTCCTTGTCACGCATGATGCCGAGGAGGCGCTGGTGCTCGCCAACCGCGTCATCGTCTTCAGCGAGCGTCCCGCGCGCGTGAAGGCCGACATCCGCGTCGACCGGCCCTATCCGCGTCATCGCGGCGACCCGTATCTGGCCGATCTGCGCCGCCAGATTCTTGGCCTCCTGGGATTGGATGCCACATGGTGACGTCCGCAGCCAAAGGGCGCACAGCCCATAGCGAACCCGACTACATCGCGCGTGCTGAGGCCCTGGCCGAAGGCTTTGCTGCGCGTGCGGCCGAGCATGACCGCACCGGCAGTTTTCCGTTCGAGAACTTTCGCGAGCTCTCGGAAGCAGGCCTGCTGTCGCTGACCGTGCCTGCGGCGTTCGGCGGTGCCGGCGCGGGCGCGCGATATGCCGCGCGCGTGCTCGGTATCGTCGGCAAAGCCTGCTCGTCGACGGCGCTGGTGCTGTCGATGCATTACATCAATCATCTGGTGATGGCGCGAAGCCCGTTCTGGCCGATACGGCTGTCGCGCAAGCTCGCACAGGAAACCGTCGAAGGAATCGCGCTCGTCAATGCGCTCCGCGTCGAGCCCGAGCTTGGCTCACCCGCGCGCGGCGGCTTGCCGGCGACGATCGCGCGGCGCACCGAGACCGGCTGGCGCCTCACCGGCCACAAGATCTATTCGACCGGCTCGCCGATCCTGAAATGGTACCTGGTCTGGGCTCGCACCGACGAGGCCGAGCCGCGTGTCGGTCAGTTCCTGGTGCCGGCGGGGCTACCGGGCACCCGTATCGTCGAGACCTGGGATCACCATGGGCTGCGCGCCAGCGGCAGCCATGACGTCATCTTCGACGACGTCGTGATCCCGCTCGATGCCGAGGTCGATGTCCGCAAGCCCGCAGACTGGCGCGCGCCGGACGTTGCGCAGGCGACCGTCCACACCATCTTCGTTGCCGCGATCTATGACGGCATTGCGCGTGCGGCGCGCGACTGGCTGGTGACCTTCCTGAAGACGCGGGCGCCGGCCAGTCTCGGCGCAGCGCTGGCGACCTTGCCGCGCGCCCAGGAGATCCTCGGCGGCATCGAGGCGCGGCTTGCGGTCAACGCACGTTTGATCGGGAGTTTCGCCTCCGATTTCGACGACGGCTTGCAGGTCAGCGCGGTCGAGTCCAACATCATCAAGCTGACGGTGACCAATAATGCCGTGGCCGCAGTGGAGGACGCCTTGTCGCTGACCAGCAATCATGGCCTGTCGCGCAAAAATCCGCTGGAGCGGCATTACCGTGACGTGCTCTGCGGCCGCGTCCACACGCCACAGGACGACAGCACGAAAAGCTCCGCCGGGCGCATCGCGCTCGGCATCTGACCAATCAACCTGTTCAATCAACATATGGAGTTCCCTGATGTCGGTCGAGTTCATCGGCTTTGTCGCAAACAGCAACGCTTCCGAGACCATCGTGCGCCAGGGGCCGGTGCTCGATCCGCATTATATCGAGACGGTGGCGAAGGCGCATGAGCTTGCCGGTTTCGACCGCGCGCTGCTCGCGTTTCATTCGACCACGCCTGACGCGCTCCAGATCGCCCAGCACGTGCTGACCATCACCAAGAATCTCAAGGTGATGATCGCGCAGCGCCCGGGCTTCACCGCGCCGACGCTGCTGGCGCGCCAGCTTGCCACGCTCGATCAGCTCTATGGCGGCCGCGTCTCGCTGCACGTCATCACCGGCGGCAACGCGATCGAGCTCAGGCAGGACGGCAACACGCTCGACGACAAGGACGAGCGCTATGCCCGCACCAGCGAATTCCTCGACGTCGTGCGGCTGGAATGGACCAGCGAGAAGCCGTTCAACTACAGCGGCAAGTACTACACCGTCGAGAACGGCTTTTCGCAGGTGAAGCCGCTGCAGAAGGGCGGCATCTACACCTTCGTCGGCGGCGGCTCCGATGCCGCGATCGAGGTCTCGGGCAAGCATGCCGACACCTTTGCGCTGTGGGGTGAATCCTATGCGCAGGTGCGCGACGTCACCGCGCGCGTGCGTGCGGCAGCCGCGAAGCACGGGCGGCCGAGCCCCCGCTTCAGCCTCTCGGTGCGGCCGATCCTCGCCGATAGCGAGGAAAAGGCCTGGCAGAAGGCCGAGTCGATTCTGGAGCGCGCCACCGCGCTGCAGGACCAGACCGGCTATCGCCGGCCCAATCACGCAACCGAGGGCGCCAAGCGGCTGCTGGCGGCGGCCGATCAGGGCGCGCGCATCGACAAGCGGCTGTGGACCGAGATCGCGAAACTCACCGGCGCCAACAGCAACACCACCGCGCTGGTCGGCACGCCCGAGCAGGTCGCCGAGGTCTTCGCCGACTATTACGATCTCGGCGTCAGCCACTTTCTGATCCGCGGCTTCGATCCGCTTCCCGATGCCATCGACTATGGCCGCGAGCTGATCCCGCTGACGCGCAAGCTGATCGCCGAACGCGACCAGCAGCGGGGGATCGCGGCGGAATGATCCGGTTCATCATTGCTGCAGCGCTCGCATTTGCGGGTGCCGATCTCGCAGCTGCGCAGACCACGCTGCGCGTTGGCGACCAGAAGGGCAATTCGCAGGCCGTGATGGAAGCGGCAGGCGTATTGAAGGATGTGCCCTACAAGATCGAGTGGAAGGAATTTCCGGCGGCCGCGCCGCTGCTGGAAGCGCTCAGCGCCGGTGCGATCGAGACCGGGCTCGTGGGCGATGCTCCCTTCACCTTCGCCGCCGCCTCCGGCGCGCCCGTGAAGGCGATCGCCGCGATCCGGCAGACGCGCGAAGGGCTCGCGATTCTCGTGCCCGAAAATTCGCCGATCAAGAGCTTCGCCGATCTCCGCGGCAAGAAGATAGCAACCGGCCGCGGCTCGATCGGGCATCAGCTGATTTTGGCCGCGCTCGAGAAGAACGGCTGGGCTGCGAGCGACGTGCAGATCGCGTTCCTGGCGCCGTCGGACGCCAAGATCGCCTACACGCAAGGCTCCGTCGATGCGTGGTCGACCTGGGAGCCTTACGTCAGCCAGGAGGAGGTGCTGTTCAAGTCACGCCGCGTCATCACGGCGGAAGGCCTGACGCCGGGCCTGAGCTTCCAGGTGGCGCGGCCCGACGCGATCCGCGACAAGCGCGCAGAGCTGACCGACTTCATCCGCCGCCTCACCGTAGCGCGGGCGTGGTCGCTGACCAATGCCAACGGTTATGCCGAGACCTGGGGCAAGCTGATGAACATCCCGACCGCGGTCCCGCAGAACTGGCTCTCGCGCGCAAAGATCCGCATCGCGCCGATCGACGACGGCGTGGTCGCGGACGAGCAGAGCACGATTGATCTCTACTTCCGCTGGGGCCTGATCAGGCAGAAGCTCGTTGCTGCCGAGATCGTCGACCGATCTTTTGCGGATGCCATCGCGAAGGCGGGGTTGTAGCGAGCACTTTCCCTCTCCCCTTGTGGGAGAGGGTGGCTCGCCGCGCAGCGGCGAGACGGGTGAGGGGTTCTGTCCGCAATCACGTTTCTGACATCTTGAACTCGCGGATGCATACCCCTCATCCGGCGCTCCACCTTCTCCCAAAAGGGGAGAAGGGAAGCAACAACGCACGCAGAGCCTTCCTCGAAATGTTCGTTCTGCATTTCACAGACGCAGCAACATCGACATTTCTATTTGCACCACCTCCCTTGCGCCGCGCCCCACTCCGTCAAAAATCACTCAGACGACCACATCGGGAGACCGGCCATGGGCCTGCAAGAAACAAAAATCGAATCGCTTCCCTTCGTCACAGCTGAACTCAACTACCTCGCGCCGGTATCCGGCAAGCCGCGCACTTATGCCTTCGATCCGCCGCCGGGCGAGCCGAAGAGCACCTCGCTGCCGGAGCCGCATCAGGTCCCGATTTTCGATGCGCGGCTGATTGCGGACAATGTCTCGCTCGATCGAGAAGGTTTTGCGCTGGTACGCCATCCCAACCAGGTGAAGGACTTTTACAACGACGAGGAAATCCGCACCGTCTACTACCCCGCCGTCGAGGCCTTCCTGCGCGCGACACTGAAGGCCGATCGCGTTTTCATATTCGACCACACCGTGCGCAAGCGCGTCGAGGGTGCTCCGGATATTCGCGACGGTGGCCCACGCCAGCCCGCGACGCGCGTCCATGTCGACCAGACCGCCGTCTCCGGCGCCAACCGTGTACGCGAGCATCTGCCCGACGAAGCCGAGGAGCTGCTCAAGGGCCGCGTCCAGGTGATCAATCTCTGGCGGCCGATCCGCGGTCCCTTGCGCGATTCACCGCTCGCGATGGTCGATGGCACCACGGTTTCTCCCGACGATCTCGTCGCCTCAGACCTGATCTATCCCAATCGTCGCGGCGAAACCTATTCGGTAAAATACAATCCGAACCATCGCTGGTTCTATTTTCCGGAGATGACGGCGGATGAGGCGCTGCTGCTCAAATGCTATGATTCAGCAACCGACGGCCGCACCCGTTTCGCTCCGCACACCGCCTTCGTCGATCCGACCACGCCGGCCGATGCTGCGCCCCGCGAGAGCATCGAGGTGCGCACGCTGGTCTTTCACAAACAGTAACAATGTGTGATGGCACTGCCGGGCATCGCCCGGCAGTTCCCGGAACCAAGTGGAACCGGGCGGCGTTGCCGCGCGGGCCAGGGCCAATCGGGAGCGGTGCCGTGCGAGCGCAGCCGACACTATTGTATTGTCTGACCACTTTCTCGCTTTCTGCATTTTCCATCGCCCACGCCGAAAGCGGACTTGCCTCATATTACGGATACGGGAAGGCCGCGAGGAATGGCGAGCTGACCTGCGCGCACCGGACGCGTCCGTTCGGCAGCGTGCTCAGGGTGTCCTACAGCGGGCGGACGATTCAATGCCGCGTCAATGATCGCGGTCCCTTCATCCGCGGCCGCATCGTCGATCTCTCGGTGCCCGCCGCCCGCGCGCTCGGCATGATGAGCGCAGGCGTGGTGCGGGTCTCGGTGGAATAGGCTTGCAAGCGCGCTATAGTGCCGCCCAAAGCAAGGGGCGGGGAGCGCTATGGCAAGGATCAAGGTCGGACTCGTCGGCTGCGGCTTCGTGTCGGAGCTGCATATGCATGCGTTCCGGCGCGTCTACGGCGTCGACGTCGAGGTTGCGGCGGTCGCTGCGCGCGGCGATCACGTCGTCGAATTTGCTGCCCGTCATGACATCCCGCGGGTCTATCGCAGTTTTGCGGAATTGATCGCAGACCGCGCGCTCGATGTCATCGATATCTGCACGCCACCCAATCTTCATGCCGGGATGATCGTCTCCAGCATGCAAGCCGGCAAGCACGTCATCTGCGAAAAGCCGTTTGCCGGCTATTTCGGCCGTAAGGGTGACAAGCAGCCGATCGGCAAGCACGTGCCGAAGGCGCTGATGTATGAACGCGTGCTGGAGGAGATGAACGCCACCCGCGCCGCGATCGAGCGCACCGGCAAACTCTTCATGTATGCCGAGGACTGGATCTACGCGCCAGCCGTGACCAAGACCGCCGAGATCCTCAAGGCGACAAAGGACAAGATCCTGTTCATGAAGGGCGAGGAGAGCCATTCCGGCTCGCACGCGGCGCATGCCGCGCAATGGGCGATGACCGGCGGCGGCTCGCTGATCCGGATGGGCTGCCATCCGCTCTCGGCCGTGCTCTATCTCAAGCAGGTCGAAGCGAAGGCGCGTGGAGAGACCATCAAGGTTGCAAGCGTCACCGGCGATGTCGGCAACGTCACGGCTGGTCTCAAGCCGGAGGAGCGGACCTACATCAAGGCCAATCCGGTCGATGTCGAGGATTGGGGCACGCTGACGGCGACCTTCTCCGACGGAACCAAGGCCACGGTGTTCTCCGGCGACATGATCATGGGCGGCGTGCGCAATCTGATCGAGACCTACACCAGCGGCGGCTCGTTGTTCGCCAACATCACCCCCAACACGCATCTGATGAGTTACCAGACCAGCGAGGAGAAGCTCGCCTCTGTCTACATCACCGAGAAGGTCGACCGCAAAACCGGCTGGCAATATGTCTGCCTTGAGGAGGAATGGACGCGCGGCTATCTCCAGGAGATTCAGGATTTCATGGAATGCGCCGCCACGGGACGCCAGCCGCTGTCGGACCTCGCGCTGGCGTACGAGACGATCAAGGTGAACTATGCCGGCTATTGGGCGGCGGAAGAGGGACGGCGCGTGGTGTTGTAGCGATTGGTTCGCTGAACTAGCTGCAATGTACACTGCGATCCTTCTCCCCTTGTGGGAGAAGGTGGCGCGAATGTACCAATCCATCCGCTGGACACGAAGCGCCGGATGAGGGGTTGTCTCCGCGAATTCGAGCGTGAGAGATTCACGTGCGGAGAGAGACCCCTCACCCGTCTCGCCGCTATCGCGGCGAGCCACCCTCTCCCACAAGGGGAGAGGGGAAGACGGCGCCGAGGTGCCGCGAGCTGTTTCAGCACATTCATTGCTACGTCCCGTAAGTCGAGCCCTTCGGCAGCGGAAACACCGGATCCTGGGTGCGGATGTTGGTCGGCCACACCACCGAGATGTGCTCGCCCGCGTTCTGCATCACCACCGGCGTCGAGCGTTCGTTCTGGCCGGAGAGCGGCGTGCCCGGCGGGAAGAATTTTACGCCGTATCCCTGGATAGTGCCGCCGGCGGGGATGTCGACGTCGAGCGCGGCCTTGCGGATCGCTTCGGGCTCGAAGCTGCCGTACTTCTCTTTCGCCACCGGCAGCACGTTGTTGAGCAGCACCCAGGTCTGGTTGCAACCCATCGAGCAGTGCGGCGGCACGTCGGTCGCGCCGGTCTTGGCCTGGTAGCGCGTAACCATGGTCTTGATGAGATCGCCTATGCCAGGCGCGAGCTTCGACGGATCGAGCAGTTGTGCCGGCACTGGATCGATGTTGCAGAAATTGTCGATGTCGGCGCCGAAGGTCGCGCGCAGCTTGTCGAGCTGGCTGTAGCCGGCGCCGGCGCCGAACAGCATCTTGAAGCGCAGGCCGCTCTCGCGCGCCTGGCGCAGGAACAGGGTGATGTCAGGGTTGTAGCCGGCATGCGAGATCACGTCGGCTTTGGCGCGCTTGATCTTGGTCACGAGCACCGAGAGATCGGGCGCCGCGGCCGAATAGCCTTCCTTCAACACGATCTGGAGCCCGGCCTCCCTGGCATAGGCCTCGTCCGCGGCGGCGACTCCGACGCCGTAAGGGCCATCCTCGTGGATCAGTGCGATCCGGACGTCCTTCGGCTCCATGCCGAGCCTCGCCTTGGCGTGCTCGCTCATGAAGCCGGCAAAGGCCTGGCCGTACTGGTCCGAGTGGATTTGCGCGCGAAACACATATTGCAGGTTCTTGTCCTTGAACACGGCCGTCGAGACCGCGGTTGTGATCCAGAGGATTTTCTTCTGCTGCTCGACCTTCGCGGCCATTGGCACCGCATGCGCGCTGGAATAGACGCCGTTGATGATGTCGATCTTCTCCTGGCTGATCAGCCGTTCGGCTTCGTTGATGGCGACATCAGCCTTGCTCTGGGAGTCGGCCGCAACCGGCACGATCTTGGTCTTGCCGCCGATGCCGCCCTTCTCGTTGACGAGATCGATGGCGATCTGGGCGCCGACCGAGGAGGCGACCGAGCCGCCGGCGGCAAATGGTCCGGTAAGATCGTAGATCAGGCCGATGCGCAAAATCTCGGCTTGCGCCTGGGCCCGGGTCCAATCGAGGCTGAGCGTGGCGGCGGCAGCCGCCGTACCCTTCAGCAGCTGCCTGCGTGAAGTCGGCATCCTATCCCTCCCTCCGAACCGTCGTTTGCGACTGGTTTTATGTTTTTTGGCGAGTATTTGGAGGGCGCTCGTGAAAGTCAACATGCACCGCACCAGGCAGATCGCGGCCGTGCGTGGATCAGATCGGCATTTTTCCCTGAGTATCATTCTTTTTGTGGAGCGCTCAGGAAGAGACCGCTCCGCTGTCCCTCACCACGGATCGTTCCGTTGCCTGCATCATGCGCGGACGCGAACATCCGCTTGTCGCGCGTGTGCTTTCAGCTTCGGCCCGACGCGACGTCGTCTCCCGCAATCGTGATGGTCTCGCTCCCGCGCGCTCGCCGCAGGCCAGGCTTACGACCGGCATTCGGCTTGTGCGCATCGGAGATTGCGTGCCATCCTAGCGGGGTAAGTTGCACGGGAAGCCCAATTCCCGGCTTGGCCATCGTGCCGCGTTAAGGGTCGAAACAAAAGCTCAGGGAGAAGAGACATGGTGTGGACGCTTCGTTTTGCGGGGCTCGCTTGCGTTGGCCTGTTGCTGTCCCCGGTCAGTGCCTTGGCAGGGCCGAAGGTCGTGTCCGGTCCGGGCGCCGATCCGGGTTGCTTCAAGCCCTGGTCCGCCCAAACCAAGTTCTTCCAGTGGGACAAGAAGCCTGGTCCCTACAAGATCGCGCTCGTCAACGGCTTCGTCGGCAACACCTGGCGCATCCAGATGGTGAAGACTGCAAAGGCCTTCGCCTCGCAGCCGGGCATCAAGGAGAACATCAAGGAGTTCAAGGTCGTCTCGACCGGCACCGATGTTGCAGCGCAACTCGGCGCGATGGAGGACTTCATCAATCAGGGTTTTGACGCCATCGTCACCATCGCGGTGGCCCCCGATGGCTTCGACCGCATTATCCGCCTCGCCGACAAGAACAATGTGGTCGTGGTGCCCTTCGACAACGTCCTCGACACCGACAAGGTGATGATGGTCAACGAGGACCAGAAGGAAATGGGCCGCATGTCGGCGAAGTGGCTCATTGATGAGAGCGGCAAGAAGGCGGGCGACATCCTCGAGGTCCGCGGCCTGCCGGGCAATTCGGTCGACCGGGACCGCCATCTCGGCTTCCGCGAGGTCATGGAAGCGCCGGGCAACAGCTTCAAGATCACCGAAGTGGTCGGCAATTGGGATACCGGCACCTCGCAGAAGGTGACGGCGGACGCGCTCGCGGTGCACGGCCATTTCGACGGCGTGTTCACGCAAGGCGGCTCCGATGGCACCGTGCAGGCGATGATGTCGGCGAAGCATCCCTTCGTCCCGATGTCGGGCGAGGGAGAAAACGAGTACCGCAAGCAGATCGCCGATCACGCCAAGGACGGGCTCAAGGGCATGTCCTATGGCCAGTCTCCGGCGCTGGTCGCCATCGCCACCAAGGCGGCGATCTCTGCGCTGCAGGGCAATGTGATGCCGCAGCTCATCTCGATCCCGATCCCGGTCGCGACCTATAAGGATCTGAAGCCCGGCACCAACTACTGGCCGGACCTCAACGCAAACTTCTTCGCGCCGAACCAGTTCACGCCCTGCGGCGTCAATTTCACGGCGCCGGAGATCATGTCGCAGAGCGAGAAGAACACCCAGTGAGCGCACCGGAGATGTTCCGGTTGCGGCCCGGCCTTGGCCGGGCCGCTGCTGCGTGAGCCCGCCATGCCGGACGCTACTCTAAGCCAATCCGCCTTCCTCACCCTGTCCGGAATCTCCAAGCGTTACGCCGGAGTGCGGGCGCTCGAAGGCGTCGACTTCGCATGCGAGCGCGGCAAGATCCACGCGGTGCTGGGCGAGAACGGCGCCGGCAAGTCGACGCTGATCAAGATCATCGCCGGCGTCGTCCAGCCCGATACCGGCACCATGCGGCTCGGCGGACACGATGTGACCTTCGCGACACCGTCCGCCGCCAATGCAGCCGGCGTCGTCTGCATCTTCCAGGAATTGTCGTTGATGCCCGACCTCTCGGTCGCGGACAACATCTCGATCGCGTCGCCGCCGCGCCGCTTCGGCCTCATCGACGCGCGGGCGCAGCGCCGCCGCGCCGAGGAGCTGCTGGCCGAGATCGGATGCGAGGACGTCAATCCCCTGATGCGCGTGCGCGACCTGCCGCTGTCGCGCCGCCAGGTGGTGGAGATCGCCAAGGCGCTCGGCAAGAAGCCGCAGCTCTTGATCCTCGACGAAGCCACATCGGCCCTCACCAGTGCCGACGTCGAGAAGGTGTATGCCATGCTGGCACGGCTCAAGGCCGAGGGCGTTGCCATTCTCTACATCTCGCACCGGATGCACGAGGTCGAGGCGCTGGCCGACCGTGCTTCCGTGTTCCGCAACGGGCGTCATATCGAGACCTTCGACCAGGGCAGGAGGTCGACCGCCGATATCGTTCAGCTCATGATCGGGCGCGACATTGCCACCCAGTATCCGCCCAAGCCCGTGCGCGGATCGCCGAAGCCGATGCTGGCTGTCGATCATCTGAGCTGGGACAAAAGCCTGGATCGCATCTCGCTCCGCGTCGGCGCCGGCGAGATCGTCGGCCTCGGCGGGCTGGACGGCCAGGGCCAGAAATCCCTGCTGCTGGCGCTGTTCGGCGTCTTGCGTGGCGTTTCCGGGCAAATCACCGTCGAAGGCCGCGAGGTGCGTCCGGGCTCGCCGGCGGCGGCGAAGTCGGTCGGCATCGCGCTCGTGCCGGAGGACCGCAAGACCGAAGGCCTGATGCTGCCGATGTCGATATCGGACAATCTGGTGATCGCCTCGCTCGACGCGATCTCGACCGGACCTCTGGTCGACCGCGCGCGCGAGACCGATGCGATCAAGCGCGCCATCGCGCGGCTGCAGATCAAGATCGGCGCGCCCGGCGACGCCGTCGCCACGCTCTCCGGCGGCAACCAGCAGAAGGTCGTTCTCGCCAAATGGCTGATGACCGATCCCAAGCTCATCCTGCTCAATGATCCCACGCGCGGCATCGACGTCGGCACCAAGCAGGAGCTTTACCGGCTGATGCGCGAGCTCGCCGACCAGGGCGCTGCCATCCTGTTCTACTCGACCGACTATGACGAGCTCATCGGCTGCTGCGACCGGGTGGCGATCATGTATGACGGGCGCATCGTGCGCGAGCTTGAAGGTGATGAGCTCACCGAGACCAACATCATCGCCAGCGCGCTCAACATCGACGCCGCGACGCCGGACACATCCGGAGCCGTCCATGCTTGACGATGTCGCTATCAGGATTCGCCAGAACATCGGCATCGTCACCGCCGTCCTGTTGTTCTCCATCCTTTATCTGCTCTACAACCTCGCCCACCCCAAGGGCTTCTCGTCGGCGGTTCTGGTGCAGAACGGCGACGAGATCTTTGCACTCGCCATGCTGGCGATGGCGCAGACCGTGCCGGTGCTGGCGTCGGGGCTGGATCTCTCGGTTGGCGCCGTCATGACCATGGTGGGGTGTTTCGCGAGCTACCTGCTCACGGGAGCGGCGGGGGGCAGCCCGTTGCATCTCGAGATCTTCGGCCTGCATCTCGGCCTTGGTATCTTTCCCGGCGGCGTGAGCGGCATCCTGCTCGGGATCGTCATATGTCTTGCGACCGGCGCACTGGCCGGCTTCGTCAATGGCTGCATCGTCGTTTATGGGCGCATCCAGCCGATCATTGCGACGCTTGCGACCGGGGCGGTCTATATCGGCATCGCGCTGTTCCTGCGGCCGACGCCGGGCGGCAAGATCGACGAGGATCTCAACTGGGCGCTGACCAACTCGCTCGGGGATTTCGCCGCGACCGTCCATATCTTCGATGATGGCGGAGCCGGCTGGTTTGGGCCGGTGGCCTGGATCCCGGTGCCGTTCGTGCTGCTCGTCCTGATCGCGCTCCTGGTCTGGGTGCCGTTCCGCCGCTCCGTGCTTGGCCGGGCCGTCTATGCGGTCGGCTCGGCCGAAGGCGCAGCCTACATGTCCGGCCTTCCGATCGAGCGTGCCAAGATCGCGGCCTTCACGCTCGCCGGCTTCTTCGCTGGCTGTGGCGGCCTGTTCCTCGCCATCCAGACATCCTCAGGCAATGCCGACATCCCGCAGGCCGGCGCCTACACGCTCAACTCGATCGCCTCCGTCGTCATCGGAGGGACCTCGCTGCTCGGCGGGACCGGCAGCGCGATCGGCTCGATCTTCGGTGCGATGGTGCTGCGCGTCATCTCGTTCTTCTTCCGCATCTTCGACATCGCCCCGCTGTTGCAACCGCTGTTCGAGGGCCTGATCCTGCTGGCGGCGGTCAGCATCGGCGCGCTCGGCGTGCTGCGCGTCAAGAATACGCTGGAGCTGTTCCGATGAGTTCGGCCTCCCTCAGTCTCTCTCGCGATGACCGCCCGATCCTGATCGCGGCCCTGTTCATCCTCGTCATCCTGGTGGCGGGGACGATCTATACTTTTGCGCGCTTCGGCAGTGCGCCGCTGTTGTCACCGGCCTATTTGCTGCAGCAGCTTCAGATCGGCGCCTTCCTCGGCATCGTGGCCGCCGGGATGATGCTGGTGATCCTGATCGCCCAGATCGACCTGTCGGTGCCGTGGACGCTCGCCGCGGCCGCGATGATGGCGACAACGATCGGCGGCTCGCTCGCGATTCCGGTCGGGCTTGGGGTCGGGCTTCTGGTCGGTCTCGTCAACGGCATCGGGGTTGCCTATCTGCGCGTGCCCTCGATGATCTTCACGCTTGGCGTCAACGCGGTGATGCGCGGCCTGATGGTCGCCCATACCGGCGGCTACGCGCCGCAGACCGGCGCCACCGACCTGATGCGGATGCTCGCCGGCGACCGCACGCTCGGCATTCCCAACGCCTTGTTCGTCTGGATCGCCGTGTCGGTACTTGTCACGATTGTTCTGCAGCGCACGACGCTTGGCCGCTACGTCTATGCCATCGGCAACAAGGAGGCGGCCGCGTATCTGGCCGGCGTCGATACCCGCCGCATCACCGTGATCTGCTTCGTTCTGTGCGGTGTCGCAGCCGCGCTCGCCGGCGTTCTGCTCGCCGGCTACTCCACCAAGGCGTATCAGGGCATGGGGGATGCCTATTTGCTGCCGTCGATCGCGGCGGTCGTGATCGGCGGCACCAACATCCTTGGCGGCCGCGGCCGTTATCTCGGGACACTGATCGGCGTCGTGCTGATCGTGCTTCTCAACAGCGTGCTGTCGATCATGGACATGCCCGAGGCCGGTCGCCAGGTGATCTATGGCCTCGTCATCATCTTCATGCTGCTGGTCTACGGGCGCGGCGAACGTGTCACGAGTTGACGCGACACGTTCTGCTGGGTTGCGATCGCGCCCCTACACCGCCGCCCGTGTATTGAGGTAGATCGAATACAGCGAGGTCTGTCCGCAGATGTAGAGGCGGTTGCGGCGCGGGCCGCCGAAGCAGACATTGGCGACGATCTCGCCGATCGGGACCGTACCGAGATGCGTGCCATCCGGCGCATAGCAGAACACGCTGCGCCCCGCCGACGTCCAGATGTTGCCATGGATGTCGCAGCGGAAGCCGTCATAGAGCCCGTCCGGGCAGGTGGCAAACAGCGAGGCTTCCCCGACTGTCTGCCCCTTGACCTGATAGGACCAGATCGTCGGCGGAAGCCCGCGGACATGGGTGGCGCCGGTGTCGGCGACATAGAGCAGGGTTTCGTCCGGCGAGAAGGCCAGCCCGTTGGGCTGCACTCGGTCGGACACGACGCGCGTGATGGCGCCGGAACTACCGTCGATCCGGTAGACGTTGGAGGCGCCGATCTCGGACGGACTTTGTTGCCCTTCATAGTCGCTGTCGATGCCGTAGGTCGGATCGGAGAACCAGATCGAATTGTCCGACTTGACCGCGACGTCGTTGGGCGAATTCAGCCGGCGGCCCTCGAACGCATCCGCCAGCACGGTGATCGAGCCATCGTGCTCGGTCCGGGTGACGCGCCGCATGAAATGCTCGCAACTGACCAGCCGCCCCTGGCGATCGGTGGTGTTGCCGTTGGAATTGAAGCTCGGCGCGCGGAACACCGACACCGATCCGTCGGTCTCGTCGAAGCGCATCATCCGGTTGTTCGGAATGTCGGACCAGATCAGGTAGCGCCCGGCCGGAAAATAGGCGGGGCCTTCGGCCCAGCGGCAACCGCTGGTGAGTTTCTCGAGATTGACATGGCCGATGACGAGCCGCTCGAAGCGAAGGTCGTGCGCGACATAAGGGAGCATGGGTCCTCCTTGATGGCCGCAGATTCTTGGAGTTGCCTGCGTGCACCCTTACTGTGAGCGACCCTGCCGAATTTGCAAGCGGGCTTCACTTCAGGGGCGCATCGAGCGAGAGATGAAATGCCCGGGACATCTAGCGCGAAGACGCGGTTCTGCCCGGGCATCACATCGTTGCGGTGGCCTTGTTCTGCTTTCTTACTGCGACAGCTTCACAAAGTTCGGAAACTTCAGCTTGCCTTCCGCGATCTTCTCCGGCCAGACCACGACCTGCTTCTGGTCCTGCCACTGGAAGACGAGGCCGGTCACCGCGCCCGCGCCGGACTTGATGCCGTGGGTGAACTCGTCGTCCTTGCCGTAGAACTTGATCTGGCCGATCGTGCCCTCGAAGTCGGTCTTCTCCATCTCGGCGACCATCTTGTCGGGATCGGTCGAGCCGGCGCGCTTGATGGCGTCGGTGATGATGTAGACCTCGTCATAGGCGGTGTAGCCGGTATAGGCCGGCGGCGTGCCGAACTTGGCGGCGAAGGCCGCCGCGAACGGCTTCGTCTTGGATGTGACGGCAACATCGGGCGTTGCGACGGCCAGTGACGGTACGCCGTCGGCAGCACCATTGGTATCCTTCCAGAAGGTCGGGCTCAGCGCCTGCGCGCTGATGCCGAACATCGGGATCGGCACCTGCTGGTTCTTCCACTGCACCGTCGGCTGCACGCCGACATGCGAGATGCCGGTGACGATCACATCAGGCTTCTTGCCTTCGATGTTATTGAAGATCGGCGTGAAGTCGGTGGTATCCGGCGAGAAGCGCACATGCTCGACCACCTTCAGCCCGGCCTTGGGCAGGCAAGCCTCGTAGCCGACATCGAGCGGCTTGGTCCAGGCGGCGTCCTCGCTCATGATCGCGACGGTCTTGAACTTGAGCTTGTCGACGAGGAGATCCTTCGCCGCGTCGCAGACGATCTGCGCTTGCGCGGCCGAGGTCAGGTAGCCATGGAAGGTGTACTTATTCTTCTCATAGTCGTTGTGGATCGCCTTGGTGATCTCGTTCGAGGCGGCGCCGGGCGTGATCAGCGGCATCTTCAGGCGCGCCGCCCAGGGCTCGAGTGCCAGCACGACCTCGCTGATATAGCTCGCGATCACCGCGGAGACCTTGTCCTCGCTCACCGCGCGCTGGAAGGCGCGCACCGAATCGGCCGAGGAGCTCTTGTTGTCATAGGTGACGATCTCGACCTTGCGGCCGAGGATGCCACCCTTGGCGTTGATCTCGTCGGCGGCAATCTGTGCGCCGCCCGGCGTCGCAGCACCCGCGATCGACTGCACCTCGGCGATGACGCCGATCTTGATCGGATCGTTCGATTGCGCGTGGGCGGGGGCGGCGAGGCAGAGCGCCAGCACGGAGGTGAGGAGGCCAGAGCTCAAAATGCTCGATGATCGCATGGTCGTTTCCCTTTCGCTTGTTTGTTGTTGATATGCGCGAGCTAAAGAAAATCGGCACCGGCTTCGCTCGCGAAGCGGCCGGGATCGCCCTCCCAGACGATCCTTGCGTGCTCCAGCACATAGACGCGGTCGGCATGAGGCAGCGCGAAGGTCACGTTCTGCTCGCCGAGCAGCACCGTGATCGACGTGGTCTGCCGCAGCTTCTCCAGCGCCTTGGACAACAGCTCGAGGATGACGGGCGCGAGGCCCAGTGTCGGCTCGTCCAGGATCAGGATCTGCGGCTGCATCATCAGCGCGCGTCCGATCGCGAGCATCTGCTGCTCGCCGCCGGACAGCGTCTGCGCCAGCTGGCCCTGGCGCTCCTTCAGGATCGGGAATAGCTCGAACAGCCAGGCGAGCTGTGCGGCGCGCTTGTCCTCGGTGAGATGTTGCCCGCCGAGATCGAGGTTCTCGCGCACACTCATCTCGCCGAACAGCTCGCGCGATTCCGGGCATTGCACGAGGCCGCTGCGGGCGATCTTCGCCGGGCTGGTGCCGCGGAGCTTTTCGCCGCCGCGGATGATCTCGCCGCTATAGGGCAAGAAGCCTGAGATGGTGTTGAACAGCGTGGTCTTGCCGGCGCCGTTGAGGCCGACAACCGAGACGAACTCGCCTTCATGGATGTGGATCGAGACATTCTCCAGCGCCTGCGCCTTGCCGTAATGGACGCTGACATTCTCGACCTGGAGCAGCGGCACCTTGTCCTTGAAGCCGGTCTCGGGCCGTGCATGGGTCGCGATGGCGCCGCCGAGATAGACCCGGCGCACGGTCTCATTCTTCATGACGTCGTCGGCCTTGCCGGTGACGATTTCCTCGCCGAGATACATCGCGAGCACGCGGTCGACCAGCGCCGCGACGCTTTTGACATTGTGGTCCACCAGCATCACCGCGCGGCCCTCGTCGCGAAAGCTGCGGATCAGGTCGGAGAAGACATCGACCTCGGCGCGAGTGAGGCCGGCGAAGGGCTCGTCGACCAGCACCACTTTTGGGTCCCGCGCGATTGCCTTGGCGAGCTCGAGCCGGCGTAGATCGGCGAAGGGCAGCGTCGGCGGCCGGCGGTTCATCACGTTGCCGAGCCCGACGCGATCGGCGATCCATTTGGCGCGATCGAGCAGCGCCTTGTCCGGAAACAGCATGAACAGGCTGTCCGGCAACAGCGCCACCATGATGTTCTCCAGCACCGTCTGCCGGTTCAGCGGCCGCGAATGCTGGAACACCATGCCAAACCCTTTGCGCGCGATCCTGTGCGCGGGCAGGCCGGCGACGTTCTCCCCCTCGAAGACGACTTCGCCCGCGGTCGGGCGCTCGATGCCCATCACGCTCTTCATCGCGGTGGATTTACCCGAGCCGTTTGGCCCGATCAGGCCAAAGATCTCGCCGCCATTGACCTCGAAGCCGAGGTTCTTCACCGCTGTCAATCCGCCGAAGCGTTTGGTCAGGCCACGGACTTCGAGCACGGGCCGGTTTGAAAGCCTCTGGTCCATTACGAGCGAGCCTCGCGCGAGAGGGCCGCTCCGAGGAAGCCGCCGGGGAAGAACAGCACGACGAGCAGCGCGACCGCCGAGACGATGAAGGTCGCGAGCTCGCCGGTGGGGCGCAGGAATTCGCCGGCGACGATCAGGAAGATCGCGCCGAGTGCGGCGCCGAGCACGGTGCGGCGGCCGCCGAGCACTGCCGACACGATCACGTTGACGCCGACCGCGACGTCGACGACGGTGCCGACCGAGGCGGTGCCGAAGTAGAACACCAGCAGCGCGCCTGACAGGCCTGAGAAGAAGGCGCTGACGATGAAGGCGGCGAGCTTGTGCTTGACGATGTTGAAACCGAGCGCGCCGGCCTGCACCGGATCCTGGCCGCTGGCTTGCAGCACGAGGCCAACCGGCGATTGCGACAGGCCGTAGAGGATCGCCGCCGAGATCGTCATAAAGCCGAGCGCGATCCAGTAATTGGCGCCGGCGTTGATGGTGATGACGTCGGGGATGGTCAGGCCGATCTCGCCGCCGGTGAGGTCGGCGAACACGACGATGAAGTTCTGCAGCATCAAGACCGCGACCAGCGTGGTCAGGCCGAAATACGGCCCGCGCACCCGGAGCGCGGGCAGCGCCAGCACGAGGCCGGCGATGACGGAGGCGAACGCGCCCAGCACGATGCAGAGATAGACCGACCAGCCGAACTGGGCATTGAGGATGCCGGCAGTGTAGGCGCCGACGCCGATCAGGAAGGTCGGTCCGAAATTGACCTCGCCCGCGAAGCCGAACAGCAGGTCCCAGGCCATCGCGAACACCCCGAAATAAAATGCGACGGTGAGGAGCCCGAGCACGTAGCCGGAGACATAGAGCGGCAGCGTGGCTGCGATGATCACGAGCGCCAGCGAGACGAAGAACAGCCGCGAGGTAAAGAAGCCCGCCATCTCAGCGCCTCCCCAGCAGGCCCTGGGGCCGGATATACATCACGAACACGAGCAGCAGCAGCGCCGGAATGGTGCGATAGGCCGGCGAGACCAGATAGGCCGTCAGCGTCTCGAGATAGCCGACCACGAAGGCCGCGATCAGCGAGCCGGAGACGCTGCCGAGGCCACCGAGCACGACGATCGAGAATGCGCTCGCGGTCAGCGGACCCACGCTGTAGGAGCTCACCCCTAAGAACATGCCTAGCAGCACGCCGGCGATGCCGGCGAGGATGCCGTAGATCGCCCAGACCACGATGTAGATGTTGGTGAGCTCGAGCCCGAGCAGGGTGACGCCGCGCGGGTTCATCGAGGCCGCCAGCACCGCCTTGCCAGTGCGGGTGCGGTTCACCAGCAGCCACAGCAGCGCGATGACGAGGCAGCACACGATCGCGGTAAAGATCTCGTTCTTCGGCGTGCGGACGCCGAGGATCTCGACGACGCCCTCGACGATCGGCAGCACGGTCTTGGCGTTGTTGGTGAAGAAATAGGCGATCAGCTCCTGGATCATGATGCCCCAGAGCAGCGTTCCCGTGAGGACGAAGATCTCCTTCTCCTCGTTCGGGATGCGCCGGGAATCCTGGATCGGCTTCACCACCGCAAAGTAGGTGGCGAACGCCGCGAGGAGGGCGACGCCGACCCCGATCAGCGCGCCGGCATAGGTGCCGACATTGAGCACGCTGGCGGCGGCCCAAGCCGCCACCGCTGCCGCCACCATGATGGCACCGTGGGAGAGGTTGAGCACGCCGGAGACGCCGAAGATCAGTGTGAAGCCGGTGGCGCCGAGAGCGTAGAGAGCGCTGATGGCAAAGCCATCGATCAGAATCTGGAAAGCTCGCATCTATGATTGGCCAGGAGTCTCACTAGAGGAAAAGGTGCTGCGGAGGGCCACAAGTGGAAGCTCCCGGGAAGTGATCCCGGGAGCATGTCGGATCAGTTGCTGAGCTTGATGAAGCTCGGGAACTTGATGTCGACCTTGGCGACGTCCTTGGGCCAGACCGCGCTCTGCTTGCCGTCCTGCCATTGCAGCATCAGACCGGTGATCAGGCCCTTGCCGTATTTGATCGAATGCGTGAACGGATCGTCCTTGCCGTAGAACTGGACGCGGCCGATCGTACCTTCCCAGTCGGTCTTCTCCAGCGCCTCGACCAGCTTGTCGGCATCGGTCGAGCCGGCGCGCTTCACGGCGTCGGCGATGTAATAGACCTCGTCATAGGCGGTGTAGCCGGCATAGGAGGGATAGTTGCCGAACTTCTTCTTGAAGTTCTCCGCGAACGGCACCGACTTCGGCGTCACCGCGACGCCGGGCCCGGAGACGCCCTGATAGAGCACGCCTTCGGCGGCCTGGTTGGTGTCCTTGCCGAAGGTCTCGTTGGTCGCCTGCGAGGAGATGCCGAACATCGGGATCGGCACCTGTTGGTTTTTCCACTGCACCGTCGGCTGCACCCCGACATGCGAAATGCCGGTGATGATCACGTCGGGCTTGGCGCCCTCGATCTTGTTGAAGATCGGCGTGAAGTCGGTGGTGTCGGGCGAGAAGCGGATGTGGTCGAGCACCTTCAGCCCGACCTTGGGCAGACATTCCTCGTAGCCGACATCGAGCGGCTTGGTCCAGGCGGCGTCCTCGCTCATGATGACCGCCGTCTTCATGTGCATCTTGTCGACGAGCAGGTCCTTGGCGCCGTCGCAGACCGAGAGCGCCAATGCCGCCGAGGTCAGATAGCCGTGGAAGGTGTACTTGTTCTTCTCGTAGTCGGCGTGGACGCTCTTGCTGATCTCGTTGGAGGCGGCACCCGGCGTGACGAACGGCGTCTTTAGCCGCGAAGCCCAGGGCTCCAGCGCCAGCACCACTTCGCTGATATAGCTGGCGATGACCGCGTTGACCTTGTCCTCGTTCACCGCGCGCTGGAACGCGCGCACCGAATCTGCCGAGGAGGAGTGATTGTCGTAGCCGATGATCTCGATCTTGCGGCCGTCGACGCCGCCATTGGCGTTGATCTCGTCGGCGGCGAGCTGCGCCGCCTGCGGGATCGATGCGCCGGCGATCGCCTGCGCTTCCGCGATCACGCCGATCCTGATCGGATCGGCCGCAAAAGCCGGGCCTGACGCTGCCAACAATGCGCCGATGGCGACCGCACCAAGTGCACTTCGCAATGCACCAGAGAGTGCTTTATTCATGTTGTTCTCTCCCTTGAACCAAGCTTCTTTGAGCTATTGGGCGGGACTATAACGACGAGAGAATCCCCGGCAAGTGAAACTGTATTCAGGATTGTACGTTGGGGACTAAAGTCTAGCGCTTGCGCAAATATCGGGCAGAGCGGATCGATATTCCGCACGCAGGCATGCAGATTTCGGTGGCGGGCATGCATGAGCATTCGAGGCTACAAGAAAGGGTAGCTGAGCTGCTTAGCGCGATTGCAGCAGCGATGGATCGAGCGGCACGAGCCGGGCGGGATCGAACGGCGCGAGATCCACCTGACGCGTTCCGCCTTCGGCGATGAGCTGCGCCATGGCCTCGCCGGTCGCGGGCGCATTCAGGATGCCCCACACATTATGTCCGGTCGCGACGTAGAGACGGTCGCTCTGCGGCACCCGGCCGATCAGCGGCAGGCCGTCCTCGGTCACCGGACGGAAGCAGGCCTGCTGCGCGATGATCTTGTCAGGGCGAAACAGCGGCGACAGCCGCTCCGACATGGTTTGCAGGCGCGCAATCGCATCGCGGTCCGGCGTCACGGCCGCCGGATCGAGCGGCAGCGGCGCGATGTCGGACAGCGCCGTGATATGCGTGCTGCCGTCGGCGCGTGGAAAGACCTCGATCGACACGGCGCCGCCATCCGTCTCGCATTCCAGGAACAACGCATCGGCCGGCACGTTGGAGCCGAGGTCGTAGACGATGCTCGGGCTGCGCTGGCCATAGACAGCGGGCAGGCTCATCCATTGCGCCGCGAGCAGCGACCATGGTCCCATCGCAATCACGATGGCATCCGCTTCGATGGTGCTGCCTTCGACCTCGACACCTTTCGCGCGCGTCCCATGCGGATCGCGAACGATGCCGGTGACGCGGCCGGGGCGAAGCTCGGCGCCTTGCGCGAGCGCCGCCGTCATCACGGCCGACGTGAACTTTTGCGGATGAACGATCGCGGTCGTCTCGGTCGTGCCGATGCGCTGTGCGATGACGACGCCATCGCTGAGCCAGCCGAGTGCGGATGGCGCAGTCCGCCGCGGATCGCCATCGGACGCCACGTAGCCACCATATGCGCTCATCGGGCGGTAGCCCCAATCGCCCGCGATCTCTTCCGGCAGTTGCGCGTGAAGCGCAAAGCTGCGCCGCGCCAGCGCATCGAGCGGCGTGCCCGCACACCAGTCACATGCCAGAAAACCGCCGGCCTTGCCGGAGGCCGCGGCCGCCACTTCCGTCCGTTCGACGACGATGACATCGACGCCGAGGCGGCGGAGGAAATAAGCTGTGCAGACCCCGATCACGCCGCCGCCGCAGATCACAACGCGCATGGCTTTATCCCTGACCTGGGGCCTACCGTTGAGGAGACAACCTAGCTCGAATAGCCGCGTTCCAGGGCATGACGCTGCTGGTATCGCTCCAGCGCCAGATGGACGAGGCGCGTCAGCAGCTCTCCATACGGCACGCCCGAGGCCTCCATCATCTTCGGATACATGCTGATCGACGTGAAGCCGGGCAGGGTGTTGATCTCGTTGAAGCAGAATTCGCCGGTTTGCCGGTCGAGAAAGAAATCGACCCGCGCGAGGTCGCTGCATTCGAGGGCCGCGAACACTTGCACCGCGAGCGCGCGCACGCGCTCCATCTGCGCCGGGTCGAGCCTGGCCGGAAGATCGACGCGGGCGCCGTCGGGGTCGAGATATTTGGCCTCGTACGAATAGAATTCGTGATGGGCGTTCGGATTGAGCTCGCTGGCGACGCTCGCAAACAGCGTCTCGCCATCGAGCACCGCGACCTCGATTTCGCGCGCGTCGATGCCCTGTTCGACCAGCACCTTGACGTCATAGCGAAACGCATCATCGAGCGCCGTGCCGAGTGCATCCCACGTCTTGACCTTGTGAATGCCGACACTGGAGCCCATGTTGCACGGCTTGACGAACACCGGGAGGCTCAGCCCCTCGACCGCCTTGGCGAGAGACGCGGCGCGGTCCGCGGCGAAGGCCTTGCGGGTGAGCACGCGATAGGGCGCGACCGGAACGCCGGCGAATTCCGCGAGCCGCTTGGCGACATCCTTGTCCATGCTGACGGCGGAGGCGAGAACGCCCGAGCCGACATAGGCGACCTCGGCCAGCTCCAAAAGACCCTGCACCGTGCCGTCCTCGCAAAGGGGGCCGTGCATGACCGGAAACACGACGTCGATCTCGATCGGGCCTGTCGCGCTTTCGGAGATCGGCACGAGAACGCCACGTCCGTCAGCCCCTCGGGCGAGCCGCATCTCGGGTGCATCGGGCAAGATCGGCAAGGCCGCCTGCGCCGGATCGATCCTGGCAAGATCGTTCCACTGCCACCGGCCGGTCTTGTCGATGGAGACCGGGATCACCTCGAAGCGCGCGCGGTCGAGATGCCTGAGCACGGAGGCCGCCGATTTCAGCGAGACCTCATGCTCACCGGACCTGCCGCCATAGAGAACAACGACGCGAATTTTGTCTGCCATGGCTCAATTATCACGCGCCCTGTCTGGAAGTCACGTGTTGCCTGCGGAGAGGAGGGCGCGCACTCATGATTCGTCGACGCAGGCTCCTGAGATGCGTCAACCTCTATCGATCACCCAGCGGTTGACCGCCTGGTGAAAGTTGAGAGGGCCGGGGACGGTCATGTGCGTCTTGACGTACTTGAATCCCGCCTTCTGGAGCGCGCGGTTCGGCGCCACATTGAACGCATTGGGCTCACAGAAGAGTTGCTTTAGCTTTAGAGTCTGGAAATAGAGATCGACGGTCTGTCTGACACACGCGACGCCGATACCCTGCTGACGTTGAGAGGCATCGGTGATGTGAAGGTGCATGTTCGCCTGCTGGCCAACGCGGATCTTGTCGGCGGTCGAGAACCCCAACAGCCTGTCATCGTAAAGCCAGCTCACCAAAAGGCTGCTCCTCTGCTCGATGGGCTGGTCGAACATCTGCTCATAGAGCCGCTGCCATTGCGATGCCTGCGGCAGCCGCGACGGATCGACCCCGAGCATTTCCAAATGCTCCGGCGTCGCTGCGTGGAAATACTCAATGACCATTGCAGTTTCCGGCAAAGTCATTGGACGAACGGTGATGGTCACTTGGTTGTCCTTGCGAATGGTCGGATTCACGTCTGAGGCGCCAGCGGGGCACGCCGGCGCCTCGTTACAATTCAGCTCACGCCTGCTCAGCCCGGCCCCGCACCTTGCGTCGCGGTGAACACCGCGTAGAGCGACTGGCTCGCGGCCATGAACAGGCGGTTGCGCTTCGGTCCGCCGAAGCAGATGTTGCCGCAGACTTCCGGCAGTCGAATGCGGCCGAGCAGCTTGCCCTCCGGCGACCACACCGTCACGCCGTTATAGCCGACGGCGCGACCGGCATTGCTGGAGGCCCAGACGTTGCCGTTGACGTCGCAGCGCACGCCGTCGGGCCCGCACTTCACGCCGTCGATCACGCAATCGGAGAAGCTCTTCAGGTTGGACAGCTTGTTGTCGCTGCCGACATCGAACACGAAAATCTCGCCCTTGCCGCCGGGGCCGGTGTCGCCCGGTCCCTTGCCGGTCGACACGACGTAGAGCTTCTTGAAGTCGGGCGAGAAGCACAGGCCGTTCGGATCGGGCACCTGCTCCTCGGTGACGACGAGATCGACACGGCCGCTTGGATCGATGCGATAGCAATTGGTCGGCAGCTCGCGCTTGCCAGGTGTAAAGCCGGCCGGCTGTCCGATCCGCGGGTTGAGCTTGCCGGGCGCATTGCTCGGTCCGCCCGCCGCATCGGGCTCACCTTCATAGAGCTGGCCGCCATAGGGCGGATCGGTGAACCAGTAGCTGCCGTCGGGATGCGCGACGACATCGTTCGGCGAGTTCAGCCTCTTGCCGTTGTAATTGTCGCACAGCACGGTGGCGGTGCCGTCATGCTCGTAGCGCGTCACCCGCCGGGTCAGATGCTCGCAGGAGAGCTGACGGCCCTGGAAGTCGAACGAGTTGCCGTTGGAATTGTTGGAGGGCGCCCGGAATACGCTGACGCGGCCGTCGTCCTCGCTCCAGCGCATCTGCCTGTTGTTGGGAATGTCGCTCCAGAGCAGATAGCGGCCTTGCGCGCTCCATGCCGGACCTTCAGCCCAGAGCACGCCGGTGTAGAGCCGCTTGATCGCGGTGTTGGGTTGCGCGAGATCGTTGAAGGACGGATCGACCGCGATGATATCGGGGTCCCAGAAATAGGTGGTCGGTGCGCCGCGGGGGCCGAAGTCGCGCGGCGGTGTGGTGATCGTCGTCGGCGGGGCGGCAGGTCCGGTCTGGGCCAGCGCGGCGCCCGTTCCGGCGAACGTGGCCGCGGCACCGAGCGCAAGTCCCTGCACTAGCGTTCGTCGTGAAAGCGCAACATCCTGCTCACGCTGCTGTTGGCGTGTCATTCGCGTCCTCCCGGGTCATGTTCGGCTAGCCGGTTGATCCGGCCGAGCAAGTGCAAGGTTAGTCCCATTCATCCCCGGTTGCGAGGGCGGCCAGGAATATGTGTGAACCGCTGTTCGGCCCGGTGTGACGCGACAATTCGCGTGCCTTTGGGGAATTAACCGAGCCCCAGTTTGGGCCCCGTCAAGCCTTGACGTCGCCTCTATTGCTGCGCAGAAAACCTTGGGAGAAAGGCCGCAGCAAATGGTGCAGGGTGTCATTACATTGATCGTGTTGCTCGGGATCGCGTATGCGGCCGGCTATTTCACGCGCGATTTCCAGTCCCGCAAACGGCGTGCATTGGCTCGCCGCTCGGGCGGCTACAGGCAACCGGACTGGCTTAGCCCCACCGTTCCCGCCAACACCAACGAAACTCCGTCCCCCGCCCTCGGTGAACTCGGCCAGATGCTGGATCGCTGGGAAACCAGGGCCCGCTCGCGTCGCACGGGGTAGCTTTCTAGAGACAACAAGCTCGACCGTCATCCTTGCGTGACCGCGACGCGGTTGTCGCTGGAGGTATGCGCCCTAACAATGATGGTGAGCATGGCCCGCACTCACAAAAGCAATTCCGGCATTGCGAGCGAAGCGAGGCAATCCAGACTGCCCGTCGCTGAAAGACTCTGGATTGCTTCGCTTCGCTCGCAATGACGTTGAGGAAGTTGCGCGCAACACCTCCTATCGTCGTCCTCCCGAAAGCAGGACTGACTATCCAAGGCGGAAGTTTGGTGAAGACCGGTCGTTCAGACCGTCAGCCATCGATAGACCTTCGCGGCATGTTCCTGGCTTTCGCCGGGATGACACCGTGAAGCGGTGGGTCACCCATACTGACCATCTTTTGGCGTTGCAGTTGCGGCCATTTCTCGTCTAGAAACGACGCACTGAGCCTCCCGGCAACCAACCGTCAACGGTTTTGCCCGAGGATTTGGGGCTCAAAAGGGTCTGGCAATGCTGATTCGCGGCCAAATCGATGGGATTTCGAGGGAGGTGGCTCTGGCCGCCGCCACGATCCCGGCCGCGCTGCTGCCCACCCTCCTGATCGGCGGGCTTCTTCTTACTTGCCCCTGAGGGCCGGCTGGGCGCCACGCGCCTGGGCGCTCAGGGGTTGGTCGAGATCACCGGACACCTTAAGCGCCCAGCAGACTGTCGGCGCGAAAGCTCAAAAGGAAATTTGATAATGGCCCCCGCGAACAAGTCCGATAAGGACCGCGTCATCATTTTCGACACCACACTGCGCGACGGCGAGCAGTGCCCCGGCGCCACCATGACTTTCGAGGAGAAGCTCGAGGTCGCGGAACTGCTGGATGATATGGGCGTCGACGTCATCGAAGCCGGCTTCCCCATCACCTCCGAAGGCGACTTCCAGGCGGTGAGCGAGATCGCCCGCCGCTCCAAGAACGCCGTGATCGCCGGCCTGTCGCGTGCGCACCCGGCCGACATCGACCGCTGCGCTGAAGCCGTGAAATTTGCGAAACGCGGCCGCGTTCACACCGTGATCGCGACCTCGCCGCTGCACATGCGGGTGAAGTTGAACAAGACCCCGGAGCAGGTGCTCGAGACCTCGGTCGCGATGGTCGCGCGCGCCCGCAACCAGATCGACGACGTCGAATGGTCGGCCGAGGACGGCACCCGCAGCGAGATGGATTATCTGTGCCGCATCGTCGAAGCCGTCATCAAGGCCGGCGCCACCACGGTGAACATCCCAGATACCGTCGGTTACACCACGCCCGACGAATACACCCACTTCATGAAGACGCTGATCGAGCGCGTGCCGAACTCCGACAAGGCGGTGTTCTCCGTGCACTGCCATAACGACCTCGGCATGGCCGTGGCGAACTCGCTGGCCGGCGTGGTCGGCGGTGCGCGTCAGGTCGAGTGTACCATCAACGGCATCGGCGAGCGCGCCGGCAACGCGGCGCTCGAAGAGATCGTGATGGCGATCAACGTCCGCAACGACAAATTCCCGTTCTGGAACAAGATCGACACTACGCAGCTGACCCGCGCCTCGAAGGTGGTGTCGGCGGCGACCTCGTTCCCGGTGCAGTACAACAAGGCGATCGTCGGCCGGAACGCGTTCGCGCATGAGAGCGGCATTCACCAGGACGGCGTGCTGAAGGACGCCTCGACCTACGAGATCATGCGGCCCGAAATGGTCGGCCTGAAGCAATCCTCGCTGGTGCTCGGCAAGCATTCCGGACGCCATGCCTTCGTGCACAAGCTGGAGGAGATGGGCTACAAGCTCGGTCCGAACCAGCTGGAAGATGCGTTCACGCGGATGAAGGCGCTCGCCGACCGCAAGAAGGACATCTATGACGAGGACATCGAGGCGCTGGTCGACGAGGAGATGGCGGCGTCGCACGACCGCATCAAGCTGACCTCGCTGACCGTGATCGCCGGCACCCATGGCCCGCAGCGCGCGACCATGAAGCTCGACGTCGACGGCCAGATCAAGATCGAGGAGGCCGAGGGCAACGGTCCTGTCGATGCCGTGTTCAATTGCATCAAGCGCCTGGTGCCGCACGAAGCCAAGCTCGAGCTGTACCAGGTCCATGCGGTGACCGAAGGCACCGACGCGCAGGCGGAGGTGTCGGTGCGGCTGTCGCATGAGGGACGTGCGATGACGGCGCGGGCGGCGGATCCGGATACGCTGGTGGCGTCCGCAAAAGCCTATCTCGGCGCGCTCAACAAGATCGTCATGAAGCGCCAGCGCGACACCGTGACGACGGCCGCGGCAAGCTGAGAACGTAGGTCGTCATTCCGGGGTGATGCGAGGCATCGAGCCCGGAATCTCGAGATTCCGGGTTCGGTCCTGCGGACCGCCCCGGAATGACATCGCTGGTGGTGGCGAATAGCTGCCCTGCTAACGGCCAATAGCGGCTCAATGTGTGAGCCGCTATTGATGCTCCCGGCTCGAGGATAGGAGCGCCCGTATTGGGCAGCCCAAGAGAATAGCAGGGAGAGATTATGCGCACCTTCGCGATCGCGGCATCCGTCGCGGCATTGGCCTTGACCTTTGCCGGCCCCGCCAGCGCCGACCCGATCATCATCAAGTTCAGCCATGTCGTCGCGACCGACACCCCGAAGGGCAAGGCGTCCGAGAAATTCAAGGAGCTCGCCGAGAAGTACACCGGCGGCAAGGTCAAGATCGAGGTCTATCCGAACTCGTCGCTCTACAAGGACAAGGAAGAGCTCGAGGCGCTTCAGCTCGGCAGCGTGCAGATGCTGGCGCCGTCCAACTCCAAGTTCGGCCCGCTCGGCATCCGTGAGTTCGAGGTGTTCGATCTCCCGTACATCCTTCCCGACCTGAAGACGCTGCGGAAGGTGACGGAAGGCCCGCTCGGCGCAAGACTGCTCAAGCTGCTGGACTCCAAGGGCATCACCGGCCTTGCCTATTGGGACAACGGCTTCAAGCAGATGAGCGCCAACAAGAAGCTGGTGACGCCGGCCGATTATCAGGGCGTCAAGTTCCGCATCCAGTCCTCGCGCGTGCTGCAGGCGCAGTTCAAGGCGCTCGGCTCGCTGCCGCAGGTGATGGCGTTCTCGGAAGTCTACCAGGCGCTGCAGACCGGCGTGGTCGACGGCCAGGAGAACACCTGGTCGAACATCTATACCCAGAAGATGCACGAGGTGCAGAAGTACATCACCGAGACCAATCACGGCTACATCGGCTACGTCGTGATCGTGAACAAGAAGTTCTGGGACGATCTGCCGGCCGACATCCGCGACCAGCTGTCGAAGGCGATGAAGGAAGCGACCGACTTCAACAACGCGCAGTCGCAGAAGGAGAACGATGACGCGTTCGCCGAGATCAAGAAGAGCGGCAAGAGCGAGATCATCAAGCTCACGCCGGAGCAGGACGAGGCGATGCGCAAGGCGATGGAGCCGGTCTACAAGGATGCGGCGAGCCGCGTCGGCCAGCCGCTGATCGATGAGTTCCTGAAGGAATCGAAGAGCACGACGAACTAGCACGACGAACCGAGCGCACGTCGAGCGAATCCAAACGAAATATGAAGGTGGGCCTCCGTGCGGGCTGCACGGAGGCCCTTTTTTGTTGCGAATGATGTCCGGCGGTGGCTGAACGGACGTTCAAGTGAATTATACCTCTGAAAGAACGCCCTCCCTGTCCAAGTTGTAAGTTGCACCTTGGCCTCGCGACCCTCATCTTCAGGACATCCTTCCAGAGGAGGTACGTCATGAGGAAGTTCACCATCGCCGCCATCGCCGTGCTCAGCATCGCCGGGTCGGGCGCGGTCTATGCCCAATTTCATCGCCCGTGGATGGAGCACTTCCGCCACATCCGCATGAACCCCGAAGACCGCGCCGCCTTCGTCGACGCGCGGATCGCCGCCGTCCATGCCGGGCTGAAGCTCAACGCCGACCAGGAGAAGCTGTGGCCGCCGGTCGAGGCCGCCGTGCGCGACTTCGCCAAGCTGCGCATCGACCGCGCCAATGCGCGGATGAATGCCGGCCCCGGCGATGCTTCGAAGGATGCCGACAAGCCGGAGGATCCGGTCGCCCGCCTGCGCCAGCGCGCCGAGGACATGGGCGCCACCTCCGCGGCCCTGAAGAAGATCGCCGATGCCGCCGATCCGCTCTACAAGACCCTGGATGACGGCCAGAAGCGGCGCCTCGCCCTGCTGACCCGCCACCGCGGCCCGTTCGGCGGCGGCGAGGACGGCCCGCCCCACCGCTTCATGGAACGCGGCATGGACCGCATGATGGAGCGTGGCATGGACCACTTCCGCGGCGGCGACCGCGACGGCGGCCCGGATCGGGAAGGGCGCCTGTGAGCGCACCGGGATTCCCCGGGTATTAACCTCTGAGAAGCCGCTGGAATCCGGCGGCTTTTCGCATTTCCGGGGCTGTGGAAGAACCTTGGAAAACATGCGCCACATCGCTTGCCAGACCCGGATCGCTTTGCTAAACGACCGGCCTCGCAAGGCATTGACCGCCTTTCGGGCGCATAGCTCAGTTGGTAGAGCAGCTGACTCTTAATCAGCGGGTCCCAGGTTCGAGCCCTGGTGCGCCCACCAAGCATTCCAAAGACTTACGACGGGGTCGCGTAGAACGGTGAGAGAACGTTCGACCACGCGTTGAGGGTCAATCGGTCAAACGTTTGAGAATTACACCCTCAGTGGTCGGTGTTGCGCTAGCCCGCCGCGCGATTGCAGGCTTACGTGCTGCGTTGGCAGCAGCACTATCGCGCGGAGTAGCCCGAACAACGGCGCATACTCAAGGCATCACACCCAGCCACCATCGACGATATAGTGCTGGGAGGTGCAGGCGGAGGCCTCGTCGGAGGCGAGGAACACCGTGAATTTCGCGACCTCGTCCGGCACCAGCCTGCGCTTCAGGCACTGTCGCTGCTGAAGTTCGATCTCGCCCGCCGGCGTCATCCATTTCTCGAGCTGGCGCTCGGTCATGATCCAGCCCGGCGCGATCGCGTTCACGCGGATATTGTAGGGACCGTAGTCGCGCGCCAGCGAGCGCGTCAGGCCGATCACGCCCGATTTGCTGGCGGTGTAGGCGGCCATGCCGCCTTGTCCGGCGATCCACGACACCGAGCCGAAATTGATGATGGCCCCGGCATTCGCAGCCTTCATGTCCGGCAGCACGGCTTGCGACGCAAAGAACTGGTGCTTCAGATTCACCGCGACGCGGTCGTCCCAATATTCCGGCGTCATCTCCTCGGTGTTGTGCCGTTCGTCATGGGCGGCGTTGTTGATCAGGATATTGATCGCGCCATGCGTCTTGCGTGCCTTCTCCACGCCGGCGCGCAGTGCGGGGATGTCGGTCAGGTCGACGTGCTGGAAATGCGCAGCCAGTCCCTGATCGGATAGCTCGCGCGCCAGGCGTTGACCCTCCTCGACCTTGATGTCGAAGAACACGACCTTGGATTTCTGCTCCGCGAAGCGCCGCACGATCGCAGCGCCAATCCCCGCCGCACCTCCGGTGACGAGCACAACCTTGCCGGCGAGGTCGGAATAGATGGCAGCCATGGGCACCTCTCAGCTTGTTTCGGGTGACGCGACGGGCCGCCCCGATTCTTTTCCAGACCTTAGCCATTCCCCGCGTGAGGTGCATAGGTCAGAATTTTAGTTGCGTACCTCAGAAACTGAGGGCAGGATTGCAGCCAACGAATAAAAGCCGGTTGGGAGGATGTGATGAGACTGCTCGAGAAGCTGGGACTCGCCGCGACTGCATGCTTGCTTGGCGCCAACGTCGCCGCAGCCGACACCACGGTGAAATGGCTCCACATCGAGGTTAATCCAGCCCAGGTGAAGATCTGGGAGGAGGTCGCACGCAGCTATGAGGCGTCGCATCCGGGCGTCAAGGTCGAGATGCAGTTCCTCGAGAACGAGGCCTATAAGGCCAAGCTGCCCACCATCCTGCAATCCAAGGATCGGCCGAACATCATTTACAGCTGGGCCGGCGGGGTCCTGAAGACGCAGATCGAGGCCGGGGTCCTCGACGACATCACCGATCAGGTGAAGGGCTACAGCGATAGTCTCACGCCGGCAGCGCTCGCTGCATTCACCAGCAATGGCCGCGTCTATGGACTGCCCGTCGCGCTGTCGCAGGTCGGCTTCCTCTGCAACAAGGACCTGATGGCAAAGGCGAAGGTCGATCCCGCCGGGATCAAGACCTGGGACGATCTGCTTGCCGCCGTGAAGACGCTGAAGGCAGCTGGTGTCACGCCGATCGTGGTCGGTGGCGCCGACAAATGGCCGCTGCACTTCTACTGGACGCATCTTGCAGTGCGCGTCGGCGGCAAGGCGGCCTTCGATGCGGCGCTGCGCGGCGAGAATGGTGGCTTTGCCGGCGAAACCTTCCAGAAATCCGGCGAGCTGTTCAAGCAGCTCGTTGATCTCCAGCCGTTCCAGAACGGTTTTCTCGGCTTCAAGAACCCGCAGGCCGTCGGCTATTTCGGCGACGGCAAGGCCGCGATGACGCTCGCGATCTCGACCGTCTATAATTTGCAGCGCGCGCTTGCCGCCGACAAGGTCGGATTGAGCGAAGACAAGATCTGCTGGTTCGATTTTCCGGTCGTCGCGGGCGGCAAGGGCGCGCCGACGGATACGCTGGGCGGCATCACCGGCTGGCTGATCACCAAGGACTCCCCCAAGGAAGCGGTCGATTTCCTGAAGTACTTCGTCTCGAAGGACGTGCAGACGCGGCTTGCGGCGGGCAACTACATTATCCCCGTGGTCCAGGGCGCGGACGCCGGCCTCAACAACGCCTTCATGAAGCTGATCGCGGCCAATCTCGCGAAGTCGAACTACCACCAGAACTTCTATGACCAGAGCCTCGGCCCCTCGGTCGGTCGCGTCGTCAACGATGTCACGGCGGAGATCGCCGGTGGCAGCATGAGCCCGCAGGACGCAGCCAAAGCGATCGAAGCGGCGCGGAAGCAGGGCAACTGACGATGACGCGGCGGATCGCGATCGTGTCGGCGGTGGGCGTTACCGGCGAGACGGTCCCGCAGGCCACGACACGCGGCCCGAGCTGGGACGGACGCTTCACCGTCCTGATCCTGTTCCTGCCGCCGGCATTGCTGCTGTTCACGCTATTCGTGGTGCTGCCGATCGGCGAGGCGGCCTGGTATTCGGGCTTCAACTGGAATGGATTCGGCCGGCCGACCAACTGGATCGGCTTCGACAATTACCGCTTCGTGCTGGAGACACGCGCTTTCTGGCTCGCGCTGCGCAACAACGGACTGATCATCGCAGTCTCGCTCGCGGTCCAGCTGCCGCTGGCGCTCACGCTGGCCCTGATGCTCGCCGAGCGCTTTCGTGGCGCGGTGGCGCTGCGCATGCTGTTCTTCATGCCCTACATCCTGGCCGAGATCGCGACCGGGTTGATCTTCTCTTTTGTTTACGACGGAGACTACGGACTGGTTGCCTCGATCTGGCGCACATTCGGCGCCGAGGCGCCGCATCTGCTGGCCTCGACCGACACCGCGATGCTGGCGGTGCTGATCGTGATCGTCTGGAAGTACTTTGGCTTCCACATGATGCTGTTCATCGCGGCGCTCCAGAGCCTCGACAAGAGCCTGATCGAGGCGGCGCGGATCGACGGCGCGACGCGCTCGCAAGCCCTGCGCCATGTGGTCATCCCCTTGCTCTATCCGACGATCCGGCTCTCCGTGTTCTTCGCCGTCGTCGGCTCGCTGCAGCTGTTCGATCTCGTCATGCCGCTGACGCGCGGGGGGCCTGCGGATTCCTCCAACACGATGGTGAGCTTCCTCTACAACAACGGCATCTCGCGCATGCGGGTCGGCTATGGCAGCGCCATCGGCGTCATCCTGTTCGTGATCTGCGTGACCTTTGCCTTCACCTACAAGCGATGGTTCATGCGCGATGAGTAGTGCCGAGACCACCCGCGCGCCGTTCGATCCCGCCGTGCTGTTCAAGGCGGCGTTCCTCACGGCTGTCGCCATCTTCGTGCTGGTGCCGCTGCTTGCGACCTTGCTCGGCGGCTTCAAATCGCTCGGCGAATTGCGCGTCAATCCATTCGGCTGGCCCACGCACTGGGAATGGCAGAATTATGCCGACATCCTGTTCTCCGGCCGTTACTGGCAGCTCTTGCGCAACTCGCTGATCATCTCGACGCTCACGGTGACATTGACCCTGATCACAGCCTCGATGGCGGCGTTCACCTTCGCCCATGTCAAGTTCTACGGCTCGTCGATGCTGCTGAGCTACCTGACGCTCGGCCTGCTGTTTCCGGCGGCGACCGCCGTACTGCCGTTGTTCATCAAGGTGCGCGATCTCGGACTGCTCGATACTTACTTCGGCGTCGCGCTGCCGCAGGTGGCCTTCAGCCTTGCCATGAGCGTGCTGCTGCTGCGGCGCTTCTTTAGGGACATCCCTCATGAGCTGCTCGAAGCGGCGCTGGTCGATGGCTGCAGCTATGTCAAATTCTTCCGCTACGTGACGTTGCCGCTGTCGCGGCCGATCCTGGCGACCGTCGGCACCATCACCTTCGTCAACAGCTGGAACGCCTATCTGCTGCCGCTGGTGATGCTCAACACCGATGCGCTCTATCCCTGGCCGCTCGGCATCATGGTTTACCAGGGCGAGTATTCGTCCGAGTGGCACCTGATCCTGGCCTTCATCACCCTCACCATCCTGCCGACGATCATTCTGTTCCTGCTGGCACAGAAGCACATCGTCGCCGGCCTCACTGCAGGCGCGGTCAAGGGATGAACGGTACCTCACGGAGATCACAATGAGAAAAGTCGGCGTCGGAATCATCGGCTGCGGCAATATCAGCACCGCCTATCTGAAAGCGGCCCAGCGCTTTCCGGTCATGGAGATCAAGGCGCTCGCCGACATGCGCAGCGACGCGGCCGAGCGTCAGGGTGCCGCCTTCGGGCTGCCGGCGATGCGGGTCGACCAGCTGCTCAAGCGCGACGACGTCGAGATCGTCATCAATCTCACCGTGCCGCTTGCCCACACCGACGTCAGTCTCGCGGTGCTGAATGCCGGCAAGCATGTCCATTCCGAGAAGCCGCTCGGCATCAACGTCGCGGAGGCCCGCAAGGTGATGGACCTCGCCGCGCAGAAGGGCCTTCGCGTCGGCTGCGCGCCCGACACGTTCCTCGGCGGTGGGCACCAGACCGCGCGCAAGCTGATCGACGACGGCGCTATCGGCACGCCGGTGGCGGGCAGCGCCTTCTTCGGCTGTCCCGGCCACGAGCGCTGGCATCCGGCGCCGGGATTTTATTACTTGCGCGGCGGCGGACCGATGCTCGACATGGGGCCGTATTACATCACCGATCTCGTGCAGCTGCTTGGCCCGGTGGCGAGTGTGATGGGCTCGACCGCGCGCCCGAAATCCGAACGTCTGGTCACCAGCCAGCCGATGAACGGCACCTTGATCCCGGTCGAGGTTTCGACCCATGTCGCGGGCACGCTCGAATTCGAGAGCGGCGCGGTCGTCTCGATCGCGATGAGCTTCGATGTGCCGAAGCACCGGCACGCGCCGATCGAGATATTCGGCGACAAGGGCAGCATGGTGGTGCCGGACCCGAACCGCTTCGGCGGCGAGGTGCAGGTCGCGAAGACCGGCGGCGAATGGGAGACGGTGCCGTTGACACACGGTCATGTCGAGGGCGAATTCCGTTCCATCGGCGTCGCCGACATGGCCTCCGCGATCCTGAACAACCGGCCGCATCGTGCCAGCGGTGCGCTTGCCTTCCACGTGCTGGAGGTGATGGAGGCGTTCCAGACCTCCGCCGACGAAGGGCGGCGCATCAAGATCGAGAACCGCGTCGAGCGGCCGGCGATGCTGCCGGCCGGGCGTGAAACCGGACAGATCGACTGAGGGAATGACCATGCGCAAGGCATTGATTGTATGGGGCGGCTGGCCGGGACACGATCCCGATCTCTGTGCCTCGATGATCCGCGGCTGGCTGAAGGCGGAAGGCTTCGAGGTCCGGATTGAAACGACGACGGAGGCATTCGGCGATCCTGCGATCCATGATCTCTCGTTGATCATGCCGATCTACACCATGTCGAAGATCGAGAAGGCGGACGCGCTCAATCTCTGCGCGGCGGTGCGTGGCGGCGTCGGGCTCGCCGGCCATCATGGCGGCATGTGCGACGCGTTCCGCGAGTCCGTCGACTATCAGTTCCTGTGCGGCGGGCAATGGGTCGCGCATCCCGGCAATATCATCGACTACAAGGTCGACGTGACGAAGCCTGATGATCCCGTCATGAAGGGCCTGAAGAGCTTCGAGCATCGTTCCGAGCAGTACTACATGCATGTCGACCCCGCCATCGAGGTATTGGCAACGACGACCTTTACCGGCGAGCACGCATCCTGGATCGACGGCGTGGTGATGCCGGTGGTCTGGAAGAAGCGATACGGCGCGGGCAGGGTGTTCTATTCCTCGCTCGGCCACCGCGCCTACGAGCTCGACGTACCGGAGATCCGGACGTTGATGACCCGCGGCATGCTGTGGGCGGCGCGCGAATGACAGCTGGCGCGACGCAGCCGGCGGTTCGCGCCACGCTGGAGGACGTCGCACGTGCGGCGGGCGTTTCGCTTGCCACCGTCGATCGCGTTGTCAACCGGCGCGAGGGCGTGCGCGCCAAGACCGTCGCGCGTGTCGAGGCCGCCGTCGCCAAGCTCGGCTACCGCGCGGACGTGGCGGCCGCACGGCTCGCACGCGGGCAGAGTTTTCGCTTCGCCTTTGTGCTGCCATCCGGCAGCAACAGCTTCATGACCAACCTGACCGAGCAGGTCCAGCGCACCGCGGACTGGCTCGCCGGCCAGCGCGGCTTCATCGATATCCTCCATGTCGACGTGTTCGATCCAGATGTGCTGGCCGGCGCGCTGGAAAACCTGTCGCCGGCCTATCAGGGCGTCGCCGTCATCGCGCTCGACCATCCAAGGGTGCGTGCCGCGATCGACGAGCTCATCGCGCGCGAGGTCGCCGTGGTGACCCTTGTGTCGGACGCGCCGAGCTCGCGCCGCCTGCATTATGTCGGTATCGACAACCCGGCCGCAGGGCGGACTGCATCGACGCTGATTGGGCGCTTCCTTGCCGGGCGCGAGGGGACGGTCGCCGTGATCGCGGGATCGTTGTCGCTGCGCGATCACACCGAGCGACAGTTTGGCTTCCACCAGATCCTGTCTAGCGAGTATCCGAACCTGCGCGCGCTACCGGTCATCGAGGGGCGCGACGACAGCGAGCGAACGCGCCAGCTCACCGCGGCGTTGCTCGCGCGTCATGCCGATCTCCGCGGCATCTATTGCTGCGGTGCCGGAAACCGTGGCATCGCCGATGCGCTCGAGGCCTCCGGCCGCGCGCGCGAGGTGGTCTGGATCACCCATGAGCTGACGCAGTACACGCGGCGTTTCCTGGTCCGCGGCACGCTTGATGCCATCATCAACCAGGACCCGGGCCATGAGGCACGGTCTGCGGCGCGCGTCCTGCTCGCGCATTGTTCCGGCGAGCCGATCAGCCCCGATCAGGAGCGCATCCGCATCGACATTTTTCTGCGGGATAATCTGCCGTAACGTCGGGCATCGTCGCGGCAACTCCTGGTCTTGCGCCTCAACCCCACCGTATGGGTTTGCCGCCTTGCTTCGCACTTTCCTCGGCGAGGATCGCGATGCGCGTGGCGCGCAGGGCATCCTTCGCCGAAATCTGCAGGGCTTCGCCGCGCGCGAGGTGATCGAAGGCGAAGCCGGCAGGCGGGGCGCCCGGGGGAAGGTCGACGTCGTGTCGAGGGCGTGTCGCCGTTTCAACGAGGAGCCTGTTTTCCGCGAAGAGAACGTCCGCGCGCCCGCGTGTCCCTGAGATACGCATGGCATAATCGCCATGGCGGGGAGAAGCTTCCGGCTGAATCCAGTCCACTTCGATCGAAAATTGCGGGCCGTTGTCGCATGCGAGGATGGCGCGTCCCAAAGCGGGAAAGCTCGTCGTGCCGGCCGCCGGGGTGGGCGAGACCCAGCCGCTGATCGTGCCGCTGGTGTGCCCTGTCAGCCAAAGTGCAAGATCGATGTCGTGGACCGTCAGGTCGGCGAGGATGCCGCCATAGGTCGCTGGCTCGAACATCCATGCCGGACGACGGCTTGGCACGAGCTTGTGCGGCCCGGTCGAGTTGATCGATACGATGTCTCCTAACTCGCCACCTTCAAGGACCGAGCGGAGCGCGAGCGTGACCGGATAGAAGCGCTTCTCGAGCAGAAGCGTCAGCAGGTTGCGCCCGGCAAGGGCGTTCTCAATCAGGGCGAGCTGGGGAAGCGTCACCGCCATCGGCTTGTCGACGATCGCAAAAATATTCCGGCGCAGCAGTTCGGCTACGATCGGCGCTCGAAGACCGAACTCAGTGAAAACAGCCACGGCCTGGACCTTGTGCGCCTCCAGCAATGCGATCGGGTCAGCATAGCCGGGAGACTGCGTGCGTCGCTCGAGCTCGGTGAGGCGGGCGGCATCGTGATCGGCGACCGCAGCGATCCTGACGTCGGTCCTGACAGCGATCTCCGAGAGCACGTATTCGACATGCGGATGAGCCGCACCAATGATGGCAATGTCGAGCATGGAAGAGGCATCACCTGGCATCGAGGGCCATCTCCGGCAAGACGTCGTTGGGGGTGACGGCCCGGCCTTCCGCGGCCGAGCGATAGATCGCGGTGACGACGCGCGTAGCCTCGAATCCATCCCTGAACGGAGTGGCGGGTGCCCGTCGCTCCCGGACCGCCTGGACGAAGTCGCGCCATTGCGCGATATGCCCCTCGATTCCGATCGCCTTGGGATCGTTGGCGGCACTTCCTGGTCCCGTCGCGCTCGCCGGCTGCGGGATATCGGGAAAATCCCAGCAGACGATGCGGTCGTGTGCAAGCTCGCAGCTGCCCCGATCGGTGAACAGGCGCAGCATGGCCGGCCGTCCCGGCGGCAGTGCCGTGCTCGTCACGATCACGCCGAGGGGGCCGGATGCGAAGGACAGTAGCGCCGCCGTCGTGTCCTCGATCGCGTGAACGTGTCCTAGCGTCGCCGTCTTGCCCTGAACACTCGCCACTGGTCCGAACAGCCAAAGCATCAGATCCAGATTGTGGACGCCCTGGTTGAAGAGCGAGCCGCCGCCGTGATCGGCCTCGGCGCGCCATGGCTTCTCCGCATAATATGCGTCGGAACGATACCAGTGGATCGCCGCCTCGATCAGACGCGGTTGTCCGAGGCTGCCTGCATCGAGCAGCTTCTTGATCGCCAAATGTTGCGGTTCGAGCCGGCGCTGCGAGACCACGCCGCAGGTCAGCTGCGAGCTCTCGGCCGCACGGACCAGCGATGCGGCCTCGGCGGGATCGACGCAGAGGGGTTTCTCGACCAGCACATGTCGTCCGGACCTGATGGCGGCAAGTGCTGCGTCATGATGAGCGCCGCTCGGAGTGCAGACAACGACGGCGTCGATGTCTGCACCGGCCAGCATGGCGTCGGTGGTTGCAAATGCCGGAACAGGCGCGCCGTCGATGCATGCGGCAATCTGCTCGGGGGTACCGCCGGCGACAGCGGCCAAAACTGTCTCGTCGAGCGCCCTGATCGCCCGCGCGTGTGTTTCACCGATCGCCCCTGGACCGACCAACCCGATGCGAAGTTGGCTCATCTCAATTCCTCAATGCTTGGCTGGAAAGGGTTGACCAGCGACATAGACGGTCTCGGGAATGATGGACCCGTCGTCTCCGAGACGAAATCGAAGCAGATCCGCCGGCGCGCCGACTGTCAGAGCTGGCAGCTGGAATGGTGTGCGTGGATTGATCGTTGCCAGCCTGAGTGCCTCGGCCAGCGTCAAGCCGGCCACTCGCCTGGCCGTCGCGACCCCGAACGGAAGGCTGGCTGCTGCGCCCGCCAGAAACGGCGTGCCGACGACTTCCAGCCGGCCATTCGCTTTGAGTTCGACGCGTCCGCCCACAGGCATGTCGTAGATCGCCGGCGGACATCCCGCGAGCGCGACGGCGTCTGAAACCAGCATCGATCGTTCGAGGCCCTTTGCGCGCAGCATGGCCTTGAAGGTCTCGGGCGGAAGGTGGTGGCCATCGGCGATGAAGCTCGCCCAGAGCCTGTCTTCCGCCAACTGCGTCCAAATCGGATTGGGGTGCCGCGGCAGCTGGGCCGCGATGCCGTTGCCAAGGTGCGTCGACAACATCGCTCCAGCCTCGACCGCGGCGGAGATCTGAGCTGTCGTAGCATTGGTATGGCCGAGCGCGACATGAACTCCGCGCGAGCGAAGCCCTCGCACATAGTCGGCCGTCTCCGGCCAGTGCGGTGACAAGGTCACCAGGCCGACGAGGTTTCCGCTGGCGGCTTGCCAGGCGTCGAACTCAGCGAGATCCGGTGGTCTGACGTGTTCGGCCGGGTGCGCGCCGCGAGGACCGTCCTCCGGTGCGATATGGGGCCCTTCAACATGGACGAAGGGGATCGCGTGCCTGACCAGCGGATCGCTGTCGCGCGCCTGTGCGATCGCCTTCAACGCATCGATGAGCGCAGCACGTGATGCCGTGATCAACGTCGGAGCAAAACGCGAAACGCCGCTGCCATGGACGGCCAGGGCGAGATCGCGAACCGTCTGCGGATCGGTGCCGCCATTGAGGTCATGGCCGCCGAAGCCGTTCAATTGCAGATCGAACAGTCCGAGCGACAACCAATGCCCGTCATCAGGGCCGCCGGGGGCGATGCCTGAAATATGGCCATCCATAAATGTGATCGTGCGAGGTTGCCCGGTCTCCGGATCGCGACCCCAGACCTGCGTCGTAACCTCGCTCATGCGCGTGCCGGTGCTTGCAGTGAAAGCCGTAGTGGTGCGGAATCACGGTCGAGATACAGCGTGCATCGCGGATGCGTACGCAATGCGCTCGCCGGACAGGCAGCACCTATCGGGCCGTACAGGGACTGCTCGACGGCGGCGCGCTTGGCCGCGCCGGGCACTACGCAAAAAAGCTGATGAGCGTCCAGCAATCGAGGGATCGTCAGGGTGATCGCGTGTGTCGGAACGTCGCCCAGAGTCGCAAAGCACTTGTCGTCAACCTGCTGCTGACGGCAGATCGCGTCGAGCTCGACGATCTTGACCTGCCTGGTGTCGAGCAAATCCGCGACGGGCGGATCGTTGAACGCCAGATGCCCGTTGACGCCGATGCCGAGGCACACGATGTCGATCGGGGCCTCGGCCAGAAGGGCGGTGTAGCGCGCCGCCTCGTGGTCCGGGTCTAATTCTTGTCCGATCAAATGGGCGGCGCCCAGAGGGACGCGCGAGAAGAAATGGCGGGTCAGCCACACTCCGAAGCGCTCGGGTGCGTGCGCCGGAAGCCCGAGGTATTCGTCCATGTGGAACGCGATCACGCGTCGCCAATCGACATCGCGCTCTGCTGCCAACGCGTCCAGCATCTCTGCCTGGCTCGGAGCGGCGGCGAACACCATCCTCACGCTGTCTTGCCGCGCGAGGCGATCACGTAGCGCGGCTGCGATGTCCAAAGCCGCAGCCCGGCCCATCGCATCCCGCGTCTCTGATATCGCGATCCCTGGAGCGACCGAAGCCATCATGCTCATCCGTGGTTCTTGCCGGGGCCCGTCACTCCGTGCGATCGAGGATGTAATGCAATCGGTTGCATGTCAAGCTTGCGCCCCGGCGACGATCAAGGCATGTGTAGTATCGAGATCCCGTATAGGAGACGCCCCCGGTGAAACGCGATTCCGACGGCAGGGAGCAGCGTGCCAAGATCGCGCCGACCATCAGTCAGGTCGCAAAGATCTCCGGGGTCTCGCGTGCAACCGTATCGCGCGCCTTCACGCGCCCGGGAATGCTGAGCGAGGAGACCGTCCGGCGCGTCAAGGCTGTCGCCGACAAGCTGGGATATGTGCCCAACCAGGTCGCGCGCGCACTTTCGACCGGGCGGCATGGCAATGTCGCGCTCATTGTCTCCGACGTTGCGAATCCGTTCTTTCCACCTTTGATCAGAGCGGCCCAGCTTCATGCCGACAGGGCGGGACTGTGCGTCTTTCTGGGCAATTCGGACGAGGATCCCGCCCGTGAGGAGTTACTGCTCGGCCGCTTTATCGGCCAGGTGGAAGGACTTGTCCTCGCCTCGTCCCGCCTGGACGAAGCGCAAATCCGGATCTATGCGGCGCGTCGTCCGCTGGTGCTGATCAATCGCGATATCGAAGGAATTACGCGGGTCTTGATCGACACAGCACCAGGCGTTGCAGCCGCGATCGCACATCTTGCCGAGCTCGGGCATCGGCACATCGCCTATGTCAGCGGCCCCACAACGTCATGGTCCAACCAGCAGCGGCGCAATGCCGTCCGGAAGGAGGCGGCGAAGCGCGGGCTCAAGGTGATCGCCATTCCGGCCCGCCCGCCGTCCTACGACACCGGCCGGCTTGCCGCCGCCCCGATCGTCGCCAGCGGGGTGACCGCGGCCATCGCGTTTGACGATCTCGTTGCCCAGGGTCTGCTGGCGGGGCTTGCTGCCCTCGACGTCGACGTGCCCAGATCGTTCAGCGTCGTCGGCTGCGATGATGTCCTCGGCGAAACCACTTACCCGCAGCTCACGACAGTGTCGGCGCGCTGCGCCGATGCCGGCGACGTCGCGGTCGGCCTCCTGCTCAGCCAGATGAGCGGTGGCGCGTCGGGCGAAATCCGCCACAAGCTGAACTCTCATCTCGTCGTTCGCGCGAGCACCGGTCCGGCGCCGGCGAAACGAAAAAGCCGCTGACGATTTGGTCAATAGCCTTCGAAAGCGGCAACGGATCGCAATTGACACGCAACCGGTTGCATGACAGCCTTTGATCGGGATTTATGTAGTTCTGGGAGCGGGGACATGGCCTTCATCGCGACATCGGTTGGCACGTTCGGATATCCAGCCTCTCCCGGGAAGAAGCGTCGTTCATGGCTGTCGGCTGCTGGATTGCTGGCAGTGGCTGTTGCCCTGCCAATGCTGGCGTCGCCGGCGTCAGCGGAGAAGCTGACCATCTGGAGCGGCTGGCCCGACCTCGTCCCATTCTATAAGCGCGTCGGCGACCAGCTGAAGGCGAAGTATCCCGATCTCGACATCAGCGTCGAGGCAATCGCCTTGCGTGAGCATGAGAAGCGGCTGGCGCTGTCGCTTCCATCCGGCGCGGCCGGAGACGTCATCGAGATGGAGGTCGAGGCGGCGCGATATCTGGAGGCCGGCCTGATTCCGGAGCCGCCGGCCTCGATCGTGGAGTTCGTCAAAGCCAATTACGACATGACGCGCGTGAAGACCGCCACTTATGAGGGCAAGATCTACGGCGTCCCGTTGTTCCAGGGGCAGGGCGCGCTGTTCTACAACACCGACATGTTTGCCAAGGCCGGCCTTAATTCGCCGCCCAAGACGATGGCGGACTATACGGCCCATGCGCAGAAGCTTGTCCAGCGTGACGCGTCCGGTGCGCCGACGGTGAGCGGCTGGAGCCTGCGTCTCAGCGGTGGTGGTTCAGGTATCGCCGAGAAGTACTGGACGATCCTCTATAATTTCGGCGGGACGTTGCTGGAGGAGAAGGGCGGGAAGTGGCGCTCGGCCTATGCGAACGAGGCCGGCCGCAATGCGCTCAAGCAGTATCTCGACAACGTCGTGACCTATCGGACGGTGTCGCCTGAGATGAAGGCGGACGCTGAAGCCTTCGAGCTCGGCCAGACGGCGATGTTCATCCGGGAGTCCTGGGTGATCGGCGACATCGCCAAGAAGGCGCCCAACCTCAAATACGCGACGGCGCCGTTGCCGAAGGGAACGTTGATGGTGCCGGTGGACCTCTACGTTCCCAACAAGGGGCCGAAGAGCCAGATCGCCTGGGATTTCGTTCAGAAGGCCAATGAGCCGGAGAATCTGCTTTGGCTGCTCGAGAACACGGCGTGGGTGCCCAATCGCAAGGGGCTCGACTACTCTGCGGTCCTCGGCAAGATCCCCCAGCTCGGCGCGTTTGTGAACACGCCCGCCGACCACGTCTTCTTCACCGTTCCGGCGATCAGTCCGGCGAGCGAAATCCTCACCCGGCTCGCGGCCCGGCTCGAGAAGGCATTCACCGACAAATCGCTGGCAGGAAACGATGCCGGCATCGACGCTTTCCTGAAATCTGCGGCTGAGGAGAGCGACAAGATCCTTGCCCGGGAAGATCTGCTGGCCAAACCGTGAGATCGCATCCGATGGTCGCGACCACACAGTTGCAGCGCTAGCCGGCGGCCGCTCTGGGAGACTCCATGCGTTCCAAGCCGAAATGGCTATTTCCGGTTCTGGCGCTGCTCCCGGTTCTCGGCCTCTACGCTTGCCTGCGGATCTATCCGATCGCCGAGACACTGCGTCTCAGCCTCTTCAAGTGGAACATCATCTCGCGGCGCAAACCGTTCGTCGGACTCGACAACTTTGTCGAGCTGATGAGTGACCCGCTGTTTCTCGAAGCGATCTTCAACACCACTATCGTTGCGTTCGGCGTGCTGGTGATCACCATTCCTGTCGGGTTGGCACTCGCCGCGCTGATCAACGGCCGGCAAGGCCTGCGGCGCAGTGGCTTCTACGAAACCTCGATCTTCCTGCCTCACGTCGTCTCGCTTGTGCCAGCGGCGATGGCCTGGAAATGGATTTTCGATGCGCGGCTCGGGCCCCTCAACGCCCTGATCGGATGGTTCGGAATCCCGGCCCAGGCCTGGTTGTTCGACCCTGCCTTATCGCTGGTGTGTCTGATCGTTCTGTGCTCCTGGCAGTCGATCGGCTACGCCGTCCTGATTTTTCTGGTCGGATTGAAGAACGTTCCGGAGGCGCTGTACGAGGCGGCGCGCTTGGATGGCGCATCCGCTCTCCAGGCATTCCGTTATGTCGCAATACCTCTGTTGAGACCGGTGATGCTGTACGTGTCGGTGATCACGCTGATCTCGTCGTATAACATTTATGCGCAGGCCTTCGTCCTGGCCTCGGACGTCCAGGGCGCGCCGGGGCATCTCGTTCGCGTCCTCGTCCTCGACATGCTCGAAAACAGCTTTCGAAATTACCGGGTCGGCTATGCCGCCGCCGAAGCCGTGGTCCTTCTCGTGATCGTGCTCGTCCTGACCGGCGCGCAGTTCAGGCTGTTTCGGGATCGGAGCCGCGCGTGAGCGATCCAGACCATCCGTCCAGCGATGTTGACCGGAACGCGCCTGCTGGCCTCGCGATCGACGTCGTTCTTTTCGCTGTCGGCCTGATGATGCTGCTGCCGCTCGTCTTCCTGATCAGCAACGCGTTCAAGACGCCGCCGGAGCTGCTGGCCTGGCCGCCAACCATCATTCCGGACCGGCCGACGCTGGAGAACATCCTCGGCGTGCTGCACGAAACGCCACTGCTTCATTGGATCGGCAATACGCTCATCTTTGCAGGGATTTCGACGGCCAGCGTCGTCACCACCTCCGCCATTGCCGGCTACGTGCTCGGCAAGTTCGATCTGCCTTGGTTCCCTGCCGTCTTCGGCATCATCATCGCGACATCGGTCGTTCCCTTTGAAGTGTACATGATCCCGCTCTACCTGAACGTTCAGGCTGCAGGCATGCTGAACACGATGCCGGGACTCCTGGTCGGTTATCTCGTGATGAGCTTCGGCATCTTCCTGGTGCGGCAATATGTGACGACGTCGATTCCCGACGAGCTGCTGGAGGCCGCGCGGGTGGATGGGGCAGGCGAGGGATGGATCTTCCTGCGGATTGTGCTCCCGCTGATGCGGGGCCCGTTGGGAGCGCTGGCCGTGCTGGCGTTCTTTCAGGCCTGGACTGCGTTTGCTTGGCCGCTCGTCGTGACGACCAACAAGGATACCTATACGCTCGAAGTTGGGCTGGCGTTGTTTCAGACCGGCTTCACGGTGGATATCGGTCATCTCAGCGCGGCCGCGGCGCTCGCTCTCGTTCCCAGCGCGCTATTCTTCTCGCTGATGCGCCGAAATTTCGTGCGTGGCGTGGCTGGAACGGGTTTGAAGGAATGATCGCCACGTCCGATTGGGCCGTGATAGGAGCGCACAGGACGTGATTGAACAGGAATACGATACGATCATCATCGGCGGAGGTTCTGCTGGAGCGACGCTGGCTGCGCGCCTCAGCGAAGATCCCTCGCATCGTGTGCTGCTGCTCGAGGCGGGGCAGGATCTCCGCACCGCGACCACACCGGAACACATTCGCATCCCGAACCCCATGCGCGCCATCGGCGACGACGACTTCCGCTGGCCGAAGCTGTTGGCGCGACGCACCGAGCGGCAGCAGCCGCTGTTGCTCTGGCGTGGCCGCGCCATGGGCGGCAGCTCGACGATCAATGGCCAGATCGCAATCCGAGCCGTTCCCGACGACATCGACCGCTGGGCGGCTGCAGGCTGCACTGGCTGGTCGTGGGACCACCTTCTGCCCTATTTTTGCAAGCTCGAAACGGACAGGAATTTCCCCGACGCACCCTATCACGGCGATCGCGGTCCGATCCCGGTGTATCGCGCTCCGATCCCGGATTGGGGTAACGTCGACCGCGCACTGCGCGCGTCGGCGCTCGGCCTTGGCTATGGCTGGTGCGAGGATCACAACGCGCCAACCGGCACCGGCGTCTCGCCCTACGCCATCAACAGCGAGGGCGGCTTACGAATCTCCACCAATGACGGCTATCTGGAGCCGGCGCGTGATCGCGCCAATCTCGACATCGTCGGTCACGCGCTGGTCGACACCATTACCTTCGAAGGCAACCGGCTGCACGCCAACGGCGTCCAGGTTCGCGTAAACGATCGATCCTACGCGCCCCGCGCGACGCGTGACGTTATCCTCTGCGCCGGCGCCATCCATTCGCCGGCCATCCTGCAGCGCTCCGGCATTGGGCCCGCCGCCCTGTTGGAGAGGCTCGGCATCCCCATCCGCGCGGACTTGCCGGTGGGCGAGAATTTGCTGGACCATCCGATCGTGAACGCGCTGCTGCATTTGCGCGAAGGCAGCCAGGTCAGCACGCTGATGCACCGGCACACCAATTGCTGCCTGCGCTACTCGTCCGGCCTCGCAGGCGCCGGCGACAACGACATGATCATGATCGCCGGCAATCTTGCGCGCTCGTCGCAATCGATGGCCGATGTCACGCTGGGACGGATCGCCGTTTCCGTCTATCAGGCTTTCAGCCAAGGTTACGTTCGCATCGTCACGACGGACCCCGAGGTCGATCCGGCGGTCGAGGAGCGCATGCTGTCCGACCCTCGCGATCTCCAACGCCTGCGCGACGGCGTCCGACGCCTGCGTGATATCTGCCTGCAGCCTGCGGTAACCGATATCGCTGGCCGCGTCGACTATGGCGCCAGCGGACGCTCCATGGACGAGCCGTTCAGCGACGCCGAGTTGGATGATTGGCTGTTCGCCGAGTGCAGCGACGCGCAGCACGCCAGCGGCACCTGCAGAATGGGCGCACCGGACGATGCACGTTCAGTCGTCGATCACGAATGCCGGGTGATCGGATGCACGGGATTGCGCGTGATCGATGCCTCGATCATGCCGGAAGTGCCGCGCGCCAACACTCATTTGACCACGGTCGCCATCGCTGAGCGCATGGCAGATCGGTTGAAGGGCGTAATATAAGACGCACGTTGCGGCTCAATCAAACTTAATCCGCAGAAACAGTACAGCAATCTGAAAGCCACACCGCGGCCATAGCTTTCCCGTTTCAGAGCAGTCAGGTGCTCTTGAGGTGTGGAATGTCGTTTTTGCGGGCCTGGCTTGTCGCGGTGGTCGTGGGTGGCGTGTCGATTGCAGCCTCACTTCCGCTGGTGCTGTTGCCGCAGCCGGCCGCGGCGGCGCAGGCCACGGATACGATCGTGGTCGAAGGCAATCGCCGCGTCGAGGCCGAGACGGTTCGCTCCTACTTCAAGGCCGGCCCCAACGGGCAGTTCGACCAGGTGGCTCTCGACGACGGCCTCAAGGCGTTGATCGAGACCGGCCTGTTTCAGGATGTGAAGGTTATCAGGGCCGGCGGCCATATCGTGGTGTCGGTGGTGGAAAACGCCGTGATCGGCCGCATTGCGTTCGAGGGCAACAAGAAGATCAAGGACGAGCAGCTCTCGGCCGAAATCCAGTCCAAGCCGCGCGGGACTTTCTCGCGCGCGATGGTGCAGTCCGACACGCTGCGGATCGCCGAGATCTATCGCCGTTCGGGCCGCTACGACGTCCGCGTCACGCCTGAAATCATCGAGCAGCCGAGCAACCGCGTCGATCTCGTCTTCACGGTCGAGGAGGGCGCCAAGACCGGCGTCAAATCGATCGAGTTCATCGGCAACAGCGCGTTCTCGTCCTACCGCCTCAGGGACGTGATCAAGACGCACGAATCGAATCTGCTGAGCTTCCTCAGCAGCGGAGACATCTACGATCCGGACCGGGTCGAGGCCGACCGCGACCTGATCCGCCGCTTCTATCTCAAGAACGGCTTTGCGGACGCGCAGGTCGTGGCGGCGCTGACCGAATATGATCCGGACAAGAAGGGCTTCCTCGTCAGCTTCAAGATCGAGGAAGGCCAGCAATATCGCGTCGACACGGTCGACTTCCGCTCCAGCATCGCCAATTTCGACGCGATCACGCTGCGCAACTTCTCGCGCGTCAATGTCGGCTCGCTCTACAATGTCGAATCGGTAGAGAAGTCTACCGAGGAGATGCAGATCGAGGCCTCGCGCCGCGGCTACGCGTTTGCCGTGGTGCGGCCGAGCGGCGACCGCAATTTCGAATCCCACACCGTCTCGGTGGTGTTCAACATCGACGAAGGGCCGCGCACCTATATCGAGCGCATCAGTCTGCGGGGCAATACCCGCACGCGTGACTACGTGATCCGTCGCGAGTTCGACCTCTCCGAGGGCGACGCCTACAACCGCGCCCTGGTCGACCGCGCCGAGCGCCGGTTGAAGAACCTCGACTATTTCAAGAGCGTCAAGATCACCACGGAGCCCGGCTCGTCCAGCGACCGTTTGATCCTGATCGTCGACATGGAGGAGAAGTCGACCGGCGACTTCTCGGTCTCGGGCGGCTACTCCACGACCGACGGCGCGCTTGCCGAAGTCTCGGTCTCCGAACGCAACCTGTTCGGCAAGGGGCTTTTCGGCAAGGCGTCGGTGACTTACGGCCAATATGCCCGCGGGGTATCGCTGTCCTTTGTCGAGCCTTATTTGCTCGACTACCGGATCGCGCTCGGATTCGACACCTACTGGCGTCAGCAATTGTCGAACAGCTATACGAGCTACGGGGTGACGACGCTGGGCTTCTCGCCGCGCCTGGGCTTCGCGTTGCGCGAGGACCTGTCGCTCCAGCTCCGCTACTCGCTCTATCAGCAGAGCATCACGCTCGCTAGCGCCTACAACAATTGCAATAACAACGCAGCCAACACATCGCTGGCCTTCAACCCGACGCCGGCCTACATCCAGAATGTCCTGGGCGGGGTTGATCCGACGAATTCCACGAGCTCGGGCCTCTACGGTTACGGTTGCTATGGCGATGGCGAAACCAGCCTGCCGGTCCGAAAAGAACTGGCGAGCGGCCCGACCTGGACCTCGGCGCTGGGCTACACGCTGACCTACAACACGCTCGACAACACCAAGAACCCGACCGACGGCGTGCTCGTCGACTTCAAGCAGGATTTTGCCGGCGTTGGTGGCGACGTCACCTATCTGAAGACAGCGCTGGACACCAAGTATTACACGCCGCTGGTCTCCGAGATCGTCAGTGTGATCCATCTTCAGGGTGGCGTCCTCAGCAAGATCGGCGACAACGATCTGCGCATGCTGGATCACTTCCAGATGGGCCCGAACCTCGTGCGCGGCTTCGCCTCCAACGGCATCGGTCCGCGCGACATCACCTATGCCAGCTACGGCGCCACGGGCGATGCGCTGGGCGGCACCAAGTACTGGGGCGCGTCCATGGAGCTGCAGATGCCGTTCTGGTTCCTGCCCAAGGAGGTCGGCCTGAAGGGCGCGGTCTATGCCGATGCCGGCTCGCTCTGGGGTTATCAGGGGCCGACCTCGTGGACGGCCACCGGCGAGGTCAATACCAAGGCCTGCCCGACCTGTGGACTGCAATACGACGACAGCAGCGTGGTGCGCTCGTCAGTCGGCGTCGGCCTGATCTGGGCCTCGCCGTTCGGACCGCTGCGCTTCGACTACGCCGTGCCGCTCACCAAGGGCAAATACGACGTGGTGCAGGAGTTCAGGTTCGGCGGCGGAACGTCGTTCTAGCCGGCCAAAATCCGCCGGCATGCATCAACAAACACCTGCGCGCCGGTGACGACGTCGGTGTCGGCGGTGTTCTCGGTCCAGTGGTGGCTGATGCCGCCGATCGAGGGCACGAACAGCATGCCTGCGGGCATGATGGCCGCGAGCATCTGGGCGTCGTGGCCGGCGCCGCTCGGCATGCGCACCGATCGTCCGTCCGCCACGGCCTTGCTCGCCGCCTCGATCGCATCCTGGAAGCGGGAGTCCATCATGGCGGGTGCGCCCACGCGAATCCGCTCCACGTTCACGGTGCAGGGGCCTTTGGCATTGGCCTCGTCCGCCGTCGTTCGCAGCAGTTCTTCCAGCCGCGCGATCACGGCCGGGTTGTCATCGCGGATCTGAAACAGCATTTCGGCACCGCCGGGAATGATGCTCGGCGCGCCCGGATCGAGCGTGATGCGGCCGGTAGTCCAGACCGTACGCGGTCCGCACGCAGCCGGGAAACGCTGGTCGACCGCCACGCAGAATTTAGCCAGCGCGAGGCCGGCATCCTTGCGCACGGCCATGCGCGTGGTGCCGGCGTGGTTCTGCTCACCCGCAAAATTGATGCGGTACTGCCAGATGCCGACGATGGAGGTGACGACGCCGATCGCGAGCTTGCCGCTCTCGAGCGTGTCGCCCTGCTCGATATGCGCCTCAAGATAGCCGACGTGCCGTCCCGGCTCGGCAGCGATGCGCGCGCGTCCGGCAAGCCCCATGTCGGCCAGCGCGTCGCGCATGCTGCGGCCACTGGTGCGGTCGCGTGCGGCGTCGATCTCCGCCTCGGTCACCTGCCCGACATAGGAACGCGAGCCGAGGAAGCTGCCGAAATGACCTTCCTCGTCGCACCACGCTGCGACTTCGACCGCGCCTTTCACGGAGGGATCCGTGTTGAGCACGCGCGCCGCCTCGAGCGCATAGACGACGCCGAGCGGGCCATCGAGCCAGCCGGCATAGTTCTGGCTTTCCAGATGCGAGCCCGCCAGCAGCTTCGGTCCAGCCTTCGCGCTGGTGCCGAGGATATTGCCGATGCCGTCGATCGCACCAGTGAGGCCGGCTTCGGGCAGCTTCTGCACCAGCCAGTCCAGCGATTGCTTGTGCGGCTCGGAGAAGGTCGGCTTGTGCACGCCGGTCTTGTAGGCGCCCAGGCTACGCAGCGCATTGAGATCGGCGAGGACGCGCTCGCCATTGGCGCGTGGCTTGGTGTCAGGCATGTTCGGCAACCTTCAGCGCCTCGGTGCGGATCTCCTCGACCAGACGTTCCTTGAGCTGGACGAATTCCGGCGTGGTCTTGATCTTGTAGGAGCGTGGATGCGGCAGGTCCACATTGATCTCGGCCTTGATCCGGCCGGGACGCGCACTCATGACGATGACGCGGCTGCCGAGGAAGATCGCCTCCTCGATGTCGTGGGTGACGAACAGAACGGTCTTCTGGTCGCGCTCCCAGATGCCCAGCAGCATTTCCTGCATCAGGGCGCGGGTCTGGTTGTCCAACGCGCCGAAGGGTTCGTCGAGCAGCAGGATCTTTGGATCATTGGCGAGCGCGCGTGCAATCGCGGTGCGCTGCTGCATGCCGCCCGAGAGCTGCTTCGGCCAATGGTTCTCGAAGCCGGACAGTCCGACCTGGCGGATGAATGCGTCGGCGATCTTGTTGCGCTCCGCCTCGGACACGCCACGCTCGCGCAGGCCGAAGGCGATGTTCGCGCGCACGGTGAGCCAGGGAAACAGCGTGTAGGACTGGAACACCATGCCGCGATCGGCGCCTGGGCCGGTGACCTCGCGCCCGTCGAGCGTGACGCGCCCGCTGGTCGGACGGTCGAGGCCGGCGACGATGCGAAGCAGCGTAGACTTGCCGCAGCCGGAGGGCCCAAGGATCGTGACGAAGTCGTTGTTGCCGATGATGAGGTCGGTCGGCTCCAGCGCTCTGGTCGGCGCATTGCCGTGGCGTGCCGGGAAGGTTCGCGAGACCTGCTCGATCTTCAGCGTGGTCATGCGAGCCTCCATGGAAACAGCCAGGCGTTGAATGCCTTGAACATGAAGTCCGAGAGGAGGCCGATCAGCCCGATCACGATGATGCCGAAGATGATCTGGCCGGTATTGAGAAGCGCCTGGCTGTCGGTGATCATGTGGCCGATGCCGGAGGACGAGCCGATCAGCTCGGCGACGATGACGTAGGTCCAGGCCCAGCCCAGCACCAGCCGCAGGATTTCCGCAATCTCAGGGGCGGAGGAGGGCAGCAGCACGCGGCGGATGATGCCGCGGTCGCTGGCGCCGAGCGTGTAGGCGGCTTCCACCAGATCGCGCCGCGTCGCGCCGACGGTGACTGCAATCATCAGGATGATTTGGAACACCGAGCCGATGAAGATGACCAGCAGCTTCTGCAACTCGCCGATCCCGGCCCACAGGATGAGGAGCGGGATGAAAGCGGAGGCAGGCAGATAGCGCGCAAAGGAGACGAATGGTTCTAGGAAGGCTTCGACCGGCTTGTAGGCGCCCATGAGCACCCCGAGCGGCACCGCGATAATCGCGGCCAGCGCAAAGCCGCCGACAACGCGCCAGATCGTCATGCCGATGTCGTAAAGGAAGCCTTGCTTGGCCAGGAGGTCATAACCTTCCAGCACCATGGTCAGCGGATTGGCGAGGAAGGTCTTCGATACATGGCCGCCGAAGGTCGCCCAGGACCAGAGGGCGACGAACAGCACGAAGAACGCGAGGCCGTAGGCCACGCGCTGCTTCGATGTCACGGAATCCAGGGGACGCATCAACTATCTATCCGAATGGTCGATCAGGCTCCGGTCCCGCCTCGCGGCGGGACCGGCAGCTCGTTGAAGCTTACTTGATGAAGCTCGCGTCGTAGAGGTCTTCGACCTTCGGTGCGGCCTTGATGATGCCGATCTCGAGCAGAAGCTCGGCGGCATCCTTGTTGAAGGCGAGGAAGTCGCCCGCGAAGAACTTCTGGTTCGCGGCCTTGTCCTGCCAACGCAGGTACTTTGCCGAGTTGCCGAACGCCTCGCCGGTCTGCTTCACGTCGGCGCCCATGATCTCATAGGCCTTGGCCTGGTCCTTGGCGATCATCTCGAGCGATTCGAAATAACTGTCGGCCAGCGCCTGCGCTGCCTTCGGGTTCTCGGTAAGGAATTTCGGCGTGCAGCCGAACGTGTCCATCACGATCGGGTAGTCCAGCGTGGTCGCGATGATCTTGCCCTTGTCGGGTGCGGCGCGCACGGTCGACAGATACGGCTCGTAGGTCATCGCGGCGTCGTTCTGGCCGGAGACGAAGGCCTGCGCGGCCGCGGCCGGCTCGAGGTTCACGACGGTGACGTCCTTCACCGTGAGGCCGTTCTTCTTCAGCATCCAGGCCAGCGCGAAATAGGGCGAGGTGCCGGGCGCTGAAGCCGCAACCGTCTTGCCCTTCAGCTCCTTGATCGACGTGACGTCGTTGCGCACGGCCATGCCGTCGGCGCCAAAGCTCTTGTCGAGCTGGAAGATCTGCTTGGTCGCGACGCCGTTGGCGTTCCAGGAGATCCAGGTCTCGACCGTGGTCGCCGCGCACTGCACGTCGCCGGAGGCAATCGCGAGGTGGCGGTCCTTCTGCGGGATCTTCTTGATGGTGACGTCGAGGCCGTTCTTCTTGAAGATGCCGGCTTCCTTCGCCAGCGTCAGCGGCGCGAAGCCGGTCCATCCGGAGATGCCGACACCGACCTTGACGTCGTCGGCGAGCACGGGAGTGGCGGCCGTAAGCGCAATGATTGTCGCAAATACTTTCGAACTACGCATGATTGTCGTCCTCTTGCCGATCGATGGATTGACGTCCTGTTGATCTCCGTCGGTCTGTGGGGACCGTTGCCCGAAGCGTTGCACGATTTGTGCCGACATCGTTCTCTCAACCTCCCTTGAATCGGGCGACAAGGCGGTGAGAGTCACCGGGATAGAGCAGGCGCACGGCGGTGATCGTGCGCGCGCTGCGCCAGGTATAGCGGTCGATCACGAGACAGGGCGCGCCGACGGCGATGTCGAGCGCCTCCGCCGTGCGATCATCCGCGACAATGGCGCTGATCGTATGCTCGGCCTCTGTCCACGGGACATGATGAAGCAGCCACGAGCCCGGCGGCTCGCGCGAGAAATCCGCCGTTGCAGCATTCGGCACAGAGGCGAGATCGATCAGCCGGTCCTCGACCGCAAAGGGCACATTGTCGGCGCTGTGACGGCACGCGATCGAGACCACCTTGCCGGCTTTCTTGACGCCAAGACGCTCGCGGTCGGCAGCGGTCGCGACGCGCAGCTTGCGGCTGATCAACTCGTAGCCGTAACCGCGCCCGAGTGCGGTGATCTCGGCGCGGATGTCGGCAATCTTGAGCACGGCCGACTGATGCTGCGGCCGGCGGACGAAAGAGCCGGCACGCCGCCGCCGCTCGATCAGGTCGGCCTGCGCCAGCTCCGACAGCGCCTTGTTCACCGTCATGCGCGAGCAGCCGTAACGTGCGACCAGCTCGTGCTCGAAGGGAATGCGATGGCCCGGCGGCCATTCGCCGGTCAGGATACGCTTTTCGATATCGGCGCGGATCCGCTTGTAGAGCGTCGGCTTGTCTGCAGCATCAGTCGCGAGGGTCATGCGACGAGCCTCCGCACCGATGCATTGAAGCGTTCGCGCGCGGACCGGCGCAATTTGTGCTGCCCGCCTTCAACGACCTTGTTGCCGCCGGCCCAGACGCAATCGATCGCGCCGAGGCGTGCCGCAAAGATCCAGCCGTCGATCACGGCGTCTCGCGCGCGCCCCCCCAGCGACGGATGCGCGGCGTCGAGCGTGACGATATCGGCACGCGCGCCCGGCGCGAGGCCCGCAGCCGGCTGCGCCAGCGCCCGGGCTCCGCCCGCAAGGGCGTCGTCGAACAGCGTGCGCCCGGTCGAACGGCCGGCGCCGCCGGACAGCACGTTGCGCGCGCGATGCTTGAGCCGCTGGCCATATTCAAGCTGGCGCAGCTCGTCGGCGACGCCGACGAGCACGTTGGAATCGGTGCCGACACCAAACGCGCCGCCAGCGTCAAGAAATTCGCGTGCCGGAAAGATGCCGTCGCCGAGGCTCGCCTCGGTGACAGGGCAGAGACCTGCCACTGCGCCGGTCTTCGCGAATGCGCTGACTTCTACATCTGTCATGTGGGTCGCATGAATGAGGCACCAGCGTTGATCGACCGGGGCATGCTCAAGAAGCCATTGCACCGGGCGTCGTCCCGACCAGGCCAGGCAGTCCTCGACTTCCTTCACCTGCTCAGCGGCATGAATGTGTACCGGCCCGCCTTCGGCGAGCGGAATGATCGCCGCGAGCTCGTCCGGCGTCACCGCGCGCAGACTGTGCGGCGCGATGCCGATATTGGCGCCCGGCAATGCCGCAATGGCCTTGCGCGAGGCAGCCATCAGTGTGGCGAACCGATCGACCGAGCAGATGAAGCGGCGTTGACCATCGTGAGGCGCGGCGCCGCCGAAGGAGCCGTGCGCATAAAAACTCGGCAGCAGTGTCAGGCCGATGCTTGAGGCTTCAGCAGCCCCTGCAATGCGCGCGGCCATCTCGGCGGGATCGGCGTAGGGCGAGCCGTCGCGATCGTGATGCAAATAATGGAACTCGCCGACGCGGGTAAAACCCTGCTCCAGCATCTCGACATAAAGCAGTGTCGCGACAGCGGCAACATCGTCCGGCGTCATCGCTAGCGCAAAGCGATACATTGTCTCGCGCCAGGTCCAGAATGTATCGGCCGAGTCGCCGCGCAGCTCGGCAAGTCCCGCCATGCCACGCTGGAAAGCGTGGCTGTGCAGGCTCGCAAGTCCCGGAAGCGCGATGGCGTGGCGCTCGTCGCCCGCGGCCGGCGCCACGCCCGGCGTCACCTCCGCGATCGCGCCGGCGGCGATGACCACCTGCACGTCATTGGTCCAGCCCGAGGGCAGGAGCGCGGAGGTGAAATGCAGTCGGGACATGATGACAAGCCGGCTGGACAGAACCGGCTTACGATTATATGTCTAGACATATAAGTCAAGCATCCCAGGGCGCAGGGACTTCGCGAAGGGACAGTGGCATGGCAGAGCGCTTCGACCGGATCTGGCACAACGCCCGGCTCGCCACGATGCGGGCCGACCGTCCCGATCTCTGCGAGATCGAGCATGGCGTGATCGCCATACGCGGCGGCCACATCGTCTATGCGGGCGCGGCCGCAAACTTTCCGGTGGATGCGGACGCCGTCCAGCGGATCGATTGCGAAGGGCGCTGGATCACGCCGGGCCTCGTCGACTGCCACACCCATCTCGTCTATGGCGGCAACCGCGCGCACGAGTTCGAGCTGCGCCTGAAGGGCGCGAGCTACGAGGAGATCGCGCGTGCCGGCGGCGGCATCGTCTCGACGGTGGCCGCGACGCGCAAGGCGAGCGAAGCCGACCTGGCCGCGAGCGCGCTGCCGCGGCTCGATGCGTTGATCGGCGAGGGTGCCACCACGGTCGAGATCAAGTCCGGCTATGGGCTCGACACCGAGACCGAGATGCGCCAGCTCGCGGCCGCCCGCAGCCTCGGCCGTCAACGGAGAGTCTCGATCCGCACCTCCTTCCTCGGCGCGCACGCGCTGCCGGTGGAGGCCGACGGCGACAAGGATCGCTATATCGATTTCGTCTGCAACGAGATGCTGCCGGCTGTCGCAAAGGCGGGCCTTGCCGATGCCGTTGATGCCTTCATGGAAGGCATCGCGTTCTCGGCGGAGCACACGGCACGTGTGTTCGAGGCGGCGAGGGCGCTTGGGCTGCCGGTCAAGCTCCATGCCGATCAGCTCTCGAACCTCGGCGGCGCTGCGCTCGCTGCAAAATTCTCCGCGCTGTCGGCCGATCATCTGGAGCATACCGACGAGGCCGGCGCTGCGGCGATGGCGAAGGCCGGAACGGTGGCCGTGCTGCTGCCCGGCGCCTTCTACTTCATCCGCGAGACGCAAAAGCCGCCGGTCGAAGCCTTTCGCAAGCATGGCGTTCCCATGGCGCTCGCGACCGACTGCAATCCCGGCAGCTCGCCGCTGACCTCGCTGCTGCTCGCCATGAACATGGGTGCGACGCTGTTCCGGATGACGGTGGCCGAATGTCTCGCCGGTATCACCCGTGAAGGCGCGCGGGCACTCGGCGTGCTCGATGAGACCGGCACGCTTGAGGCCGGCAAATGGTGCGACCTCGCGATCTGGGACATCGAGCGTCCCGCCGAGCTCGTCTACCGCATCGGCTTCAATCCGCTGCACCGCCGGGTGTGGAGGGGCCAATGATGGAGCCGCGCGCAGCGATCGTCGTCAAGCCGGGAACGGTGAGCCTCCACGACCTCGCGCGCGTGCTGGCAGGTGCGCCCGTGATACTCGATGCCGCGTTCTGGCCGCGCGTCGAGGCGGCCGCGGAGATCGTTGCGAAGGCCGCGCAGGCCGCTGCTCCCGTCTATGGGATCAACACCGGCTTCGGGAAGCTGGCGTCGAAGCGGATTCCGCCGGACCAGACCGCGCTGCTTCAGCGCAACCTCATCGTCTCGCATTGCTGCGGTGTCGGCCCGGCGACGCCGGAGCCGATCGTGCGGTTGATGATAGCGCTGAAAATCGTCTCGCTCGGGCGCGGTGCCTCCGGCGTACGCCGCGAGGTCATCGAGCAGCTCCAGGCCATGCTGGCGCGGGGCGTGTATCCGCTGGTGCCACAGCAGGGCTCGGTCGGCGCCTCCGGCGATCTCGCGCCGCTTGCCCACATGACGGCGGTGATGATCGGCGACGGGCAGGCGATCGTCGACGGCAAGGCGGTGCCGGGCAGTGAGGCGCTCGCCGCGGCCGGCCTTGCGCCGTTGACGCTCGGCCCCAAGGAGGGCCTCGCGCTGATCAACGGCACGCAGTTCTCGACTGCCTATGCCATTGCCGGCGTGCTGCGCGCATTTGGCCTGCTGCGCGCCGCCCTTGTCACCGGCGCGCTGTCGGTCGATGCGGCGATGGCCTCGACGGCGCCGTTCCGTCCCGAGATCCAGGCGCTCCGCGGTCATCCCGGGCAGATCGCCGCGGCTGCGACCCTGACTGCGCTGCTCGACGGCAGCGATATCCGCCTGTCCCATCTCGAGGGCGACGAGCGCGTGCAGGATCCCTATTGCCTGCGCTGCCAGCCGCAGGTCGCGGGCGCCGCGCTCGACCTGATCACGCAGGCCGCGCGCACGCTGATCACCGAGGCCAACGCCGTCACCGACAATCCGCTGGTGCTGGTCGAGACCGGCGAGATCGTCTCCGGCGGCAATTTCCACGCCGAGCCGGTGGCCTTTGCCGCCGATACGATCGCGCTGGCGCTGTCGGAGATTGGCGCGATCAGCGAGCGGCGCATCGCGACGCTGGTTGATCCCGCGCTCAACTTTGGCCTGCCGCCGTTCCTCACCCCCGATCCCGGTATCAATTCCGGCTTCATGATTGCCGAGGTGACGGCCGCCGCGCTCTACGCCGAGAACAAGCAGCGCGCGGCGGCCTGCTCGATCGATTCGACACCGACCAGCGCCAACCAGGAAGACCACGTCTCCATGGCCGCGCATGCCGCGCGGCGGCTCTCCGACATGGCCGACAATCTCGCCGCGATTTTAGGCATCGAGCTTCTGGTCGCAGCGCAAGGCATCACGCTGCGCGCGCCGCATGCGACCAGCGCGCCGCTCGTCGCCGTCATCGCGGCCTTGCGTGAACAGGTGCCCGCGCTCGGTGCCGACCGCTATATGGCCGGCGATCTCGCCAAGGCCGCCGCGCTGATCGAAGCCGATGCGCTGCCGGCCGCGGCGCTCACGGCGCTTCCAACCGATCCGTTCCCAAAACTTGACTGAACAAGACTCGTCTGAAGAGGCCTTCATGAACCGCCGACTGGACAATGACCGCACCATCCGCGCCCCCCGCGGCAGCGACATCAGTGCCAAGAGCTGGCTGACGGAAGCACCGCTCCGCATGCTGATGAACAATCTCGATCCTGATGTCGCCGAGCGCCCGAGCGAGCTCGTCGTCTATGGCGGCATCGGCCGCGCCGCGCGCGACTGGGAGAGCTTTGACCGGATCGTTGCTTCGTTGCGCACGCTGGAAGCCGACCAGACGCTGCTGGTTCAGTCCGGCAAGCCGGTTGGCGTCTTCCGCACCCATGCCGATGCCCCGCGTGTGCTGATCGCGAACTCCAACATCGTGCCGCATTGGGCGACGCTCGATCATTTCAACGAGCTCGATCGCCTGGGCCTGATGATGTACGGCCAGATGACGGCCGGCTCCTGGATCTATATCGGCAGCCAGGGCATCGTGCAGGGCACCTACGAGACCTTTGTCGAGGTCGGCCGTCGTCATTATGGCGGCAGCCTTGCCGGAAAATGGATTCTCACCGCCGGTCTCGGCGGCATGGGCGGCGCGCAGCCGCTGGCGGCGACCATGGCCGGCGCTTCGATGCTTGCGGTCGAATGCCAGCCGAGCCGCATCGAGATGCGCCTGCGTACCGGCTATCTCGATCGTCAGGCCGCAACGCTCGACGAAGCGCTGGCGATCATGGCGGAGGCCGCGAAGACGAAGAAGGCGGTCTCGGTCGGCCTGCTCGGCAATGCCGCGGAGATTTTTCCGGAGCTGGTGCGTCGCGGCGTCAAGCCCGACATCGTCACCGACCAGACCAGCGCGCATGATCCGATCAACGGCTACTTGCCGAAGGGCTGGTCGCTGGCCGATTGGGAAGCCAGGCGGGCGTCCGATCCGAAGTCGGTGGAGCTTGCGTCGAAGACATCGATGGTCGAGCACGTTCAGGCCATGCTGGATTTCCACGCGCTGGGAATCCCGACGCTCGACTACGGCAACAACATCCGCCAGATGGCGCAGGACATGGGCCTCAAGAACGCCTTCGATTTCCCCGGCTTCGTTCCCGCCTATATCCGTCCCCTGTTCTGCCGCGGCGTCGGGCCGTTCCGCTGGGCCGCGCTCTCGGGCGATCCCGAGGACATCTTCAGGACCGACGCCAAGGTCAAGGAGCTGATGCCTGACGACAAGCATCTGCACAATTGGCTCGACATGGCCAGGGAGCGCATCAAGTTCCAGGGGCTGCCGGCGCGGATCTGCTGGGTTGGTCTCGGCGATCGTCATCGCCTCGGCCTTGCCTTCAACGAGATGGTGGCACGCGGCGAGTTGAAGGCGCCGATCGTGATCGGCCGCGACCATCTCGACAGCGGCTCGGTGGCAAGCCCCAACCGCGAGACCGAGGCGATGAAGGACGGATCGGATGCCGTGTCCGACTGGCCCTTGCTCAACGCGCTGCTCAATTGCGCCAGCGGCGCGACCTGGGTCTCGCTGCATCACGGCGGTGGCGTCGGCATCGGCTATTCGCAGCACGCCGGCATGGTGATCGTCGCCGACGGCACGCCGGAGGCCGCCAAGCGCATCGCGCGCGTGCTCTGGAACGATCCGGCCAGCGGCGTCATGCGCCATGCGGATGCGGGGTACGACATCGCGATCGACTGCGCCCGTGACAAGGGGCTAGAGCTGCCGAGCCTGACGAAGTAGCGGCGGCCTTCACTTCGCCGTTTGAAGCGCGGCCGTCTGCTTGGCGAGCTGCTTGTCGAAATCCTCCGACAGGCCTGTGGCGTAGGTCGCGAGCTCTCCGGGCTTGACGAACGGATTTGGCGTGGCGCTCTTGATCTGCTGCGCGCGCTTGTCCTGCATGCCGTAGACCTCGGGATGCGGCCCGAGCAGTACGTCGATCTTCATCGCCTTGGCCTTGGTGAAGGTCGCGCGGTAGTCGTCGACGATGCCGGGATAGGTCGGCTGGCCGACCAGCCGGTTCAGCGCCACGGTGCCGCTGCAGAAGAACAGCACCTGGCGGTCATGGTCGCCGTCCTTCACCGTCATCTCCCAGCTGGTGCAGCCCGGCGAATGGCCGGGTGTCTCATGCGCCGTCAGCGTGGTGTCGCCGAGCGTCACCTTGTCGCCTTCCTTCACCGTGCGATCGACCTTCACCGGGGCAAATCCGAGGTCCGCGTTCTTCTCGTCGCCCGGATAGTAGCCGCCTTCGAGCAGCGGCTTGTCGCGTTCGCCCGCGACAAGCTGCGCGCCGCTGTCCTTCTTGATCTCGGCAAAGCCGCCGGTGTGATCGAGATGGGCGTGGCTGTTGAGGATGTATTTGATGTCGGCGACCTTGAAGCCGAGCTTGGCGATGTGGTCCTTGATCATGCCGGTCGACTGCGGCATCGCGGTGTCAATCAGAATCAGGCCCTGCGACGTCTTGATGACATAGACGGCGATGCCGTCGGTGCCGACATAATAGATGTTGTCGATGAGCTGGAATGGCTCGAACGGCGCCGTCCACTTCACCATGACCGCCGCCAGGAAGTCCTTGATGGTCTGGGCCTGCGCGGCAGGTGCGAAGAATGCCAGCGCGCACAGCGCGGCCGCGAGCTTTCTCATGGATTGTCCTCCCGGTTGTTGTTGTCGTTGCGACCGCAGGTGACGCCCGCGGATCGACCAGGCGCACGCTAAATGCTGCGCGGTGGGGCAGCAACGGCCTGATGCTCGAAAAATTCTGCGTCATGCGCGGAATAACGGTCGCTGTCCGGTTTGAGCATGGCGGCGATTGCTGCACTGCGCCGATCGCGTTTGACCGCGTGCGGGCCGGCCGCCATACTTTGCCTCAAGACGAGCCAGCAAGGACTCGTCAGCACCGGGAGCTGAAATGACCAAATCATTGTCCGTCCTGACGGGGGCGCTGATGTCCCTCGTCTGCTTGGCTTCGACAGCCTTCGCGCAGCCGGCCTGCGTGACCCAGAACATGGCCGTGCCGCCGGGCGCCAACACCACCGACAAGGCGGCGCCGTTCTTCATCGACACCACCGGCCTCGATTTCAAGACCACGCCGCCGACGCGCGATCCCTCCAATCCCAACTATCCGCGCGCGACCGAGCTGCCCGACGGCACGCTGCCGCCACCGGGTGCGGAAGGCAATTTCATCATTGGCCCCACCCACAATCCCGCGCCCGAGACCATCGCGAAGGAGGGCGTGCCGCGCGGCACGACAAAATCCTTCACGCTCTCGTCGAAGGACAGCACGATCTACAATCCCGGCCTGATCCGCGACGACGTTGCCGGCTGCACCAATTCCTCGATCATGACGACCGTGACCGCGCCGGACGACAAGTCGAACATGATCGTCACCACCAGCCATCCCGGCATCTGGTCGCGCACGATCGACGTCTATGTGCCGGCGCAATACGTACCCGGTACCGAGGCGCCCTTCATTGTGATCGGCGACGGCGGCTCTGCCGCCTACAAGGATCTCCCGGCCACACTCGACAATCTGATCGCGCAGCGCCGCGTGCCGCCGATGATCGCGATCCAGATCGGCAATGGCGGGCAGGATGCGCAGGGCAGTCAGCGCGGCCGTGAATATGACGCGGTGTCGGGGGCCTACGCGCAGTTCGTCGAGCGCGAGGTGCTGCCGCTCGTCGAGCAGAACGCCGGCGTCAAGCTCACCAGGAACCCCGAAGGACGCGCGACCATGGGGCTGAGCTCGAGCGGCGTGGCAGCCTTCACCATGGCCTGGTTCTATCCCGATCTCTATCATCGCGTGCTGGCGTTCTCGCCGACCATGGTCAACCAGCAATGGCCGCATGATCCGTCACTGCGTGGCGGCGCCTGGGAATATCACAGCGCGTGGGCGGGACCGGCGGGCCCGAACCTGATCTCGAAGGCGGGCGTGCTGACGCCGGCCGAACCGCCTGGCGTGCCGCTGATCGTCGCCGCGCCGACCAAGCCGATCCGCTTCTGGTATTTCGGCGGCGACCAGGACCTGTTCTATCCCAACCCAACCATTCCCGACGGCATGCACGACTGGACCTTGTCGAACGCCGTGATGGCGAAGGTGCTGGCGGCGAAGGGTTACCACTACCAGTTCCTGTTCGTGCGCAATGCCAAGCACGTCGATCGTCCGACGATCGCGCAAACGCTGCCTTCGGCGCTGGAGTGGGTCTGGAAGGGCTATCCGATCCCTTGAGTCATCGCAGAAGGATCAGGCGAGGGCGGCCTGACGTTCCCGCACCGCCTCGCGGGTGCGATCGGCGCCACGCGGCTCGGCGAGCCGGGTGAAGCTGCGCTGGCCGGCATGCACGGGAGCCTCGACAATCACGCCTTCGCAGACGATCTGGCCGCCGAGCATCCTGAATTCGAGCTTGTCGTAGCGCGGCATCGTCTCGCCGGGCTCTGGCGGCAGCAGTCCGATGCGCCCCTGGATGTTCAGCGTGGCATCGCCGGTGCCGTGAAGCCGCGGATTCCACATCCTGATCCCGGTCCCGGCCCAACGTTGCCGGATCAGCGCGGCGCGATCGGCGGGCTCCACGGCCATTGCACGAGCCTTCGGCGCGTCGGCGATCGTCTCCTCTGCGACAACGGCCGGGACGGGCGTCTCATCGACGGCAACCGGTTCGGGCTCCACGGAAGCGACGGATGCGGGTTCGTCTTCCGTGACGAGCTCGGAGGGCTCGACCGAAACCGTCTCCGTCGCGACAGGCGCGATGAAGACCAGCTCCTCAAGGCCCGGCTCGACATTGGCCGGAAGTTCCGCAGATGCCTCGCTGATGATAAGGGGCTCAGGCGCCTCGACGGCTTCGACTTCGACAGTCGAGACCGGGACCTCTTCGACGACGTCGGGTTCAACATCCGTCGAGTGTTCCGCAGGCGGATCACTGCTGATGACTTCGGGCGCGTCGACCGTCCCGCTCGCAACACCAACCGAAGAGATCGAAGCTTCTTCCTCGATGACCGACTCTTCATCCGCAGCGCTACGCGCCACCTCGAGACTGCCGCTGTGCGGCAGAGGCCGTAGCCGGTTGAACGCCCATTTCACCGCAGGAATGCGGCTCAGCAACGATATCAGTCTCGAAAGCACTGGGAGTTGTCCAAGAGATACTCAGGCCGTAGGCCATCGCTGATTCGCCAGCAATGTGAAAAACTGCCCCGGCCGTCACACCCCTGTCAATCTAGGCGGGACCAATTGCAGAACATCTGCACAGTCTCGCGCGCCGCGGCGTTCATTCGAAATGCATCGATGCGAGTGGATCTTCGTTGCGATCGGGCTGGCGCGTTGGCACAAGCCGGATGGCCGCGTGCTCGGTCTTGCGGATGTGCGGATGCGCGAGGGCGTGCTTGCGGACCAGCGCCATGGTGAGCGCTTCGCATTCCGCATGCTTGCCGCCCCACGTGCAGTCGAGGCTTGACAACTGTCCGGGCCAGGCCCGCGCCGGGCCGGCGATCGCAAGCGACAAAATGATCCGCAAGGCCGCGACGATGCTTGTCTTTGTCATGGGACGCTCCAAACCGTTCTATCGAATGGATCGGGCGAAACGGACAATATTCCGCGTTGCCACATGATCGTGCGGCAACTCACGCGAGGTTTAGCGGCCGTGAGGCAGGCGTGAGGGCGTTCCCTTCGCGAACCGGTCCGGCGCGCGATCTGCTCGATCTGCCGACGACGCCGAACGTCGAGCTTTCCTACGTCATCCTTCCCGACTAATTTGAAAGTCCATGGGCGTAAGGACGACGCAATGAAAAAGCTTGCCGCCATCGCAGCGGTTCTGGTCTGGTCGACATGTGCACCGGCGCAAGACCGCAGCATTACCGTGGCCTCGACGACATCGACGGAGCAGTCGGGGCTGTTCGGCTATTTGCTGCCGCTGTTCTCGACGGCCGAAGGCATCGAGGTCAAGGTCGTGGCCGTCGGCACCGGCCAGGCGCTGGACATCGGCCGGCGCGGCGATGCCGATGTGGTGTTCGTCCATGACAGGCCGGCCGAAGACAAGTTCATGTCCGAGGGGCAGGGCGTGAAGCGTTTTGACGTCATGTACAACGATTTCATCATCGTCGGCCCAAGGAGCGATCCCGCAGAAATCGCCGGTGGCAAGGACGTCGCTGAGGCCCTGCGTAAAATCGCGGCGTCAAAGGCGCCGTTCATTTCGCGCGGCGACAAGTCCGGCACGCATGCGGCCGAGCTGAGATTGTGGAAGGAGGCCGGCGTCGATGTCGCGATCGGCAAGGACGGCTGGTACCGCGAGATCGGCCAGGGCATGGGCCCGGCACTCAACATGGCGTCGTCGTCGAGCGCCTACCTTCTGTCGGACCGCGGCACCTGGCTGTCGTTCAAGAACCGCGGCGAGCTTGCGATCCTGACCGAGGGCGACAAGCGGCTGTTCAATCAGTACGGCGTCATGCTGGTCAATCCGGAAAAGCATCCGAACGTGAAGGCGATGGACGGGCAAGCCTTCATCGACTGGCTAATCTCGCCCAAGGGGCAGGACGCGATCGCCGGCTACAAGGTCGGCGGCGAGCAGCTATTTTTCCCCAATGCGTCCCACTAGCAGGAAGGCGAGTGTCGAGACCGCCACGCTGAGCGCGAGCAGGATCAGCCCGAGCCCGAGTGCCAGCGGCAGGTCGCCCTTGCTGGTCTCCAGCGCGATCGCGGTGGTCATCGTGCGGGTAAAGCCACGAATGTTGCCGCCAACAATGATGATGGCGCCCACTTCGGCGATGGCGCGTCCGAACGCCGCGAGAAAGGCTGTCAGCAGCGAGGTCCGGCCGAGTGCGAACAGTAGGCCGATGCTGCGCAGCGTCGATAGTCCGTCGATCCGCGCAAGGTCGCCATATTCCGCCCACAGCAGGCTCGCCGGCCGGTGCACCAGCGCGACCACGATCGGGGTCGCCAGCAGCGTCTGTGCGATCACCATGGCCGCCGGCGTGAACAGCAGGCCGGCGGCGCCGAGCGGACCGGATCGCGACAGCAGAAGATAGAGCGCCAGTCCGACCACGACCGGCGGCAGGCCAAGCAGCGCATTGGTCAGCACGATGACGACCTGCCGCCCGCGGAAGCGGGTGATCGCAAGAAAGGCCCCGAACGGCGCGCCGATCAGCAGTGCGACGATGCTGGCCGTCAGGCTGACGCGCACCGAGAGGGCGACAATGCCGACCAGCTCGGGATCGGCTTCGCCAATCAGCGTGAAGGCAGCAACGACGGATCGTGCGAAGTCGTTCATCCGGCCTGATGCCCCGGTGCAGGGCCGAATGTCCTGGAATGGTCGATGTCGTGGCTGCGAAGTTGCTTCACACTTGGTCCCTGCCGTTCGTGCCGACAGGTTAGAGAATACAAGGTCTCCTCCGACGGGCAAAACACTCTGCCAACAGCGAGCTCCCGATTGTCAAGCCAGTATCACGAAAATATACCGCTTTACCGAAATTCGGAATTGGCGTATGTATCGTTCCAGCTTACCCGGCACGAGGGACGGATCGCGAGTCGTCCGGTACGTGGGTGAGTTGCGGTGGACGCCGGCGCGCGTCGGCACGCAGGGGTCGGGAGCAGGGCGAGCGGAGGATTGAGCCGAACCTCGTGAGCACTCGGCCGCGTGTGACGAACGGCGCGTGCTGCGTACGGCAAAACCGTGTGGTCCTGACTGTCGTCGCTACAGTCAAGCCTTGCGGAAGGCGGCAGCGGGCCAACCGGCTCCTCGTCGCCATCTTTTCGCAAGGCGACGGAGGCCAAAGGAATTCGGCTCCGGGGAGGGCACGGCATAAGCCGTCAAACCACTCGCGCAGGGAAGGTCGGGATGTCTCGGCTGCCCTGTACGCCGCTGTGCAGTTCTCCACTGCGCTACCCGCGCACAGCGGACCGCGGGTGCCAGCCGGCGCCCGGCCTTCCCTGCGCCCTCGGCAATCCCGGGGGCGAAAACGAGCCGCAAAACTCGGGCCAAAACGGTCGCGAGACAGCGAAATCATGCCCTTCGCGAGCGGAAAGGCGACTTTATTCTCGCCACGGATGCTTTAAGGAAGAGCCTGGATGCGGCGCAGCACTTTGGCGGCCGCGGATTGAAAGTCGGGTCAAACCGGGCACGCCGTAGTCGATTGCGGGCTCGCTCAACGAGAAGGACGTCAGGCTATGATCAATACCGTTGGCATCATCGGAGCAGGCACCATGGGCAACGGCATCGCCCAGATCTGCGCCGCGGCCGGGCTTTCGGTCGTGATGGTCGACATCTCCGATGCGGCAGTGAACCGCGGCATTTCGACCGTCGGCGGCAGCCTCGAGCGCCTGGTCAAGAAGGAGAAAATGTCGGCGGCCGATCGCGAGGCGACGCTCAAGCGTATCACCGGCACGACCGATCGCGCAAAACTCTCCGATTGCGATCTCGTCATCGAGGCCGCGACCGAGAACGAGGAGCTCAAGGTCAAGATCCTGAAGGACCTCTGCGCTGCGCTGTCGCCGCGCACGCTGGTTGCGACCAACACCTCGTCGATCTCGATCACCAAGCTTGCCGCCGCCACCGATCGCCCCGACCGCTTCATTGGCATGCACTTCTTCAATCCAGTTCCGGTGATGGCGCTGCTGGAGCTGATCCGCGGCTTGCAGACCTCGGACGACACCCACGCTCAGGCGCTTGATTTCGCCCAGCGCGTCGGCAAGGTGGCGATCACGGCCAAGAACAGCCCGGGTTTTGCGGTCAACCGCATCCTGTGCCCGATGATCAATGAGGCGATCTTCGCGCTCCAGGAGGGCATCGCGACCGCGGAGGAAATCGACGCCGGCATGAAGCTCGGCTGCAACCATCCGATCGGCCCGCTGGCACTGGCCGATCTGGTCGGGCTCGACACCATGCTGTCGGTGATGGAGGTCTTTTATAAGGGCTTCAACGACCCTAAATACCGTCCGGCCCCCTTGCTCAAGGAAATGGTCGATGCCGGCCATCTCGGCCGCAAGACCGGGCAGGGCTTTTACACTTACGGCGCCTGATTTGGCGCGGGCGGCGGGCTTAGCACCCGTCGCTCACTCCCGCAATTTGCGCTGCGACAAAGACGCCGCGTGCAATTGGTCCGACAATGTCGAACGGGCGGCTCGCGGGAACAACAAAAAACGGAAAACAAAGGACATGTCGGATCGACTGAAGGCCGAGCGGGAAGCTGCGGCCGAACGGCGGAACCTGCTAACCCTGAATGCGATCGAGCGCACCGGGATCACCGAGGAGATGATCGGGGAACTCGTCACCCGTTTCTACGGCCGCGTCCGCGAGGACACGCTGCTCGGACCGGTATTCGCGATCGTGCAGAATTGGGACGAGCATCTCGCCAAGCTCAAGGGGTTCTGGTCGTCGGTGGTGCTGATGACCGGCCGCTACCATGGCTCGCCGATGCGGGCGCATATGCCGCTGAGCCTGGTCGGCGATCATTTCGACCGCTGGCTCGATTTGTTCGAACAAACCGCGCGCGAAGTCTGCCCGCCGCCGGCGGCTGCGCTGTTCATCGACAAGGCGCGTCGCATCGCCGACAGTTTTGAAATGGCGTCGGCCACCATCGCCGGCCGCATCGCGTCGCCGCGTCACGTGCTCAGGTCCTGAACACGACTGGTTGCGTCGCGCTGTTAAAAGCGCCTGGCACCAATTCCAACATGATCGGTCTGATCTGCAAAATGATCATGCCGATCGCGCGGCATGACGTTGAAATGGCAAAAACCCGTTTGAATGCGTTCAATCGCGTTCAATCAAAGCGAGCAAAGCCATATTGATGCATTGCGGCGCCAATTCTTCGCCTTCATTTCGGCAGAGTTCCAGCGCCTGCTACCGTGCATGTCGCGCGCATCATTCAATATCACTTTATCATCCCCCGGCAGCACTGCGGAACCCGAAGCCGATGTGAGCGCGGAGCAAACGCGGCGAACATTGCTGCTCGGTGCACTCGCCACCACCGCCTGTCTCGGCTGTTCCGCGCCAGCGCGTGCGGGCGAAGATCCGCCCGGCTCCGACGAACGTCCGCAGAAGGGCGACATGCTCGTGTTCTCCGAAGGCGATCACGAAGGAAAGCTCATCAAACCGGCTGATCTGACGGCTGGCGGCCCGCCGGTGCATGCCTGGCCGCAGGATCCCAAGACATCGGTGGTGCGCAATGCCTCGCGGCTCAACGAGATCCTGATCATCCGGCTCGATGCTGCCGAGCTCGACGAGCAAACGCGCGCGCGTGCCGTCGACGGCATCATCGCCTATTCGGCGATCTGCTCCCATGCCGGCTGTCCCGTCACCGCCTGGGTCAAGAGCGATGTCGGCGACAAGGAGGTGTTCAAATGCATGTGCCACAACTCCGAATACGATCCCCGCGCCAGCGCGCAGGTGGTGTTCGGGCCGGCGCCGCGGCGGCTCGCCGCGCTGCCGCTTGCGCTCGCTGACGGTTCGCTCAGCGTCGCGGGTGGATTCATCGGAAAGGTAGGTGGCGCGCAGCCGGGATGATGGACGTGCGGGTCGTGCCCGCGTCACAAGAGGCCGCATCCGCCGAGGGGCGGACGTCGGGACGAACGACAAGAATTCAAAACAAGAATTCAAACGGATGAAAAAGGGGAACGTCCATGAAAACGTCGAAGAAAACGTCCATCACCAGGAAGCAAATACTGCTGTCCGGCTTCGTCGCCTTCACGTGCCTTGTCTCGACCGCTGCAATCGCCGGACCGATCGAGAGCTACGCGCCCGTCACCCAGCAACGCCTCGAGAATCCGGAGCCAGGCAACTGGATGCTCTATCGGCGCACCTATGACGGGCAGGGCTATAGCCCGCTCGACCAGATCAACACCTCCAACGTTAGGGATCTCGCGCCGGTCTGGACGTTTGCCACCGGCGTGGTCGAAGGCCATGAGGCGCCGCCGATCGTCAACAATGGCGTGATGTTCGTGGCAACGCCGATGGGGCAGGTGATCGCGCTGAACGCGAAAACCGGCGATGAATACTGGCGCTACAAGCGGCAGCTCCCGGATGATCTGTTCCAGCTGCATCCGACCAGCCGCGGCGTTGGCCTGTGGGAGGACAAGCTCTATCTCGCCACCACCGACGACCACGTCGTCGCGCTCGATGCCAAGACCGGCAAGGTGGTGTGGGACACCAAGGTGCAGGATTACAAGAAGGGTCAATACATGACCCTGATGCCGCTGGTCGTCGATGGCAAGGTCATCGTCGGCGGCTCCGGCGGCGAGTTCGGCGTGCGCGGCTATGTCGCCGCCTTCGACGCCAAGGACGGCAAGGAGCTGTGGCGGACCTTCACCATTCCCGGCGAAGGCGAGCCCGGCCACGACACATGGCAGGGCGACGACTGGAAGAATGGCGGCGGCTCGGCCTGGATGACCGGGACCTACGACAAGGAGACCAAGACGGTCTATTGGGGCGTCGGCAACGCCGCGCCGTGGCCCGGCGAGATGCATCCCGGCGACAATCTCTACACCTCGTCGGTGCTTGCGCTCGATCCCGGCAACGGCAAGATCAAGACCTATCACCAGTACCACCAGAACGATTCCTGGGACTGGGACGAGGTCGATGCGCCGATGCTGATCGACCTGCAGCGTGACGGCCGCAGCATCAAGAGCCTGGTTCATCCGGGCCGCGACGCAATCTTCTGGGTGCTCGAGCGCACACCGACCAAGATCAACTACGTTGCCGGCTGGCCGTTCGTCTCGACCGACGTCTGGAAGGGCATCGACGAGAACGGCAAGCCGATCCTCGATCCCGCGCACAAGCCGGTGGTCGGCAAGCGCGTCGAGTTCTGTCCGTCACTGTGGGGCGGCAAGGACTGGCCGTCGGCGGCCTACAGCCAGAAGACCGGCCTCGTCTATGTTCCCGCCAACGAGAATTTCTGCGGCGGCTTCACCGGCGAGAAGATCGCGCTCAAGCCAGGGGAGCTCTGGCTCGGCACCAAGCCGGAGGATATCGGCCTGAAGACCAAGCCGGGCGCCGATCATTTCGGCGAGATCCAGGCCTGGGATCCCGCGACCGGCAAGAAGGTGTGGCAGCACAACTTCCCGAAATCGCAGATGTTCGGTTCGGTCACGGCAACCGCGGGCGATCTCGTCTTCGCCGGCGGCACCAACGACCGCAACTTCCGCGCCTTCAACGCCAAGACCGGCGAGCAGTTGTGGGAGCAGAAGACCAACTCCGGCATCATGGGCATGCCGATGTCCTATGAGATCGACGGCACGCAATACATCGCGATCCAGTCGGGCTGGGGCGTGGACGCGCAGCGCATCCAGGACGCGCTCGCGACCAACAATATCGGCATCGAGTCCAACGTGCCGCAAGGCGGCGTGATCTGGGTGTTCGCACTGAAGAAATAAGCTCCGCAGGCGGATCGAAGACGGCGGAGCGAGTGGGGGCAAATGCGGCGGACGGCAACGTCCGCCGCATTTTGCGTGTGTGAACGTCGCTACTTCCCCTGGCGATCCACCTTGTCCTTCTCCTTCTGGTTCATCTCCTGAACCTTCGGATCGGCGCTGCTTTGCCCCGTGGTCTGGGTGGTCGAGGCGGGCGGCGCGCTGGCGTTGGGAAGCGAGTTTTGCTCCGGCGCGGTGGGGCGCGTCGCCGTGCTCGGCGGCGTGGCGGTGCTCTGGGCGAACGCGGCTGCATTCGTCAAAAGAAAGACGCTCGACAGCAGCGAGACTGCGAGCGCCCTTGGAATGTCTGTCATCGATCTGCTCCAGTCAGATCGATGGAAACGGCGCGAGGCCGCGTCTGTTCCGTCAAGCCTCCAATTGCTTGCCGATCGGCAATGCGCGGATGCGCTTTCCGGTCGCGGCGAAGATCGCGTTCATCAGTGCAGGCGCGAACGGCGGCACGCCGGGCTCGCCGACGCCGCTCGGCGGCGTGTCGGGTCCGGGCGGGACGATGTAGACATTGGTCACCACGGGAGATTCGTCCATCCTGATGACCTGGAAGTCGTCAAAGTTCTTCTGCTCCACCTTGCCGTCCTTGAAAGTGACCGCGCCATATTTGGCGAGACTCAGGCCCATGATCGCGGCGCCTTCGATCTGCGAGGCGATGCGCTCCGGGTTGACATAGGTGCCGCAGTCGATCGCGGTATCGACCCGCGGCACCGTCAGCTTGCCCTTGTCGTCGACAGCGACTTCGACAATGGTCGCAATGTAGCTGACGAAGCTGCGGTGCACGGCGATGCCGAGGCCGTGGCCCTTCGGGACCTGTCGGCCCCATTCACCCTTCTCGGCGACCAGCTCGACCACCTTGCGCAGGCGCGCGGTGTCGATCGGGTAGCTGTCATAGGGCTCGCCGTAGTTCCACATGTCCTTGACGGCGGGCTTGACGATGCGTGGTGTGCCGATCAGTGCGAGCAGCGTCTCCTTCTGGTCGCGTCCGGTCGCATTTGCGATCTCGCCGACCATCGACTGCACCGCGAAGGCGCGCGGGATGTTCGAGACCGAGCGGAACCAGCCGATGCGGGTGAATGCGGCTGCCTCCGGGTTCTCGCAACTGATATTGGCGATCTCGAACGGCATGTCGACGAGGCCCATGCCGAGCTCGAAGGACGCCGCATGCTTGGCACCGGCAGCGAAGGTCGAGGCGATGGTCGGCGCCACGCTGCGGTGGCGCCAGGCGATCACCTTGCCGTCCTTGTCCAGCCCCGCCTCGATCCGCTCCACCGAGACCGTGTGCAGGAAGTCGTGGTGGAGGTCGTCCTCACGCGTCCACTGCACCTTGACCGGCGTGCCGAGCTCCTTCGACAGCAGCGCCGCCTCGAGCGCAAAGTCGCATTTCGACTTGCGGCCGAAACCGCCGCCGAGCAGCGTGACATTAACGGTGACATTGCCCTCGGGGATGCCGAGCGTCTTGGCGACGTCCTCGCGCGTGCCGCCCGGGCTCTGCACCGGCGCCCAGATCTCCGCCTTGTCGCCCTTGACATCGGCGACCGCGACCGGCGGCTCCATGCTGACATGAGCGAGATGCGGCAGGTAATATTCGCCGATCACGACCTTGTCCGCCGCCTTCAGCGCGGCGTCCGCGTCGCCCTCCTGGCGCACGACGAGGCCCGGCTTGCGCGAGGCCTCCTCGAGCTCCTTGCGATAGGCAACCGAGTCGTATTTGCCGTTGGCGCCGTCGTCCCAGACGAGCTTCAGCGCGTCGCGGCCCTTGATCGCAGCGCCGGTGTTGCGCGCGATCACCGCGACGCCGCCGAGCGGCTGGAATTTCGACGGCCACGGCCAGCCGCGCACCTGCATCACCTTCTCGACGCCGGGCACTTTCAGTGCAGCGTCCGGATCAAACGAGGTGAGCTTGCCGCCGGTCACCGGTGGGCGGGCGATCACGGCGTATTTCATCCCGGGCAGTCGCACGTCGGCGCCATAGCGCGCCTTGCCGGTGGTAATGTCGTGGAGATCGACGATGCTGACCTGACCCTTGCCGAGATAGCGAAAATCCTTGGGGTCTTTCAGCTTGAGGCCTTCGATGCTCGGCACCGATTCCTTGGCGGCGTCGGCTGCGAGCTCGCCGAAGCCGAGCTTGCGGCCGCTGGCGCTGTGGACGACCTCGTGATTGACTGCCTTCACTTCCGTCGCCGGCACGCCCCAGCGCTTTGCCGCGGCCTGCTCCAGCATGGTACGGGCGGAGGCGCCGATCTGGCGCATCGGGATGAGATAATGCCGCGTGCTGCGCGAGCCGTCGGTGTCCTGGTTGCCGAACTTGACCTCGTCACCATGGGCCTGCTGCACCTTGACCTTGGACCAGTCGGCCTCCATCTCCTCGGCCACGATCAGCGGCAGGCTGGTACGCACGCCGGTGCCCATCTCGGCGCGGTGGGCGAGGATGGTGACGGTGCCATCAGGCGCGACCGCGACGAACACGCGCGGATCGACCACAACGCCATGCGGCATCTTGCCGGCGCCGGTCTCATAGGCGAAGGCCCGGCGCGTCATCACGGGTGCGGCGAGCACGAAGCCGCCGGTGACGCCGAGCCCCTTCAGGATACTGCGGCGCGAAATCTTCTCGACCTTCAGATTCTTTTCGAAGCCACGAAGCTTCCGCGGATTGTCGATGAAATTCATGTCACACTCCCGTTGATGCGAGGTGGACGGCGTTCTCGATGCGCTGGTAGCAGCCGCAGCGGCAGATGTTGCCGGACATCGCCTCGCGGATCTGGTCATGCGACGGCTTGGGGTTCTCCATCAGCAGCGCAGCCGCCTGCATGATCTGGCCGGCCTGGCAGAAGCCGCATTGGGGAACATTGACCTCGCGCCAGGCCTTCTGGACGGGATGATCGCCATCCGGATGCAGCCCCTCGATCGTGGTGACCTCGCGCCCCGCCACGTCGTTGATCGAGGTGATGCAGGAGCGGACCGCCTCCTTGTCGATGATGACGGTGCAGGCGCCGCACAGGGCCTGGCCACATCCGAATTTGGTGCCGGTCAGCCCGGCTTCGTCGCGCAGGAACCAGAGTAGCGGGAGATCCGGGTCGCCGTCCCAGCTCTGTTCCTGGCCGTTGATCTTCACCTTGATCATGATCGTCCCTCGCTCTTCATAAGCTTTGCCGATGTTGGACTGGCCGATGTCTGTCGGCACAATGGTCCGTGCGCTGTCGCAACCGCACTCCAGCCGGTTGTCCTGCGCGGGCAAATCCCGGCATGAAGCTGGAATACGAATCGCAATGTCCGGATGTGCTCGATACCTCCCGTTTTGTTCTTGATTGATTGAGCTCGCGCGGCATCGTGACGGCGCGACCGTAGCAGAGATCGCGCCGGACCGGCATTCACAGCCGGGTGTTCTCGACGTGAACAGATTGCATCCGGGGTTTGTCAAAAGCAGGGCGCGGCAACAGGTCGCGCGTCGCACAATCACGGAATCTGAGGCGCGGTGAAAAAAGCTTCGTCCGCCAGAGGGACTGCGCGGACGAAGCAGTATGCCTCAGTCGAGGGAGGGAGAATCGCAGGGACGCTGACTTCAAGCAGGAAGTGGGCGGCACTGCGCAGTCATTCAGAGACCAGGACTGAGGGAGCGGAACGCGCTCGCATACGCAAAGTGCACTGGCGGCAAGCTCGCCGCAAACCATTCGAGAGCTGTCCGTCCCCTCTCTGGGGACCAGCGAGGGGACGGACAAGGTTCTGGCAGCCTTGTCAGGCGGCCTTGGCCTTCGCCGTGTGGGTCGCGATCGCATCCATCAGCGCTGGCGACAGGCAGTCATAGGGCTCGAGCCCAATTTCCTTCAGCCGCGAACGGATGCCGGCCATCTGCTCCGGCTTGACGCCGGATTCGATCACCGAGGAGACGAAGGCGGCGAATTGCGGCGCCTGCGAGCCCTGCTCCTGGAACAGCTCCGGATGGATAAAGTCGAGCCCGTAGAACGGATGGTTCTTGTTCTCGATGCGGCCGAACATATGCGTGCCGCACGCTTTGCAGGCGTGACGCTGAATCGCCGCCGAGGGATCGACGATCTGGAGCTTGTCGCCGTTCTCGAGCACGGTGACGTTCTGGCGCGGCACGACGGCCACGACCGAGAAGGTCGCACCCGCCGGCTTCCAGCACTTGGTGCAGCCGCAGGCGTGGTTGTGGGCGACGTCGCCCTTCACGCCGACCTTGACCTGGTGGTCCTTGCATTTGCAGGCGAGCGTGCCGCCGGCGAAGTGGCCTGTGCCTTGCTTGATACCGTTGTCGATCGAGGGATGGAGTGCAGTCATGGGTCGATCCTCCTTGGGGGTGACGCTTGCGAGCTAGAACACGACGACTGAACGAATTGATTTACCCTCGTGCATCAGGTCGAAGCCCTTGTTGATGTCTTCGAGCTTGAGCGTGTGGGTGATCATCGGGTCAATCTGGATCTTTCCGTTCATGTACCAGTCGACGATCTTCGGCACGTCGGTGCGGCCGCGGGCGCCGCCGAAGGCGGTGCCGCGCCAGTTGCGGCCGGTGACGAGCTGGAATGGGCGGGTTGCGATCTCCTTGCCGGCTTCGGCGACGCCGATGATGATCGATGTACCCCAGCCGCGATGGCAGGCTTCCAGCGCCTGGCGCATCACCGTGGTGTTGCCGGTGCAGTCGAAGGTGTAGTCGGCACCGCCGTCGGTCAGGGTCACCAGATGCGGGACGATGTCGCCGGTGATCTTCTTGGGGTTGACGAAGTGGGTCATGCCAAACCGGCGGCCCCATTCCTCCTTGGAGTCGTTGACGTCGACGCCGATGATCTTGTCGGCGCCGGCCATCTTGGCGCCCTGGATCACGTTCAACCCGATTCCGCCGAGGCCGAACACGACGACGTTGGAGCCCGGCTCGACCTTCGCGGTGTTGACGACGGCGCCGACGCCGGTGGTGACGCCGCAGCCGATATAGCAGCTCTTGTCGAAGGGGGCGTCCTCGCGGATCTTCGCCACCGCGATCTCGGGCAGCACCGTGAAGTTGGAAAAGGTCGAGCAGCCCATATAGTGGTAGATCGGCTTGCCCTTGTAGGAGAAGCGGCTGGTGCCGTCAGGCATCACACCCTTGCCCTGCGTCGCGCGGATCGCGGTGCAGAGATTGGTCTTCTGGCTCAGACAGCTTTTGCACTGACGGCATTCCGGCGTGTAGAGCGGAATGACGTGATCGCCGGGCTTCACTGAGGTCACGCCCGCGCCGATCTCGCGGATGATGCCGGCGCCCTCGTGGCCGAGGATCGACGGGAAGATTCCTTCGCTGTCGAGACCGTCGAGCGTGTAGGCGTCGGTATGGCAGATGCCCGTCGCCTTGATCTCGACCAGGACCTCGCCGGCCTTCGGCCCTTCCAGATCGACTTCGACGATCTCGAGCGGTTTTTTGGCTTCAAAAGCGACAGCGGCACGTGTCTTCATCGGTAACTCCTCAGATTCTCGCAGGATGCCAAGACTTAAGCCTCGGCCGGGCTGCAACGTTCACTTCTTGCCCATGCATGAGTCTTCAGTCTTGGTATAGGCGTCGTTCTTGTCCTCATGCTTGCCGGGACGGGCGCGGCCCCAGGCCTCATCGGAGCGGGCGCGCAGATAGACGTAGAGATCGTCCATGTAGCAGGCGACGTTCGGGTTATCTCCGAAGGCCGGCATCACGTTCTCTGCGGCGGTGGAGATGTTCTTGCGGCCCGAGGCGACGACGCCGAGAAAATCGGCATAGTTCATCGTCTTGAGCGAATCCTTCAGTGCGGGCGCATAGGTCGAGCCCATGCCGTCCGGGCCATGACACACATGGCAGTCCGAGTGATAGCGGCGGTATCCGGAATAGGTGTACCAGTCGACGGAGTCGCCGTTGATCTTGTAGGTCGGGTTACCCTCCTTATCGAGCCATTCGCCAGTTTCGTTCTGCTTGACGGCGGTCGGGTCGCCCGAGCCGTCCGCGACAGCAATTCCTCCGGACGCAACGAAGATCATCGCAGCAATGACAGAGCAGATTTTACGCAAAAGGTGTTCCTCGAAGGCGTTCGGTGGAGACGAGCCGGCGCGTGGAGTTGATCCACGCGCCGGAGCGATACGGAGGTGAGGCTAGTTCGCCGGCAGCGAGAACACGGTCAGCGTGCCGCCGAGTGCCGTGTAGTTACTGAGCGCCGCGTAGCCACCGACCGCGCCGAGACCTGCGGTCGGATCGGTCAGGCCGGCTGCCAGACCGATACCGGCCCAGCCGCCCACGCCGGAGAGCACTGCGACATACTGCTTGCCGCCGTTCTCGTAGGTGGTGACGTTGCCGATGATGCCGGAGGGAGTCTTGAACTTGTAGAGCTCCTTGCCGGTCTTGGCGTCGACTGCCTTCAGGTAGCCTTCGAGCGTGCCGTAGAACACCACGCCGCCGGCGGTTGCGAGCGCACCCGACCAGACCGAGAACTGCTCCTTGTTCGACCAGACGATCTTGCCAGTCTTGCCGTCCCAGGCGATGAAGTTACCCATATTGGTTTCACCTGGCGGCGGATACATCGAGAGCGTCGCGCCCACATAGGGCTGGCCCGCGGTGTAGCTGACCTTGAACGGCTCGTAGTCCATGCAGACGTGGTTGGTCGGAACATAGAACAGCTGCGTGTCGGGCGAGTAGGCCGCCGGCTGCTCGTCCTTGGTGCCGAGCGCCGCCGGGCAGATGCCCTTCACGTTGTGATCTTCGCCCGCCTTGTCGGTCGAAGCTGCGTCGAGCACCTTCGGACGGCCATAGGTGGCGGAGCTCTTGTCCATGTCGACGCCGGAGGTCCAGTTCACCTTCGGGTCGTACTTCTCGGCGACCAGCAGTTCGCCGTTGGTGCGATCGAGCGTGTAGCCAAGACCATTGCGATCGAAATGCGTCAGCAGCTTGCGCGGCTGGCCGTTGATCGACTGATCCGAGAGGATCATCTCGTTGACGCCGTCATAGTCCCATTCGTCATGGGGCGTCATCTGGTAGACCCACTTGGCCACACCGGTGTCCGGGTTACGTGCCCAGATCGTCATCGACCATTTGTTGTCGCCGGGACGCTGCTTCGGATTCCAAGTCGAGGGGTTGCCCGATCCGTAATAGACGAGGTTCAGCTCGGGATCGTAGGAGATCCAGCCCCAGGTCGCGCCGCCGCCGATCTTCCACTGATCGCCTTGCCACGTCTTCAGGCTGGAGTCCTTGCCGACCGGCTTGCCGAGTGCGGTGGTTTTGTCGTCAACCAGGATCTGGTCGTCCGGCCCTTCCGAATAGCCGCGCCAGGCGACCTTGCCGGTCTTGATGTCGTAGGCGGTCATGTGGGCCTGAACGCCGAACTCACCGCCGGAGATGCCGACCAGCACCTTGTCCTTGATGACCATCGGCGCGGAGGTGCCGGTCTCGCCCTTGCTGGGATCGCCGTTCTTGGCGGTCCATGCAACTTGACCGGACTTGGCGTCGAGCGCAACCAAGGTTGTGTCGGCCTGATGCAGGAAGATCTTGCCGTCACCGTAAGACAGGCCGCGGTTAACCGTATCGCAGCACATCACCGGGATGACGTTCGGATCCTGCTTTGGCTCGTACTTCCAGACGATCTTGTTCTCCTGCGAAAGGTCAATGGCGTAGACCTTGTTCGGGAACGGCGTATGGACGTACATCATGTTGCCGATGACCAGCGGGCCACCTTCGTGGCCGCGCAGCACGCCGGTCGAGAAGGTCCAGGCGACCTGGAGCTTGCCGACATTTTGTGCGTTGATCTGGTTGAGCTTGGAGTAGCGGGTATTGGCATAGTCGCCCGTCGGCATCACCCAATCTTTCGGGTTCTGCGACATCTTGTTCAGCTCGTCATTGGCAGAGGCGCCGCCGACGGCGAGAGCCGCTGCGGAGCCAAGAAAGGTCGCCAGTAGCACCTTGCGCATAGTCATTCCTCCGTTGGTCGCGTTTTATTGTTTCCGAAGCATTGCTTAATCACCGGGCTTTTCGTCCGGCGTCTGCTCGTGCAGGGCGGTCACGTTGGGGACCAGAAACGATGCTGGGCTGTTTCCTCCTCAGGATGAGAGCTACAGGTCCGCGTGCAGGAGCGGCCCGTTTTTTTTGTTCCTGCCGTAATTCCTAACGACTTCGCTATCGGGAAACTTGCCCAAGAGAGAAGCCGCTTTGCTCGACAGCGCACGGAGGCAAAGTTTTTGATTTTGCAGTAGCGAATTCAGCGGCTTCCGCGCGGCTTGGCGCCGCGCGCCAACGCTCAGGTTCCGCTTGACGGCGTTGCAACTAAGGCGGAGGATTAACTTTCAAGGGCAGCAAAGGAACGATGGCGCTCGTTTCAAAGACCGCCCAAAGTTGAGGTAAACGTCACGCAATCAAGGCTGAGGGCTCCAGCAGGCGCTGGCCGCGATTCGCGTCGGATCTCCGGGTATCACCAGTGGCTGGATTAATGTCCGACACAATTCACACGCTCTCGACGACCGGACTAACGCCGAAGCGACAGATCCAGAGCTGGATCGACGGGCTGACGAGTCTGTGCGGGCACTTCGATGTCGATCCGCTGGAAGCAACCTCGCTCGAGGGACGCATCGACTACACCAGCGTCTCGCGCCTGAAGCTCTGTCAGATCGAGGTCAGCCAGCATCGCATCGCGCACACGCTGGCGCGCGCCAAGGCCAATGAGCACCCCTACATCAAAATTCACTTCCAGACATATGGTGTGTCCTATTTCGAGCAGGAAGGCCGCCACATCGAGCTGAACCCGGGCGACATCATCGCCTATGACGTCTCATGTCCGCATCTGATCGTCAGTCCCGCCTTCACGCGCCACGACGTGGTGATCGTGCCGAAGGCGCTGCTGCGCGATCGCGGCTTCCCGTCGCAGCGCATGCCGGCCTGCAAGCTGTCGGCGAAGACGGGGACAGGACGGATCGCCCATGATTTCGTCCATGCCACGTTCGACGAGGCGGCGAAGCTGTCGGCCAACAGCGCGGTCGGTGTTGCCGATTCGCTGATCGACCTGCTGCTGCTGCCGCTGCGCGAAGCCGACACGATGTTCGATCGGGTCGGGCCCGAGGCGATGTATGTGCGTGCCCAATTTTTCATCCGCGAGCACCTGCGCGATCCCGATCTGTGCATCGACCAGATCTCCGCCGAGCTCGGCTGCTCCAAGCGCTATCTGCACATGCTGTTCTCAGAGCGTGGCACCACGGTGAGCGATTACATCTGGCAGGCGCGCCTCCAGAACTGCCGCCAGGAGCTCGAAGCTCACGGCGGCAAGACCATCACCGACGTCGCGTTCTCGTGGGGCTTCTCCAGCTCATCGCATTTCAGCCGCGTGTTCCGGAAATATTTCGGTGTGGTGCCGTCCTCGATCCACAAGGGGCAACAGGGCGCTGTTGCCGTGGATCAGAATTAAGCGCGCCTCACGCTGCTGCTCGTAGCGGCTTGCTGGACACGCGATAGCTCACGCCGATATGGCGACGTAGGGAATGCTGGCCACGAGAGCGGCGACCAGCGCCGCGTTGCACAGCATTGCTTTCCAATGCAAATGACGCAGCTGGCGCACCGCGTCCGCATCGCCCGCATCTCTGGCACTAAGCTGGTCGTCTATCTGTTGCATGAACCACGGGCGGCCCCAGATCGCGACGACCGCTATCAGGCCGACGCCTGCCGCGAACAGCGGTCGTCCGGCGAAGATGAAAGCTACTGTCCCGATCACGCCGGCGACGCTCACCATCCTGAACTGGATGTTGAACATCCCGCGCAATAGCTGCGTGACGGGCGGGATGTCGAGCTTCACCAGCAGGAAAGCGGGCGACGCAAGCAGGAAATAGCCCATCGGGAAAAGCAGGATGACCAGGGCGGCAACGGCGACGGCATCAGGTCTCATGAGGGCTGCCTTTCTCGTTCGGGACGGCAAGGGCTTCCGGCGGCATCATAGGGCGGCCGGTGCCGCTAGGCCAGCGGACGGGTTGCGGCGGGCGTTCTCGGCTCACCGCTGCATGATCTTCGTCCAGACGTCGCCGAGGATCGCCGGCTCGCGCGGCGGCAGATAGGTCAGGCCGGCTTGCTTGCCGAATTCGGCGATCTTGCCCTCGGCCGCAAGATCCGTCAGCGCTTTGTTGACGGCCTCGATCAAGGCCGGATCGCTGCCAAGCCCGACATAGCCGCGATTGGCCCCGATCGGATAATAATAGCCGGAGGCTGATATCGCGGTGTCGGGATGCGCGTCGCGATGGGCGTCGTAGCGCGCGAGATCGATCAGGGTCGCATCATAATCGCCGCGATCGAGCGCGCCCAGGAGGTCGTCGCGGGCGGGCACGAGATGGGTGATGTTGTCGACTAACCGCCCCCTGTCGAAGGTCATGAGGATGGCGTCGCCCAGGGATCCGCTTTCGATCGCGAGGCGCAGGCCGGCGAGGTCGCCGATATCGCTGATCTTGCGGTCGCGCGCCTTCGGCCCGAGCACCACCGTCATCGGCGAATAGACGTAAGGCCGGCTCGGGGCGAGCACGCCGAGCGCAACGCGGCGGCGCCGGTCATCGCGCGTGGCGCCGGCGAAATCCGGCAAGCGCGCTGTCTTCAGGCCGGGTTTGACGAGGGAATCCGTCGTCAGCGCGTAGCCGCCAACCAGCGAGCAGCGGCCGTCGGACAGCAGCGCATTGGCCTCGAGCTGCGGACTCGAATCCTCATCCAGCTTGCTCTCGAACCACTGGATCCTGAGCGGGCGTCCCAGCCCCTCCGCGAGCGCCTGCGCCAGCAGCACGTCGAAGCCCGAGTCCGGCTTGCCGCGGTGATGCGCGGAGAGCGGCGGGCGGTCCTCGTCGAGACAGATGCCGAGGGGATCTGCCGCCCACGCCATTGCCGGAGCCGCAAGCATGATGGCGAGACCGAGCGCTGCCAGCCGGCCTGTCATGGCTTCCTCCGGCTGGAGATGAAGGCCCAGAGATTTCCGATCTCGTCGTCGTTCAAAATGTCGCCCCATGGCGGCATCTTGTTGTTCTTGCCGTTCTTCACGGTGGTGACGAAGCGCGTCCTGTCGTCGGGAAAGGCGCGCAGGTCCGGCGTGATGGTGCCGGAGTTCATCATGTTGGGGCCGTGGCAGTGCGAGCATTTTTCGGTATAGGTCGACTTGCCGTGGTCGATCTGCGCTTGCAGCGGATTGCCGTTCGAATCGTCCGCGGCACGAACGGTCGCCGCAAGCGCGACCGTCAGCACTGCGACGGTGGCAAGGATCGCCACCGCCTTGTGAGCCATGTCTCTCAACGTCTCTTGTCTCTCAACGTCTCTTGCCGTTACTGCTTCACCGCAAAGACCCACAGCGAGCCGCCGGGCGGCACCTTGGCCAGCCGCTCGTCGCCGGAGAACAGCGAGTAGACGCCGCCATAGCCGCTCGTGACGGCGATGTACTGCACGCCGTCCTGCTGCCAGGTCACCGGCTGTCCCTCGATGCCGGAGCCGGTCTGGAACTGCCAGAGCTTCTTGCCGGTGTCGGCGTCGAAGGCCTCGAACTCGCCGGTCAGCGCGCCCGTGAACACGACGCCGCCCGCGGTCGACAGCACGCCGGAGAAGCGCGGGATGTCACTTGCCGCCTCCCACTTCGCCTTGCCGGTCATCGGATCGATCGCCTTCAGATGGCCGCGCGCGCCGTCACCCCATTCCCAGGGATCGGTCAGGTCCATGCCGAGATACCATTCACCCTGCTTGAAGGTGGCCGGCTCCGACTTGTACCTGCCGCCGAAGGCGAGCGTGTTGGCGTAGGCCAATCCGGTCTGCGGGTTGAACGACATCGGCTCCCAGTTCTTGCCGCCGAGGATCGACGGATAGACGACGACCTTCTTGCCCTCGCGCGCATCCTTGACGACGTCGGTCTCGATCGGACGGCCGGTCTTCAGGTCGACGCCGGTTGCCCAATTCACCTTCACGTAAGGATTGGCCGCGAGCACCTTTCCGTTGGTGCGGTCGAGCACGTAGAAGAAGCCGTTGCGGTTGGCATCCATCAGCACCTTGGTCGGCTTGCCCTCGACGTTCATGTCGGCGAGGACCATCTCGGCCACCGAGTCATAGTCGAACGGATTGTTCGGCGAGAACTGGTAGTGCCACTTGATCTTGCCGGTCTTTGGATCCATCGCCAGCACGGAGCAGGTGTAGAGATTGTCGCCGGGGCGCACAGCCGCGTTGAACGGGCCGGGATTGCCGATGCCCCAATAGACCGTGTTCAGCTCGGGATCATAGGAGCCCGTGATCCAGGTCGAGCCGCCGCCGAGCTTCCAGGTGTCGCCCTTCCAGGTGTCGCCGCCGGGCTCGTCCGGCGAGGGGACCGAATGGGTGCGCCAGAGATGCTTGCCCGTTGCCGGATCCCAGCCATCGATGAAGCCGCGGGTGCCGAATTCGGCCCCGGAGATGCCGGTGATGACGACGCCGTCGGCGACCAGCGGGGCCACCGTCATCGAATAGCCTTCCTTGATGTCGGCCGCCTTCTGCCGCCACAGCTCCTTGCCGTCCTTGGCGTCGATAGCGATCACGTTGGCGTCGAGCGTGGTGCGGAACAGCTTGCCGTCGAACAGCGCGGCACCGCGGTTGATGATGCCGCAGCAGACGATGCGCGGTGTCTCGGCCGGATATTCGATCTTGGATTTCCAGATCTGCTTGCCGGTCTTGGCGTCGACCGCCATGGTCGCGTTGTGAGAGGTCACGTAGATCACGCCCTGGTACACCAGCGGCTGCGATTCCTCGCTGCGATCATCATTAAAGGAATAATTCCAAACCGGGACGAGGTTCTTGACGGTATCCTTGTTGATCTGGTTCAGCGTCGAAAAGCGCTGGAGATTGTAGCCCATCCCGTAATTGAGAACGTTCGACGTATCGGTTGCGCCTTTGACCAGTTGATCGGTCGTCTGTGCGCTCGCAACCGAGCATGCGGATATGACGAGGCTCGCGGCCATCGCAAAGCGTTTCATCCGTTCCTCCCAATATGCGCGCCTTTTGACGCTGCGATTGCAACACTCCGCCCGAAAGCAAAACCCGTCAATACGAAAGTCGAAAGCACGCTGCCGATATGTTAGACGCCAGATGCCAGGCTTGATGCGCCAATCCTCGAGAAATGTTGCGCGTCTTGCGCGGATGCGCTGCACCAATTTCCACGGCGCGAAGATTGGCGCAGCGCGAGAATTTTGGCCCAACCCGTTTCCATCCCGGGCGAAGCATCGCAATTCGGCTTGAACCGGGGCTGGCTTGCGGACTTATCTTGTCGCTATCCCCGGCGAATCGGGGCCTATGGTCAGGGAGATCCAAATGATATCGCGTCGCTCAGTTGCGCTTGCGCTCACGCTCGCTGTGGTCTCCGGTCCGGCCTGGTCGGCATCCGGCGGCGCGGTCAAAATGTTCGACACCGACAATGACGGCACGCTCGATCTGGCCGAGGTGAAGAAGGCGGCTGCCGCGCTGTTCGCAAAGCTTGATCGCGACCATGACGGGACGCTCGACGTGCGTGAATTGCGCGGACGGTTAACGGCGAAAGAACTCGCCGCCGCCGACCCCGATCACGACGGGACGCTGACGCTCGACGAATATCTTGCCGTGGTGGAGCAGCGCTTCAACGCGGCGAATCCCGACAAGGATGGGACGCTGGATGCGAAGGAGCTGAACTCGCGCGCGGGTCGCGCACTGCTGCGGCTATTGCGTTGAGAACAGAAGCGCTTGACTGGGAGCGAAGGCGGTTTGCCCGAGAGTGAACTGTACGCGTGTGACGCGACAGTTCGCTGTGTTCGTGGTCCGATTCCAGACTTGCGCAGTTGCTGAGGCAGCCCTAGGTTTTGCCCGGCGCGATGTCGCGCTCAATACTTGGGGAGACCCGAATGGCTTGGAAAGCTCCGAAGATCGTGGAAGTGCCGGTCGGCATGGAAATCAACATGTACGCCTGCGCTGCGCGCAAGTAAGACTGACGACCTGCCGCGGCTTTGATGGCGGATGCCGTCGAAGCCGTGGTAGTGTTCGTGATGCGCATTGGAGCCCACACAATCTGGACGGCGGTCGCGTGTACGCTCACGCTCGTGCCAATGTGCGCCAGGGCCGAAGAGGGCTTCGACACCGAGCATATCTTCGGCTTCATGATCGGCAGCGATGTCGGCAATCCCGGCGAGCGCGAATTTCAGACCGAGACGACGGGACGCTTCGGCAAAGGCGGTGGCAGCTATCGCGCCCTTGGCCATGAGGTCGAGATCGAAATCGTGCCGCTGCCGAATTTTCGTATCGAGGTCGGCGGCACCGCCACGCTGCATGACATCACCGGCGTCCCCGATATCGACGACCGCCGCCAGTTCAATTTTGAGGGCCTCTCGCTCGACCTGCGTTATCGCCTGCTCGACCGCGAGAGGGCCCCGTTCGGGATGACGATCGCCACCGAGACCCATGGCGACCGCATCGATGAAGTCAGCGGCGCCAAGGGACGGATGTACGGCACTGCCTTCACGCTCGCCTTCGATCGCGAGCTGATCCCGAATTTTGCGATCGGCGCGCTCAATTTGATCTACCAGCCGGAATGGACGCGCTTCGAGGTGAGCGGGCTGTCCGAGAAGAGCTCCACCATCGGCGCGGCCTTTGCCGGCATGGTGCGCGTGCGCCCTAATGTCCTGCTCGGCGGCGAGCTGCGCTACTTCCGCCAGTATGAGGGCATCGGCCTCGGCGGGTTCTCGGGCCAGGCGCTGTTCGTCGGACCGACCGCCTACTTCCAGCTCTCCGAGCAATCGCGGCTCACCCTAAGCTGGAGCATGCAGGCCTGGGGCCGTCCGGCCGGAGCGGGAGCCAATCTCGACCTCGTCAATTTCGAGCGGCATCAGGCAAGGCTGGTGTTCGGGATTAACTTCTAGCAAAGCGGTTCCCGCCTACTTCTCACGCCGGATTGAAACTTCCGGCTCCTTGGAACGTATCCCTTTGTGTTAGCCTGAACTGCTTCCGCGCGAGGATCCCGGCATGAATCCGATCGACCTGGTGGTGACTGTGTGTGCGGTGCTCTCGCCTGCGACCTGCGAGGAGCAGCATATTGTGTTCAATTATGCGGGGTCGCCGACGCAATGCGCGATGGCCGCGCCGCCCTATATCGCGCAATGGGTCGGCGAGCATCCGAAGTGGCAGGCGGTGCGCTGGCGCTGCGAATATCCGCACTCGAGCGACAAGGCGTAAGTTGCCGCGCTACTTCGTGCAGTCCTTCAAATCCTTGTCGGCGATCGAGAACACCGCGTCGGCCTTGATCTCGATGTCGCGGACGATGCATTGCCGTGAATTGGGATAGCTGACCTTGGCGTCGTAGTGGCCGGGCTCGACGCCGGTGATGCGCAGCCGCTCGTCGTGGTCGACCTCCTTGTCCTTGTCGTTCAAGGTCTGGTTCGGGCCCCATTCGGTCTTGCCGGCCGGCGAGAGCTGGAAGCCGGAAATGGTCTCCGTGGTCAGATTCCAGAGCCGGATGCCCTTGCCCTTGCTTTGCGCGGCGGCTTCGTCGGCAAACGCCAGCAACGCGATCAACACCAGACCCCAACGCATCAAATCGTCCTCCCAAAGCGCCGCCGCTATTGCCTGATCAGGCGCTCGCTGTTCTTTGCCTTGTCGAAATTTTTGGCGCGGTCAAGGCCGATCGGTGCAATCAGCCTGGCGGAGGCGAGATCGGCGCCCTCGAAATCGGTATCGATGACGGTCGCCCCGCTCAGGTCGGCGCCGCCGAGCTGGGCGTTCCGGAGCGACGCACCGGTCAGGTCGGCTCCCCTGAGGGAAGCAAACTCGAGATCGACGCGCGACAGGTCGGCGTTGCGCGCGTTCAACCGTTCCAGATTGGCCGATCGCAGCACGGCGCGCATCAGCCCCATCGATTGGTTGCGCATGTCGGCGCCGAGATGCGCGTCGGCGATCGAGGCGCCGACCAGGCTTGCGCCGCTGAGGTCGGCTGCGATGCGCGCGCCGGTCAGATCAGCGCCGTCTAGGTGGGCGCGCGCCATCTGCGTGGCGAATAGGTTGGCGTCCTTCAGGCTCGCGCCCGTGAGATCTGCGTCGAGAAGCCACGCCTGATCGAGGATCGCTCGATCAAGACGGGCGCCGCTGAGTTTTGTCTTGTTGAGCCGTGCCGCGCGAAGCACCGACCTGGAAAGGTCGAGCCCCGAGAGATCGAGCCCCGACAAGCGCGTGCCGGTGAAGTCCGCGGGCGCGCCGGCGCCCGCTTTGGCCAGCACGGCCTCGACCTCCTGCCGGCTCATTTCAGCGGAAACCATGGCGGGTGAGGTGAGGTCGACGTCACGCATCATGTCCTGGGCGCTCGCCACGGTCGCGACGAGCGCGAAGCCAAGCGTCGTCAGAGCAACGGTTCGTCTCATCGTCAGGCTCCGCTGCCGGCCTGTTTAGCACACGGACCGTGCGGCTGCCTATGAGACATCCCGCCCGGCGCGTTCGCCGCCTTGTTCATCCTGGGCTCGCCGCGCAAGCCCGGCCCTGATCGCGGCAATCGCGGCGTCGCTGCGTGCCTCGCGAGGGATGCCGATGGGGACCTCGGCCAGAATGCGCGCCGGGCGGGGCGACAGGAAGAACAGGCGGTCGCCGAGACGCACCGCATCGTCCAGGCTGTGCGTCACGAGCAGCGTCGTGACGGGCCGGCTGGCGACCAGCGTCGCGATCTCGTCGCGCAATCGGCCGGCCAGCGCGTCGTCGAGCGAGGCGAGGGGCTCATCGAGCACCAGAACGTCGGGCTCGACCGCAAAGGCGCGGGCCAGCGCAACCCGTCGGGCAAGCCCCAGCGACAATTCGCCGGGGAAGTGGCTGCGATGCGCCTCCAGCTCCAAAATCCTGAAAAGCTCGGCGAGTTTTGCGTCGCTCACGTCGGGTGCCGCCAACCGCACATTCTGCTCGACCGAGCGCCACGGCAACAGCCGCGGCTCCTGGAACACCATGCCGATCCGCGCCTCCGGTGGGCGCGCGACATGGCCGTCGAAGTCACGGTCGAGCCCGAGGATGATGCGCAGCATCGTGCTTTTACCGCAGCCGGACGGGCCGATCAGCACGCCGACCTCGCCGGACTGCAGCGCGAATTTCATCGGCGCCAGCACCTCCTGCGTTCCGCCCGCAGCGCTTTTGAACGTCTTGCCTGTGATCTCGACCTCAAGCCGCACGGGGGCGCCACCGCGTTGCGCGGGCCTCGAACGGCTGCACCAGCGCCGTCTCGATCACGAGCACGACCGCGGCAAAGGTCAGGGAATAGGCCAGCAGCCGCGGCGTGTCGAACAGCTGGAAGGCGACGCCGATCTCGAAGCCGACGCCATTCGGCCGTCCCAGCAGCTCGGCGACCAGCACGATCTTCCACACCAGCGACAGGCCGGAGCGGGCGGAGGCCGCGATATAGGGCGCAAGCTGCGGCAGCACGACATGGCGGAACGTGCGCCAGCGCGGCATCGCAAACACGCTCGCCATCTCGTCGAGCGAACGGTCGAGCGCGCGCGTGCCCTCGCGTAAGGTAACGACCGCAGTCGGCAGCTTGTTGATGGCGATGGCCGCGATCGCCGCGGCCTCGGTGAGCCCGGCCCAGACATAGGCCAGCACGATCACCACCAGCGCCGGCAGGTTCAACAGCAGGATCAGCCAGGGATCGCCGAGCCGGTCGGCGAGCTTCACCCGCCCCATCAGATAGCCGATGGCGCTGCCGAGCGACATCGCCAGGACGAAAGCCAGCGCGACGCGTGCCAATGTCGCACCGAGATGCAGGAACAGTGCGCCGCTTGACGCTTCCGCGATAATGACATCGAGCACGGCGGACGGGGAGGGCAGCTTTGCGCCGCCGACGAACAGCGCGGCGGTCCACCAGATCGCGAGAAACAGGGCGAAGGAGAGAAGGCGCAGCACCTCAGTCTCCGGGCACTACGTGATAGAACGTGCCGGGATCGAGCTCGGCCGCCGGACCGACCAGGTCGCGGCCGCCGATCTCGGCCAGCACGCGATAGAGCACGCGCGCATCCGCTTCCTCATCGTTGATGTTCCGGCGTGGAATGCCGTCACGATAGCGGTCGCGGTAGGTTTTGAGCATGGCCGGATCGCTCGCGCCGGTGAGCGGGGCGATCTTGTCCCAGGCCACATCCGAGGTGACCAGCAGCTGCTTGGCCTTGCGGGCCATGGCGATGAAACGCGCCACGGCGTCGCGATGGCTCGCGGCCCAGCTCTCGTCGAAGACGTAGCCGACGGCGGACACCGCGCCCTTGGCGCCGAGTTTCGGCAAAATCTCCTCGATGCCGGCGAGGCGCCGAAAACCCTTGGCCTCGAGCTGGGCGCAGAAATTCCAGAAATTCAGGCTCGCATCCATCTCGCCGTCGAGCGCCTTGGCGGCGATCAGGGGCGGAGCGCCATAGGCGATGGTTGCATCCGATTTGAGGTCGATGCCGTCCTGCTTCATCTGTGCCTGCAGCAGCAGCCAGCTCTTGTCGATGGGGCCGCCGGCGACGCCGAGCTTGCGGCCCTTCAGGTCGGCAAGCGTCTTGATCGGCGAGGCCGCGGGCACCATCACCGCGCCGAGCGCGCTGGAATAAGGATAGAAGGTGAGCTTGGCGCCGAGCGCGCGCTCGCGCGACACCCAGAGCCAGTCCGACAACATGATGTCGGCATTGCCGGCGCGCAGCGCGATCTTGCCGGCCTCGGGGCTCGCAAGCTCGGTGACTTCCAGCGCCAGGTTGGCCTCCTTGTCGAGCCCGGCCTCGCGCATGGTGGCCAGTTCCCAGGAGAATGTTCCGGTCTTTTGCACCGCCAGGCGGATGGTGTCCGCGGCACGAGCCGAGGTGCCCAGCGTCAGTGCCAGCATCATCGCGAGCGCCAATATTCGTGCCAAAACTCTGATCACCTTGTGAGCCATTTCCTCGAAGGGAGTGCTTTTCAGGACAATACGCATAGCATAGCTTCCATCGCAACCAGTGGGAGGACGCTCATGAGTTTTGCGGGACAGGTACGACCGATTGTCGCCGCTATGATCGTGCTCGCGGCGACCGTCTACGCGGCGCGGGCCGAGGAGCCCAATGATTATCCGACGTCGGCGCGCGCGGAATATGTCTATGGCTGCATGAAAGCCAATGGCGAGACGCGGCAGGCGATCGAGCAATGCTCCTGCTCGATCGACGTGGTCGCCTCGATTGTCTCTTACGAGCGCTATGTCACCGCCGAGACCGCGCTCAGCATGTCTCAGGTCCAGGGTAATCTCGGCACCCAATTCCGGACATCAGAGCAGGCGAATTCGGCCGTGAATGATTTGCGGCGGGCGCAGGCTGAGGCTGAGGTGAGGTGTTTCTAGCTGAAGATAGAGACCTACGTCCCCGGCTTCTCCACGTCCCACTCATTCCGGAAAATGTGCCCATCCGTGTCCTTGGCCTCCGCGCGGAATCGCTTCGCGCCGTTGGACACGTAAGTGAAGCGCAGATTGGGATCTTCCGAGATCGAGATGCCGCCTTCGATCGACAGCACAAGGCTGTCGTCCTGCGTCAGCTTCAGCTGGTTGACGAAGAAGGCGGGAATATAGAGCTGCGTGACTTGATCCATCTGCAGGCCGGAATTGTTGGGATGGCCGATCATGATCTGCGCTTCACGGATGCGGCTCGCCGGCGCTTCCTCGCGGGCGAATTGCCGGTAGCGCATCTGGCCGAGGCGGTTCTGGGCCTCTTCCGCGTTCTTTCCCGCCGGCGCCGAGCAGCCGCCCGACGCCTTCACATAGGTCTTTGAGACGTAAAGCTGGCCGTCGCTGAGCTCCGCCACCGCATGAACGTCCGTGTAATTGTTGACACGCACGCGCGTGGAGATCTCGGTGATATTGGCATCCGCGCCAAGCTCGAATTTCGCGGCCATCGGCGCTGGGTTGCGGTCGATCACCAGCGTGATCGATCGGATGCGGCGCGCATCGCCCGGCGACAGCTTGCTGCGCAGGGTCACCGGCACGATGGCGGCATCCTCGGCGCGATAGGGCATCTCGATGGCGATGACATTGTTGCCATCGTTCATCGGACGGTTGCTGAAGATATCCTGCACCAGGCCCGGCCAGGGATCGTAGGCCTCTTCGGCGCTCGCCGGCAACGCGAAGGCGATGCCGGCCAGTGCGGCGATGAGGCGGAGTGTATGGCCCATGATGATGGTCCTGTGCGGACGACGCAGTTATCTCGGAGTCAACGTAGCTGATCTCGGAGTCAGCGTAGCTGATCCCGGAGACAACGTAGCGCGTCCGCTACTCCCATTCAATTTCCGAAAATGCTGCGGTTGCGTTGCGGGCGTTGTAGTCGTCGAACAGTTCCCAATGCGACCGCTCGGTCGCGGCTGCTTTTTCGGCGGCGGTTCGGATCGGCTCGCCCTTCTTGTTCGAGGCACGGACGTCCGACAGCAGTGTCGAGAGATAACGCCGCTCATCGGTCAAAGCCGCTGGCCAGTCGCTCACAGGGCCGTGACCGGGAACGACGCGGACCGCCGGAACCGCCTCCAGCTCCTTCAGCAGGGCGAGCCAGCCGCGAATGCTGCCATCCACCACCGGAATGTGGCGGAGAAAGACCAGATCGCCTGCGAACAGCGTCTTGGTCGTCTCGTCGAACACGGTCAGGTCATTGTCGCTGTGCGCGGCCGGCCATGCCCGCAAGGTCAGCCGGCGCGATCCGAGATCGAGCGCCATGACGTCCTTAACCAGCACAGTGGGCGGCACGATCTTCACGGAATCGATCAGTTCGCCGCCCATGATGCGCCGGAAACTATCGAGATAATACGGCCCGCGCGTCGCCAGCGCCTGCGGCAGCTTGCTGTGGCCGACGAAGCTGGTTCCGTCCGCGATGAAGGCCGCATTGCCGAAAACGTGGTCGGGATGGCCGTGGGTGTTGATGACGTAGCGGATCGGCTTGCTGGTGCGGGCTCGCACCGCGGCCAGCAGCGCCTCGCCTTCACGAAGGCTGCCACCGGTATCGATCACGGCCACCGCATCCTCGCCGACGACGAAGCCGACATTGGCAATATCGCCCTCGTTCTCGCGGGTCATCAGGGCGATGGTCCCGGAGTGCACGAAGATTCCCGGTGCGACTTCGCTCACAGGCAATTCGGCCGCCCCGGCGCGTGCTACCGTCGCGAGTCCCAGCAGGGACAGGGCTGCGATCTTTGACGTGAGATGCGACACGTTTCCGCCTCAGTTCAGGGCTTGCCGCATTGCACTGCAGCACAACAAGCCAACGCAAAGTTTGGCAAACATGGTGCGTCCTGCGTTGCATGGATAGCATTCGAATGAAATGAGGAGGAAGCGCGATGGAGGCCGGACGACATCGTCGCTGGTTGTTTTCACTGTGTGTGATGGCGGCATCTTGTGCGATCGGCGACGTCGCCCGCGCGCAGACGACCGATAGTGGTGACCTCTCGTTCGAGCTGGTCGACCCCAAGGTGCTGCGCGTCTGCGCCGATCCGCGCAACCTTCCATTCTCCAACGAGAAGGGCGAGGGAATCGAGAACAAGCTCGCCGAGCTGTTCGCGGACAAGCTTCAGAAGAAGCTCGACTACGTCTTCTTCCCGCAGGCCACGGGCTTCGTGCGCATGACGCTGGGTGCGCATCGCTGCGACGTCATCATGGGCTTCCCGCAAGGCGACGATCTCGTCCAGGGGACCAATCCGTATTATCGCACATCGTACGCGCTGGTTGCGAAAGCGGGCAGCGGGCTGGAGGACGTCGACACGCTCGAAGACCCGAAGTTGAAGGGCAAGCATGTGGGCATCGTCGCCGGCACGCCACCCGCGACCAACATGGCCATCGCAGGCCTGATGGGCGATGCAAAACCTTATCCGTTGATGATCGACACGCGCTACGACAATTCGGCGCAGGCCATGATCGACGACCTCGCTGCCAGTAAGATCGACGCCGGCGTGCTGTGGGGACCGATGGCAGGGTACTACGCCAAGAAGGTCGGTTCGCTGCACGTGACGCCGCTGGTGAAGGAAACCACCGGTCCAAAACTGGTGTACCGTATCGGCATGGGCGTGCGCGCCGTCGACCAGAACTGGAAACGGCAGCTCAACAAGCTGATTCAGGAGAACCAGGGCGAGATCAACAAGATCCTGCTCGACTTCGGCGTGCCGCTGCTGGATGAAAACGATCGGCCGCTCGGTGCGGGGACGGCCAAGAAGGCGCCATGAGGCGGCCTCTTGCCGGCGCGCTCGTCGCCGCCGCCCTGGCGGTGCCGGCTTTGGCGCAGCAGCAGGAGCCGTTCGAGCCCGAAGGCTATCGCACCGACAATTACCGCGCGCCGGTGCCGGCGACGCTGGAAGGCGCGCGCGTGCTGAGGACGGCGGAGGCCGAGGCGATCTGGCGCGCGAAGAGCGGCGTCTTCATCGACGTGCTGCCGCGCGCGCCGAAGCCAAAGAACCTTCCAGCAGGGACGGTCTGGCGCGATGCACCCCGGAAAAACATACCCGGCAGCATCTGGCTGCCGGATACCGGCTACGGCGCGTTGCCATCGGCGATGGACGATTATCTCCAGCGCGGTCTCGCGCAAGCGTCGCATGGCGACAAGGCCGCGCTGCTCGTGATCTATTGCCTCGCCGATTGCTGGATGTCCTGGAACGCCGCCAAGCGCGCGCTCGCTTACGGCTATGCCAACGTCGCCTGGTATCCCGAGGGCACCGACGGCTGGGAGCATGCGAAGCTGCCAACAGAGGAGGCACAGCCGGAGCCACGGCCGGAGCAGTGAGTGGCTCGATTCCTCCATCATTGCGAGCGCAGCGAAGCAATCCAGAGTCCCTCCACGGAAAGATTCTGGATTGCTTCGCTGCGCTCGCAACGACGATGTGGAAGCCGATTGCATCCGTCAGCCGGATCGACCCGCGGCGAGCAACCTCCGCAGCGAAACCCAGCCCTACTGCTTCTGCAACTTCGTCAGTGTGCCGGAGCCATCAGCGTCGGTCGCGGAATACGTCACCCGATCGCCGGCATGGACGGTATCCAGCATCGCGGCGTCCTTAGCCTTGTACTGCTGCAACGCGCCGGCGCCGCCGGCACTGCCGCCGACCGTGCCCTTCTGCGTCTGCTGGATCGAGATCGTATTGTTGAGCCGATTGATGCTGGTGACCATTCCGGTCATGTCGTCGGCAAAAGCGGAGGACGCGAGCATGCTGATGGCTGCAGCGCCTGCGAGGATGAATCTTGCTGTTCCCATCGAGGCCTCCCGGCATTGGATGTTCACATCGACAAGCCATCCTAGATCGATTTGGTTCCGGCAGATAGCGTGGCAAACATTAATGATCGCATTGAAATCGCGGGAACTTTTGTGAAAGCCGCCAGCAGGGCTGACGCTATTCCATCTCCTGCTGGATCACGCGGCCGAGCGCAAACAGGCGCTGATCGATGGCGGTCGGAACCTCGCAGACGAAGCGCACCACCTTGCGGCGATCCTCGAAGATGCGGGTCTCCCAGATCAGCTGGTTGCTCATGGCATCGACCTTGGCGTCGTCGCGCGGCGTTGCGTCCTGGAGCGCCTGGAGCTGGATGGTCTCCTCGCGGATCTTGTCGGCGGCCTCGCGTTGCTTGCGGCTGACGCGTTCGAGCCCGCTCATGACTTGCGAGCGCTGGGCGTTGAGCGTGTCGAACAGGCCGGCGAACAGCAGTTTTGCGTTGGCGGTCTTGTCGGCCGCGGAGCCGCCCAAAAATTCCTTGATCGACCTCTCGGCCTCGTCCAGCGGCGTCTTGCGCGCTGCCAGCTTCGAGACCAGCGCGCTGACCTTGCTGTCGTCCTTCCACTTGCTCTCGGCGTCGTCGAGCGCAGGACCGGCCCAGACGGCGGCGAGCGAGATGTCCGGAACCTTGGCCTGCGAACAGGGCCAGTCGGGATAGCGCGGATCGGCTGCGCGTGCGGCGGCGGTCGAGACCGCGAACGCAATGGCTGCCACGGCAAGTGTCCGAACCATCATCCTTCGCCTCCCGCGGGCCCGCGTCGGGCCAGCCCGCGCGAGGGATCATAGGCATAGATCGCGGCGATCATGAAGACGATTGTGCAAGCTCCGACCACGGCGAGCGAGATCCAGTTGATCTGTCCATACAGCGCGAAGCGGATCAGCTCGACCGCATGGGTGAACGGATTGGCCTGGCAGACATAATAGAGATAAGGGCTGCCCTCCTGCACCCGCCAGAGCGGGTAGAGCGCAGAGGAGGCAAAGAACATCGGGAAGATCACGAAGTTCATGACGCCGGCAAAGTTCTCGAGCTGCTTGATGCCGGACGAGATCAGCATGCCGAGCGAGCCCAGCATCAGCCCGGACAGGATCAGCGCCGGCAGGACGGTGAGATAGCCGATCGTGGGAGGCGTGATGTCCCAGAACCAGGCGATGATCAGGAACGCATAGACCTGGAGCAGCGACACCGCGGTTCCCGCGAGCAGCTTGCAGAACAGCAGGAAGCCGCGCGGCAGCGGGCTCACCAGCAGCGTGCGCATATTGCCCATCTCGCGGTCATAGACCATCGAGAGCGAGGACTGCATGCCGTTGAAGAGCTGGATCATCGCCATCAGTCCCGGCGCGATGAAGACCTCGTAGAGGATGTAGGTCTCGTAGGGCGGGATGATGGAGATGCCGAGCACCTGGCGGAACCCGGCGGCAAAGATGAACAGCCACACCAGCGGCCGCACCAGTGCCGAGACGAAGCGCTCGCGCTGATGCAGGAAGCGCAGCCCCTCGCGCCAGACGATGCCGGTCAGGCAGGTCATGTACTCGGACGCCGAGAAGCCGCGCGGCGCGTCGCGCGTGGTGATGCTGCTCATGCGCCGCCTCCCGGCATCACTTGCGCACCGGTCAGGCGCATGAAGGCGGTGTTGACGTCCTGCGCGCCGGCCTCGGTCATGACGCGGCTCATCGGGCCCTGTGCCAGCACCTTGCCCTGGTGCAGCACCACGAGGTCGTCACTGGGCATGATCTCGTCGAACAGATGCGTGGCCCAGAGCACGCCGATGCCTTGCTCCGTCACGAGCTGGCGGACATGGCTGATGATGTCTGCGCGTGCCTTGACGTCGAGGCCGACGGTCGGTTCGTCCAGCAGCAACAGCCGCGGCCGGTGCAGCAGCGCACGGGCGATCTCCAGTCGCCGCATCTGCCCGCCGGAGAGATCGCGCACCTTGCTGGCGGCGCGATCGGCGAGGCCAATGCGCGCGAGCAGCTCGGCGCTGCGCGCAGCCGCCTCGCGCCGGCTGATGCCGTGGAGGGCGGCGTGATAGAGCAGGTTCTGCGTCAGCGACAGATCGAGATCGAGCGTGCGCGGCTGGAACACGACGCCGAGCAGCCGCAGCGCCTCGCCGGGCGTAAGGCTGATGTCATGGCCGAAAATACCGGCGCGGCCGGCCTGGATGCCGAACAGCCGCGTGATCAGCGAGAACAGCGTGCTCTTGCCCGCGCCGTTGAGGCCGAGCAAGGCGGTGAAGCTCGCGGGTTGCACGTTGAAAGAGACGTCGATCAGCGCCCGGCGCGGGCCATAGGAATGGCTGACGCCGTCGATCGACAGCGCGGGCACCGCGGCCGGATCAGGCCGTGGCGTCTCGCGAAGTTCGGCGATGGGAGCGGGGCTGGTCATGGCGCGATCGTGATGCCCCAGGGCAGTTCGCCCACCTGAATGGTCTTGATCACCTTTTGCGCGGCGACGTCGATGACGGAAACGTCGTTGGACACGCCATTGGTGGTGAGCAGGTATTTTTCATCCGGCGTGAAGGCCATGTGCCAGACGCGCTGGCCGACCAGGAGATATTTCGTCACCTTGCGCGTGGCGACATCGACCACGGCGACTCGGTTGGCGGGGCCGAGCGCGACAAACGCCGTTTTATCATCCTTGGTCATGCCGATACCGACCGGCTGGATCGCCTCCTTCCTCAAGCCGGGAATCTCGAAATTGACCTTGCCGATGACCTCGTGCTTCTGCGGGTCGACGATCGACACGGTGCCGCCGATCTCGGAGGACACCCACAATTCGGACGCGTCGTGCTTGAACTCGGCAAAGCGCGGCCGGGCATCGACCAGCACATTGGCAACGATCTGGCGCGACGCGGTGTCGATGAAATGCGCCATGTTGGTCGTCTCGGACGTGTTGATCAGAATCTTCCCGTCCGGGCTGATGGTCATGCCCTCGGGCTCGACGCCGACCTGGATGTCTCCGAGGCGTGCACGCTTCTCCAGATCAATCACCGTCACCGTATTGTCGTTCTCGTTGGCGACATAGAGTGTCTTGCCGGCGGCATCCTGGGTGAACAATTCAGGGTCGGGCCCGGAGGGCAGGGTGTCGACAACGGCTTGCGTCTTGGCATCGATCACCTGGATGGTATCGTCGTCGCCGACCGCGACCATCACGAATTTACCATCGCGCGTGAACTCGATGCCGCGCGGGCGCTGGCCGACCTTGATGGTCTTTGTCACGGCCCAGCTCTCGGTGTCGATCACCGACACCGTGTTGCTCTTCTCGTTCGAGACATAGGCGATGAAGGCATGCGCGGGCGCCGCGACGAGCACCAATCCGGACAGCAATCCCACACGCAACATCCGTGTCCTCATTTCAGCTTGCATTTGCTCTCCGGGCGATCGTAGCCGAGCGTGTCGAGCTCGGAGACCTGGTGCAGAAATCCTTCCTGCGGCGACACCGACACCACCATGCGGCCGTCGACCAGCAGGATCGGCTGGCGGAGCTGGAGATTCCAGTCGCGCAGCGTCAGCTTGGTGCCCTTGAAGGCGGCGACGGAGAAGTCCGGTCCCTTGATGAAATCGGTGACCTTCTTGACGTCGCCGGAATTGGTGCGCGAGGTGGCCTCGCCAATCATGCGCACGGCAGTCCAGGCCTGCATGTCGAGCGCAGTCATGCGCCGCGAATTGAGCTTCATGAAGCGGTTCTGCATCTGCGTCGCGCCCCATTGGTCCTGCGCGGCGTCCCAGCTGCGCGGCACCAGGCCGGCCGAGCCCGCGACGGGGCGGGGATCCCAGGTGCGGTAAGGCAGATAGGCTGCGAATACCTCGCTCTCGTCGGCGGCGACCAGCACGTCGTAGGCGGGCGCGGCTTGCGTGAACACCGGCATCTGCCGCTGGATCAGCGTCACGCCCGAGTCCGTGCGGCGCGCGCCGCCGGTGTCCTCGAAGGTCCGCTCCTGCACGATCTTGGCGCCAAAGCGCGTGGCGGCGCGACGGAGTGCATCGGCGTATAGCTTGTCCTTGTCATGCGAGCCGACCACCAGCAGCCAGCGCGGCCATCGCTTCCACACCAGGTACTGGCCGAGCGCGTCGGCCAGCATTGAGCGTGTCGGCGCGGCGTGGATCACATTGGCGCGGCAATCGGCCTCGCGTAGCCGCTCGTCGATTGCGCCGGCGTTGAACAGCAGCGTGCCGCGGTCGCGCAAGGCGTCGGCGGCCTTCAACAGTGCATCGGCCGGCAGGTCGGTGATGATGAAGCCGTTGTGCTCTGCGAGCGCGGTCGCGGCCTGGACCACGTCCTCACCTTCCCTAATGCGGCGCTCCTCCAGCGTGAAGCGCTGGTTCAGGAATTTCCCTGTGGTGTTGTTGTCCTCGATCGCGAGCTTCGCGCCGGCGACGCCATCATTGTCCGTGGGCTGCTCGACCAGCGAGAGCGTCGATCTGGTGCCGGCGACACCGAGATAGCCGACGCCGATCGTGACCGGGTCGGCCGCGAGCGCTTGCATCGCTGCCAGACACAGGCCGATCGGGCCGAGCAACCATCGGATCATGCTTCCTCCTGACGTCCTCCCCGGCTTGACCGTCGGTGAAGAATTGTCTCTCTTGAAGCATGACCGATTTGGCCGGGCATGCAACCCCGCATTTGGTCGTCGCGACACGACAGGCGGAATCACGATCATGCGAGCGCTGATATGTTTCGCGGCTTTGCTGCTGATGGGTTCGCAGGCAGCCGCCGATCCGCCAAAACTTGCCGTGTTCGATTTCGAGTTGATCGACACCAGCCTGCCCGGCGAGTTCTACGGCTCCCGGCCGGAAGAGGCGCGGCTCGCGCATATCAGCGACCAGTTGCGCAAGCAACTGGCCGACTCAGGCCGGTTCCAGCTGCTCGATATCGCGCCGGTGAGGGATGCCGCCAGTCACGCCAATCTGCAGGCCTGCGGCGGTTGCGACCTCAAGCTTGCCGGAGAGCTCGGTGCTGACCTCGAGATCACCGGCATGGTGCAGAAGGTCTCGAACCTGATCATCAATCTGAACATCTATCTGCGCGACGTGAAGACCGGCAACATGATCACCGCGGCAAGCGCCGACATGCGCGGCAACACCGACGAATCCTGGTCGCGCACGATGAGCTATCTGATCCGCAACCGCCTGCTCGCGCCGAATTACGGCAAGCCGGAGTAGGTGCAAAGCCCTCACAGGGGGAGAAGGAAGAAGCTACCCCTTCAGCCGCTCCGCATGCCAGTGCAGATGGTCGCTCATGAACGTCGAGATGAAATAGTAGCTATGGTCGTAGCCCGGCTGACGCCGAAGCGTCAGCGGGATGTTGGCCTTGTTGCAGGCCGCCTGCAGCAGTTCGGGACGAAGCTGCTCCTTCAGGAAATTATCGGCCTCGCCGACGTCGACCAGGAAGCCTGCGTATTTCGCGCCATCCTCGATCAGCGCCACCGTGTCATGGCCGCGCCACGTATCCTTGTTCGGTCCGAGATAGCCGGTCAGCGCCTTGATGCCCCAGGGCACCTGCGACGGCGCCACGATCGGGGCGAAGGCGCTTGCGGCGCGATAGCGGTGGGGGTTGCGCAGCGCCACGGTCAGCGCACCGTGGCCGCCCATGGAATGGCCCATCACCGATTGCCGCTTGGCATCGACTGGAAAATGTCCCGCCACGAGCTTCGGCAGCTCGTCGGTGACATAGCTCCACATGCGATAATTGCGCGCGAACGGCGCTTCGGTCGCATCGACGTAGAAACCCGCGCCCAAGCCGAAATCATAGGCATTGTTGGCGTCGCCCGGCACGTCGGGGCCGCGCGGGCTGGTGTCGGGCGCGACGAAGATCAGGCCGAGCTCGGCGCAGGCTTTGCGAAATTCGCCCTTCTCGGTGACGTTGGCATGGGTGCAGGTGAGGCCGGAGAGATACCAGACCACGGGCAGCCTGGTGCCGTCGGCATGCGGGGGAACATAGACCGAGAACACCATGTCGGTGCCGGTCGCCTGGCTCGCATGGCGATACACGCCCTGTACGCCGCCATAGGAAGTGTTGGTCGAGACAGTCTGGATCGTCATGCCGGTTTGCTCCGTGGCATCTCACCACATCAAGAATGCAATGCTCGAGTGTCCGAATTAGCGCGGGAACGCAAAGGCTGACCCAGGGTCAGGCGACACCGCTGTCGATCGCCAGCCGCACCAGCTCGACCGAGGTCTTCACCCCGAGCTTCTGGCGCATGATCGAGGAGGTGTTGGCGACCGTCTTGTAGGACGATTGCACCAGCCAGGCGATCTCGGACAGGCTCTTTCCCGCGCTGAGCAGCCGCAAAATCTCCATCTCTCGCGCATTCAGCTTCGACAGCGGGCTTTGCGCCAGCATGGGCCCTGCGAAGGCGATGCTGCGCGCGATCGCGCTCGGAAGATAAGTGCCGCCGCCGCCGACGGTGCGGATCGCCTCAACGAGATCGTCGGGGTCGCCGGTCTTGGAGACGTAGCCCTTGGCTCCGCATTCGATCGCGCGCGCGGCAAAGGCCGGGTCGTCGTTCATGCTGAACATGATGATGCGGGCATCAGGCGCGCGTTCGAGGATGCGGCGCGCAAGCTCGAAGCCGGAGACGGTCGGCAGGTTGATGTCGATGACGCAGAGGTCGGGGCGCTCGACGATGAACACGCACTCGCCGTCTTCGGCATCGGCGGCCTCCAAAATCTCGATCTCGCCTTCGTCGGCCAGCACCGCGCGGCAGCCGGAAGCGACAATGGGATGATCGTCGACTATCAGAATGCGCATAGGCGTTCCCCGTGACAGCGCATCCCCGTGAAAGAATTTGCCTGTTTTCGCGCCGCATGATTCCGGACGAGACGGACGCGCGCCTCATGTCGGGTCATGCAACCCGGCCGGGATTGCTGTACGCTTCCGATTAGATATCGGGCGCTTCGTCTCTGTCAACGCTATCGGACAGGCGCGAGCGATCCTTCGTGGGGCAGGCGAGAGCAATGTGGCAAAATCTATCCTTGCGCGGGCGCATCAACCTCCTGCTGGCGCTGCTGCTTGCGCTCGGGCTCGCCGTCAACATCGCCCGACAGGTGGCGGAGGCCGGTCCCCGCGTCCAGGCCGAGGACCAGAGCGTGATCCGGCTGGCGCGCGAGTTCATCGAGATGATCGTTGCCGATCTCAACGAGGCGCCGGATCCCGACGCCAGGCTGAGCCAGATCGCGCGTGACCTCAATCGGCTCCGCCATGTCAGCATTGCGCTTCGGGACGCAGGTGGGAACCCGTTGACGCCGCCGCGCACCGAGGCCGATGACGACACGTCCGGGCCACCGGCCTGGTTCGTCAGCCTGGTTCATCCCGAGCAGACCGCCGTCAACGTGCCGGTCTCGGTCCATGGCAAGCCTGGCTCGCTGGTGATTACCTCGCATCCCAATGACGAGATTGCCGAGATATGGGATGCCATCGTCACGCAGCTCGAGGTCGGTTCAGTCATCGCGCTGGTGCTGTTTCTGGTGATGATGACGGTCGTCGGCCGCGCGCTCGCGCCGCTTGAGTCGCTGACACAGACGATGGGTGAGCTCGAGGACGGCCGCTACGACGCGCGTGCAGTGCCCGACGGCGCGCCTGAGCTCGCTGCGATCTGCACCAAGCTCAATCATCTCGCGGCGACGCTTGGCGAGGCGGTCGAGGACAAGCGGCGGCTTGCCGAGCGCGCGGTGTCGCTCCAGGACGTCGAGCGCAAGGAGATCGCGCGCGAGCTGCATGACGAATTCGGGCCGTATCTGTTCTCGCTGCGCGCGCATGCCAGCGCTCTCGCAAAGCTCGCCGACGGACGCGCACCAAGTGCAGATGCAGTGCGAAAACACGGCGGAGCCTTGCTGGAGCAGATCAATGCGCTGCAGCAGTTCACCCGTCGCGTGCTGGAGCGCTTGAGGCCCGTCGGCCTTGCCGAGCTTGGCCTTGGCAAGGCGCTGGAATCGCTGTCGCGGCTGTGGCGGGAATCGCATCCCGACGTGAACATCGAGACGACGATCTCGCCGGCGCTTGGGGTTACGGGCGAGACCGCGGACCTGACGATTTATCGCGTCGTGCAGGAGGCGCTGACCAATGCGTTCCGCCACGCCGGCGCGACCGCGATCAATGTCGTGATCGAGCCGGCGGAGCAGCCCGGCCGCGACGGTCGCTGCTGCGCCCGGGTCCGGGTCAGCGACAACGGCCACGGCATGGAGCCGGGCCAGAAGCTCGGCTTCGGCCTCGTCGGCATGCGCGAGCGTATTCTGGCGCTGGGCGGCACGCTCAACGTGGCGTCGGGCGAGGGCGGCGTCACCGTAGAGGCGCTGGTTCCAACCGCTGCGGCCTGATCGCGTCCGGTTCGATCGGGAAGAATTCCCGATTTGGTCGGGAAAACGGGTACGGATTGTGCCCGACCTTTTGCGGCTGGTGCATGAGCCGCCGCCGAATACACTCGTCACAACCAACGGTGAAAACCAAAACAGCTGAAGGTTACGGGTGGGACAATACTAGGAATGCGCAAGCTGGGACACACGCGGCGTCTGCTGATGGCCTTGGTCGCGACCGGGTTGGTGTCCGGACTCTGTTTCGGGACCAGCGCCCGCGCTGCGCAGGACGAAGAGACCAACGTTCAAAACCTGCCCGCAGTCGAGGTGGTGGCGCCGCAGCCGACCCCGCGGCGCGCGTCGCCGCGGCCGGTCGCGCGGACGGCTGCGAGCTCCGGCAAGCCGAGGGAGGGCAGGATTTACGTCTACCCGACCGCGCCTGGCACCGGCAGGGGTCTCGATGTCGACAAGGTTCCGTCGGCGATCAACGCCGTTGACGCCAACCAGATCAAGCGCACCGGCTCGCTCAACGTCACGGATGCGCTGCGCGACAACATTGCCGGGGTCAGCATCAGCGAGGTGACCGGCAACCCGTTCCAGCCGAACGTCGAGTTTCGCGGCTTTGTCGCCTCGCCCGTGACCGGCACGCCGCAAGGACTCGCGGTGTACCAGAACGGCGTGCGGATCAACGAAGCGTTCTCGGACGCCGCCAACTGGGACCTGATCCCGACCGCGGCGATCAGGTCGGTGACGCTGGTGACCAATAACCCGGTCTTCGGCCTGAACGCGCTCGGAGGCGCGATCAATCTGCAAATGAAGGATGGCTTCACCTATCAAGGCGCGGAGCTTGATGCCATGGGCGGCTCGTTCGGCCGCATCCAGGGCTCGGCGCAATGGGGCAAGGTGGTCGACCAGAACTACGGCATCTACGCCGCGCTCGAAGGCCTGCACGACAACGGTTTTCGCAACTTCTCCCAATCGGACGTGCGGCGCTTCTACAGTGACGTCGGCTACAAGGCCGGCGACAGCGAATTCCACATCAATATGGGGGTCGCCAAGAACGATTTCGGCGCCAACGCCACCGTTCCGGCCGAGCTCCTGGGTAAATATTGGGGCGCGACCTACACGACACCGCAAACCAGCGCCAACCGCGTCGGCTATCTCAACCTGACCGCCAGGGCCGACGCGACGCCGACCTGGACGCTCGAAGGCACCGCGCATGTGCGCAGGTACGAGCAGAAGATCATGGACGGCAATCCAACCAACGTCGGCGAGTGCACGGCGGACGCGACGTTGCTGTGCTTCGGCGACGGTGCGACGCCCGCGAATGGCACGAACGGCGTGCAGCTTGGCAATCCCTTTGCGCCGGGAACGATCCTCGGCGAGATCGACCGGAGCTCGATACGGTCGACCAGCTTCGGCGCATCGGGGCAGGCCACCAACACCGATCAGTTGTTTGGGCATGACAACCGCTTCGTGATCGGCACAAGCTATGATGCCAGCGTCACGCGCTACGATGCCACCGCCGAGATCGGTTCGATCGGAGAGAACTATGTCGTGAGCGGCGGCGGCGTCTTCCTGGGGCCGACCGGCACGATCGATACCGGGTTTGCCGGTCCCGTCTCGCTGCGGACCGTCAATCAATATAACGGCCTCTATGCGATGGACACGTTCAACGTCACGGATGCCTTCGCGATCACCGGCGGAGGCCGCTTCAACGTGGCGCGCATCTCGCTGGAGGACCAGCTCGGCACTGCGCTCAACGGCGACTACACCTACACCCGGTTCAATCCGGTGATCGGCGGGACCTACAAGATCACGCCGGAGCTGACCGCCTATGCCGGCTATTCCGAGGCCAACCGCGTGCCGACACCGCTCGAGCTCGGCTGCGCCGATCCGAACAATCCGTGTCTCATCGCGGCGTTTCTGGTCTCCGACCCGCCGTTGAAGCAGGTCGTGTCCAAAACGGTGGAGGCTGGCCTGCGCGGTACCAGGGAGCTGAACATCGGCACGCTCGGATGGAAGATCGGCGGCTTCCGCGCCACCAACTATGATGACATCCTGGCCGTCCCCGTTCCCGGCCGGACCGGCTTCGGCTATTTCACCAATGTCGGCAGGACACGACGGCAGGGGCTCGAGGCCGAGGTCAACATCAAATCACCGAAGCTTCAGTTCCAGGCCAGCTACACCTTCGTCGATGCCCGCTTCCTCGACGCATTGACGCTCGGCTCGAACAGCCCGTTCGCCGATGCCGACGGAAACATCCAGGTCTTGCCCGGCAACCAGATACCCGCGATCCCGCGTCACCGGGTCAAGGTCGGTATCGACTACGCTGTTACCGATGAGTGGAAGGTTGGCGGCAATGCGCTGTTTGTCTCCAGCCAATACCTGGTCGGCGACGAATCCAACCAGTATTCCAAGCTGTCATCCTATACGGTCTTCAATCTGCACACGTCCTACCAGGTCGCCAAGAATTTCCAGATCTACGGCAAGATCGACAACGTCTTCGACAATCGCTACGCGACCTACGGACAGTTCTTCGACACCGGCGCTCTGCCGAACTTCACCAATGGCGGAAACCCCTTCACCGATCCGCGCTCGCTGAGCCCGGCAAGGCCGCGCGCGTTTTACGCGGGCGCGCGGGTGACGTTCTAGGACTGCGGGGTCCCGATCATTCTCTAAGGTCCCTCCGCTAGACCCGCGAGCGCCATCGCTGCTCTGAGTTCATGCACCGTCGCTGTTCCCCCGCCGGCAGCCTGGAACGCCAGAGGGGCCGGATTCAGCGGAAGCCGCGTCACGTTGGCAGGGCCGCGCAGCGGCTCGAACATCATCGCCTGGCTTGCGCCGAATGGAATCCGGTCGAGCTGCCGAATGGCGCCGCGCATCTCGCGCAATCCCGCATTCAGGGGCATGGCGAGGGGCCGCTGATCGGACCAGACGCCGAGCGCGCGGGCTGCGTCCGGCAACCCGGCCCCGGTCTGCCACGGTTGGCCGATGGGCTGCGCCGTATCCTTCAGAATTTGGAACAGCCGTTCGACCCGGTGGGCATCCTTGGCGACGAAGTCGCCCTTGAAGTCGATGTGGTCGGCGAGGATCAGGGCTGCAAGCGCGGCGACGTAAGCCGCTGCAAGCGAGGTGCCGTCGCAGACCGCGTAGCCGTCCGGCGACTGGCAGGCAATGACCGCAACACCGGGCGCGCAGAGGTCGAGTTCGGACCCGCGGCAAGAAAACGGCGGTACAAACAACCCGCCCGCCGCCGCAGTGGCGGCTGCGGCCTGCGCCGCCTGCGGACTGTCTTCCGGGAAGCTTCCCATCTGTCCGACCGCACCGACCGCCACGACATGCGGAGAACAGGCCGGAAACAGCATGCCCTCTCCGGCGTTGCCGGCGGCCGCGATGATGCTGACGCCTTGCTGCTTGGCCATGGCAATGTGCTGCTCAACCAGCACGGAGCCGCGCTCGCAACCGACTCCGATGCACGCCACGTCGATGCCGTTTTGCAGGCAATCATCGAGCGCTGCGATCAGGTCGCTGCAACGGGCATCCAGGGGAAGCTTGCAAACATGCAGCTCGCTGTCCGGGGCGTAGCCGCGGACGCCGTGATCTGCCTGTGCGGCCGCATTGATGATGCCGGCGCAAGGCGTGCCGTGGCCGGTGACGTCCTTTGACCATGAGCGATCTTCGCCACCTCGGGCATCGGTACCGTGTTTGATGTCAGCCAATTGCTTGTGGCTGGTCGCCACGCCGTTGTCGATGAGCGCGATCTTGACGTCAGCTCCACGGCAGTGGTCAGGAACCTGATCGAAGTGCATCGCTTCGCCGCCCCAATCCAGCCGGCCATGTAGCGGCAACGGTTTCAGGGTGAGGGTGTTCACCGCATCGGCCTCGATATAGGGCCGCTGTTGCCACAAGCCCCAATGGCCGGAGCGCGCACTGACGAAAATGGCGGCGATTGTTTCCGGTACTTCGCCCAGCAGCGCAAGATCGACGTTGCCATCACGGTCGGTCCGTCCTTGAGCTGACGCCTGCTCGCCAACGAGCCGCACAGTTGCATGTTCCACAGGTGCACCTGCTTCGCCGAGAACCCGGATCGTCACTTTCAAGTCCGGCCCGAGCGCGGTCATCGTCGTGGCCGCCGGGATGAAAGAGGAGGCCGAGCCGGCAAAGGATGCAGCCCGCAGATGGCTGTCCGGCTCGATGATCAGGCTGCCGGCCGTGGAGCGGCGCAAGGCGGCGGCGACTTCGTCGGGCATGCGCACGATCGCAATTGGCGGGCCACTGACGCCGCGCTGGTCGTGGGTCCACAGGATGTTGCCGAACTGGTTCAGTTGTTCGGCCAGCGTTTGAGCGCTGATGCCGGCGCCCGCCGGCGCGATCATGTATTGAGTGGTGCGCACTGGTTTGCGTCGATTGTCGCTCGAGGTCGGTCGCGCATCATCTGGACTCGTTGCCATGGCGTCGCCTCCTTTGATTTCAGTGGATAGAAGATTGCGTGCGATCGATCGAAGCCTGTCGCAGCAACGGAAGGTGGGGATCGGCTGCGCGGGCGGCTTCGATCGCGCGATAGGCGAAATAGATCAGGTTGAAGGCCTGCGCAAAATCCCGCTCGGTAAACTTGTTGGCTGCCTGGGTGACGATCGAGACGCAGTTTTCGAGGCCCGCATGCTGTGCGGCGTTGGCCTCGAGATAGGCAGAGAGCGAACGCAGCGATTCTGCGGTCATGTCTCCGATCATGTTTTCCGCAGCCTGATGATCGAGCACCGGGTTCGGTATCGGGAAGGTGCCGGGCATGGTCCGGAACGGCTGCTCGAACCCTTGGGACTGCAGGCGCAAGAGCAGCGGCATCAGATTGCTGAGCAGGCCCACGAGTTGCTGAATGTCTGACGAGTGCCGCTGTGACGCGGTTGCGGCAGAGGGATTGGAATCCGACATGAGGGTTCTCCTTCGGAGGAAGCGTTCGCAACGGCAGGCGCGACCGCCGCTTTTGGCGGCGGTCGCGCCTTACCGCACGGTCAGATCATCCGCTGCTGGCCGTAGGCCTGAAGGTTACCGATGACCTGGGGAATGACGCCGATCAACTGGCGGGTGATATCGGCGACATCTTGCTGCGTTAGTTGTCGCTGCTGGCCAAAGCCGGTCGGACCGCCGAATGCCGCCTGGAACTGCGGCGCGCCGAACTGCGCACCCCACATCTGCGCCGGCTGAGTCTGCGTCGGATAGCCGAGACCGAATTGACCAAGGCCTCCGAATTGACCCTGACCGGGACCGCCGTGCATGGCCGAATGCTGCATTTGGGGCTGGCCCTGCAGCATTCCCACGATCTGCGGCACGATGGGCAGGATCTGTCGCACGACCTCGCTCACGTCTTGCGGACTTAGCTGCCGCGGCGCCTGGCCGTAAGCCGCATAGCCCATTCCCCCGAACGGAGTCTGAGCTTGCGCGAGAATTTGAGGTAGCGCGGGTACCAATTGGCGCACGACCTCATTCACGTCCTGTGGCGAAAGCTGGCGCTGTTGGCCGCCCCAGTGCTGCTGTCCCCCACCCATTTGCCCGCCCCAGCCGGGGCCAAATCCAGACGCGCCAAAGGGCGGCTGACCGCCGAACTGCCCGTATTGCTGTCCATAGGCAGCCTGGCCCAGTCCAAGACCGCCTCCTCCATACTGTTGGCCGCCTTGCGAACCGAAAGCTCCGGATCCCCATTGTTGCGGACCGAACTGTCCAAATGGCGAACCATGCGCGAGGTTCTGTTGAAGGGTGTCATAGTAGGTCATCGCTTGATCTCCTTGCGATGGTTGGTGCCCTCAGCCCAAAATCCTGCCCAGGCCGGTCGCATGCGCGACCCCTTCGCTGGAAATGGCCGTCCATCACGCCGGTGAGTCGGCGTTGGACCTTCAAGTTCAAATGCTTGGCACGGAAGTCTCAGCCGCAAGCAATATCACCCGCTTGGGAGGCGCGAGCTGCGTCCCCTCAAGGTGACAAGCCGACGGTGAAATGTTTTAGAGCGGCAAAATGATAGCCGTCGAGAGATATGGGAGCGGATTTTCCTCGCTGGCATGGTGGCCAGCCATTTATGTCTTACGTCCCGCTCAAGCGTTCGGCAATTACGCTGGTTTCTCCCCGGTTCTGCAATGAGCAGAGACGCGGAAAACGTACTCACCTCCAAATGGTTTCGCGCAAGCGCGGCGATATTTTGGCGGCAATCAAATTTCACAAAAGTTTCAAGCCGCGGGATTTTCGTCAGCACTCTTTGCCTGGTTAGCGAGCCTTCCGATGTGCATCTGTGTCAACTTCAGCGAACGCTAATAGGCGAGGTTGAGCAATGTGCCGACGCGCTCGGAGGTGGCGGGATGGCTGCGAAGCAAGCGCATCGGATCATGCACGAATGCGGACGTGCGGCTTGGTGCAGAGCCGGTGTGATGGCGCTCCAGCTTGTCGAGTGCGGCGATGAGCGCTCGCGAGTCGCCGGTCAGTTCGAGCGCCGTTGCATCTGCATCCAGTTCGCGAACGCGCGACAGAGCAAGTCCAAGGAGCTGGCCGAGAGTCGGTGCTGCGCTCAGCAGCATCGCCAATGGCCGGCTTGACGTCATGCCACCGTGATGATGGCTGGTTCGCAGCAGCGCGAGACCGGCGAGCGAGGTCCAATCGATTGCGTGTCGCAACGCTGTCGCCCAGCCCATCGTCCGGGCGTCATTGTTGCGAATATGAGCGACTTCATGGGCCAATATCCCGGCAATCTCGTCGTGCGTCAGGCCGCGTAGCAGGCCTTCGGTCAACACGATCGCACTGCGTTCCGGTCCGCCGAGTGCATAGGCATTCATGTCGCGCGGTGCCGGCAGACAATAGAGATCCGGCAATCGCACCAGGCCGGCCCGGCTGCAAACTTTCGTCAGAATGGCGAACAGGTCCGGCACCGCGGCAGGGGACAGCAGGCGGGCGCCGAACCAGCGATACACATTCTCGCGCGAGAGGACCGTTTCGTCGGGACGGGGCGTGCTTCCCAACAGCGCCCGTTGCATGCCCTCGGCTCCGCCGGCGATCCAGCCGCAGATGGCCAGCAGCAATGTCATTGCAAGGATCGCCAATTGAGAAGATTGATGGTTCGCAGCCTGATGGGCGTGCCACCGATGCTGCAACCGCCACTGGTCTCTCGCGTTCAGCTCGATACGGCATCGCAGGAAGAGGCCTGCCTCTCCGGACGGCCAATGGATCTCCACGGTGACGGTAGAGCCGCGCCGTAAAACGCGCAGCATCTCTCGCGGCGCAAGTCGCACCAAAGCGAACGAAAGGCCTGGGGTGAGGCCGGCAGCGACATCCTGGCCGGGCCGATCACCACGCAACGCCATCAGGCTTACGCCAGCGTGAATCATCCCTGTCCCCTCGTGCGCCTTCAAGGCGAAAAGTTACGGGTCTCCCGGTACCTTGTCATGCGAGTTTCATGCCTTGGACACAGATAAGTCCCGGTATCCACAACGGGGGAACGTCCGATCCGCTTCGGTGCAAGCCGTCCAGATGAGACCTCAGGAACCGGGTTCTCTTCAAGCTAAACCATGGTTTGGTCCGATAACGCTTTATCGGCGCTCCACGTCGGAGACGACAGGTGTGAGCGCCGATTGCAGTCGAGACACCAGGGAGGTTGCTTCTCAAATCGGCCGGAACTCGTCATTGTGCAGCCCGAAAACGATGGAAGCGGAGCAGTACCAATGCCGGACAAGTTCTCGCGTCGCCAGTTCGCGAAAATCGCGGGGTTGTCCGCAGCCGGAATGACTGCCCCCCTGGAGCTCGCCGACGCCATGCCGGCAGCGGTGCCGCATAGCGCCGGCGGCTTTCCGCAAAATTTCCTCTGGGGCACGGCGACCTCGTCCTATCAGGTCGAGGGCGCGGTCGAGGAGGACGGGCGAGGGGCCTCGATCTGGGACAAGTTCGTCCGCATCCCCGGCAAGATCGAGGACGGCACCAACGGCGACCGCGCCAACGAGCATTATCACCGCTACAAGGAGGACATTGCACTCATCAAGGAGCTCGGCTGCAAGGCCTATCGCTTCTCGGTGGCCTGGCCGCGGGTGTTTCCGGACGGCGACGGCAAGCCGAACCCGAAAGGGCTCGACTTCTACAATCGCCTGGTCGACGAGCTCCTGAAAAACGGCATCGAGCCGTGGCTGACGCTCTATCACTGGGACTTGCCGCAATCGCTGCAGGACCGTTTTGGTGGCTGGCGCTCGACCGAGACCTGCAAGATCTTTGGCGACTACTCGGCCTATGTCGCCGAGCACATGACCGATCGCGTCAGGAGCGTCTTTACGCTGAACGAGAGCGGCCGCTTCGTCTATTTCGGCTACGGCATCGGCATCGATGCGCCGGGCTTGACCCTGCCGCAGGCTGAACTGAACCAGATCCGGCACAACAGCGCGCTCGCGCACGGGCTTGCGGTGCAGGCGGTGCGCGCTCATGGCCGACGCGGCACGCGCGTCGGGCCGGCCGAGAATATCGATGCCTGCATTCCCGCGATCGACACGCCCGAGAACGTCCGCGCTGCCGAGATCGCGCTGCGCGAATTGAATGCCGGCTATCTCAACGTCATCATGACAGGCCGCTACACCGACGCATTCCTGAAATATGCCGGCGCCGATGCGCCGAAATACACCGACGCCGAGCTGAAGATCATCTCCTCGCCGGTCGACTTCCTCGGCCTCAACATCTACGCGCCGCAGCACTACATCGTTGCGTCCGACCAGGGTGCGGGCTTCATGCCGCTGCCGATCCCGAAAGCGTTTCCGCACATGAATTCGGACTGGCTCCGCGTTGGCCCCGAGACGATCTACTGGGTGCCGAAGCTGGCTGCAAATATCTGGAAGACAGATGCGATATATATCAGCGAGAATGGCACGTCCGGCGACGACCAGGTGATGCAGGACGGCAAGATCTATGACACCGACCGCATCATGTATCTGCGCAATTATCTCGCCCAGCTCCAGCGCGCCACCACCGAGGGCGTACCGGTGCGCGGCTACTTCCTCTGGAGCCTGATGGACAATTTCGAATGGGTGTTCGGGCTCAACAAGCGCTTTGGGCTCTATCACGTCAATTTCGACACCCAGGTGCGTACGCCAAAACTCAGCGCGAGCTTTTACCGCAACGTGATCGCAAACAACGCGGCGGGGGCGTAAACGCCGCGCATTGACTCCGCTCTCCCCGTGATTCAAAACCGCCTTCAACGCTCATGACAAGAGGACAACGCCATGACCGACGCGCTGATCATCGATGCCTGCCGCACCCCGCGGGGCGTCGGCAAGGCGGGCAAGGGAGCACTCTCCGGCATTCATCCGCAGCAGCTTGGCGCCACCGTGCTGCGCGCGCTCGCCGATCGCACCGGCATCAACACCGCCGATGTCGACGACATCGTCTGGGGCTGCAGCGCACAGGTCGCAACGCAGGGCGGCGATCTCGGGCGGATGTCGGCGCTCGATGCCGGCTATGACGTGCGCGCCAGCGCCGTGACGCTCGATCGCTTTTGTGGCTCCGGCATCACCAGCGTCAACATGGCGGCGTCCTCGATCATGGCTGGCGCGGAAGATCTCGTCATCGCCGGCGGATGCGAGATGATGTCGATGGAGGGGCGTCGCGGCGGCGGTCCGATGATGATGGATAGCGGTAATCTGCGCCTGCGTGCGCGGCACCCGCAGTCGCATCAGGGCGTCTGCGCCGATGCGATTGCGACGCTGGAAGGCATCACGCGGCAGGACGTCGATGCGCTCGGGCTCGAAAGCCAGAAACGGGCGGCGCAGGCGATTGCCGGTGGCCACTTCAAGAAGAGCCTCGTGCCCGTTCATCGCGAGGACGGCAGCCTCGCGCTCGACCACGAAGAATATCCGCGGCCGCAGACCACGATGGAAGGGCTCAGCAGCTTGAAGCCCGCCTTCCCCGCGATTGCCGATTATGCGCTGGACGACAAGGGCACGACCTATCGCGGCCTGATCCTGCAGAAATATCCTGATCTCAACATCGACTTCGTGCACCACGCCGGCAACTCGTCGGGTGTCGTCGATGGTGCCGCTGCGATCCTGTTGGCATCGCCGTCCTACGCCAAGGCGCATGGTCTCAAGCCGCGTGCCCGCGTGGTGGCGATGGCGAATATGGGAGACTCGCCGACCCTGATGCTGAACGCGCCGGTGCCGGCGACGCGCAAGGTGCTGGCGAAGGCCGGGCTCACCATTGATGACATTGATCTGTTCGAGATCAACGAGGCCTTTGCGGTCGTTGCGGAAAAATATATCCGCGATCTCAAGCTCGACCGCGCCAAGGTCAACGTCAATGGCGGCTCGATCGCGCTCGGCCATCCGATCGGCGCGACCGGCTCGATCCTGATCGGCACCGTGCTCGACGAGCTCGAACGGCGCGACCTCGAGCGTGGTCTCGTCACCATGTGCGCGGCCGGCGGCATGGCACCGGCTATCATCATCGAACGGATCTAGCCTTATTTTCTAGGGTGAAACGCGCTCCTCCTCGGGCAAAGAGGCCGGTCGTCGCTTGTCGAAAGCATCGAATCAGCTTTAGCAAGGCTGCTTGCGGGCCTTTGAAACAAGGCAAAAACCGCTGCCCGAGGCGCCTTCCGCTCAGGAAGCCGCTAAAATGCAGGGTTTTTTGCCTCAGGGGGCCAAAAAAGCCCGTAAAACCGCGACAAAACTGTGCAGAAGGCTCTAGGCCTTCGCCGGTTGGTCTAATATGCAACCGGCAACGAATCAGAGGAGACACGATGCCAGCCCAAATGTCCAAATCGCAGTTGATCGAAAAGATTGCGACCGCCACCGAGCTTTCCAAGCGCGACGTCAAGAGCGTCATGGAGACGCTGACCGACGTCGGCCACAAGGAGCTCAAGAAGAACGGCCTGTTCCTGGTGCCGGGCTTCGCCAAGTTCGTCGTCATCAAGAAGCCCGCGACCAAGGCGCGCAAGGGCACCAACCCGTTCACGGGTGAAGAGATGATGTTCAAGGCCAAGCCGGCCCGGAAGATCGTCCGCGCCCGCCCGGTCAAGGCTGCCAAGGACGCCGTGGCCTGATCACGCAAAGGCCCCCTCGATGAGAGGGGGCCTTTTGTACTGAGTATGTGACCGCGAGGGCTGAGGCGGAGGGGTTCAGCCCTTGCGGCGCTTCACCCGGACCGGGATCGGCTGAAGCCGCGGCTCGGGTCCTGCGAGCGCATCGCGCACCCGGTCGATGGCCCGATCGAGCAACTGACGCAGCCGCTGCGTCTTCCGCGATCTCTTCGCTTCTTCCAGCAGTTTCTTCATCACATCACTCCGCCGCTTCGACCTTGGCCTCAGCCGGCTCGAGCACCGCCGCGATGGCCTCGTCGACGCGCTCCAGCCAGATGAATTCGAGGTTGTCCCGCGCGCTCTTCGGGATGTCGTCGTAGTCCCGCTTGTTGCGTGCCGGCAGCATCACCCGCTTCAGTCCGGCGGCGGCGGCGGCCACCACCTTCTCCTTGATGCCGCCAACCGGCAGCACCAGCCCTCGCAGCGAGATCTCGCCGGTCATGGCGGTGTCACTCCTCACCGTGCGATTGGTGAGCAGCGACGTCAGGGCCGTGAACATCGCCACACCCGCGCTCGGTCCGTCCTTCGGGGTTGCACCCGCCGGCACGTGAACGTGGATGTCGCTCTTCTCGAACACCTGGGGATCGATGCCGAGCTGCGTGGCTCTGCTCTTCACCAGCGTCATCGCCGCCTGCACGCTCTCGCGCATGACGTCGCCGAGCTGCCCGGTCAGGATCATCCCGCCGCGGCCGGGCACGCGCGAGGCCTCGATGAACAGGATGTCGCCGCCGACCGGCGTCCAGGCAAGGCCGGTGGCCACGCCCGGAATGCTGGTGCGCTGCGCGATCTCGCCTTCGAAGCGCGGCTGGCCGAGCACGGTGCCGATGTCGTTCGGCGTCACCACGACCTTCGCAGCCGTGCCTTCGGCGACCTGCACCGCGGCGTGGCGGAACAGCTTGCCGATCTCGCGCTCGAGGTTACGCACGCCGGCCTCGCGGGTGTAACCCTTGACGACCAGCTTCAGCGCCTCCGGCTCGATCTCGGCCTGCTCGGCCGTCAGGCCGTTGGCCTCCAGCTGCCGCCGTACCAGATACCGCTTCGCGATCTCCAGCTTCTCCTCCTCGGTGTAGCCGGCAAGGCTGATCAGCTCCATGCGGTCCAGGAGCGGACCCGGAATCTGGTCCAGCATGTTGGCGGTCGCGATGAACACCACGCGCGAGAGGTCGAAGGGCACGCCCAGATAATTGTCCCGGAACGTTCCGTTCTGCTCGGGGTCTAGGACCTCCAGCATGGCGGCAGAGGGATCGCCCTGCACGCCGCGGCCCATCTTGTCGATCTCGTCCAGCATCATGACGCAGTTCCGCGTGCCAGCCTTTTTGATGCCCTGGATGATGTTGCCGGGCAGCGCGCCGATATAGGTGCGCCGGTGGCCGCGGATCTCGGCCTCGTCATGCACGCCGCCCAGGCTGACACGCACGAAGGGGCGATCCATCGCGCGCGCAATGGATTGGCCGAGCGAGGTCTTGCCGACGCCGGGCGGGCCGACGAAGCACAGGATCGGGGCCTTGCCTTGCGGTGCGAGCTTGCGCACCGCCAGATATTCGATGATCCGGCTCTTGATCTTCTCCAGGCCGAAATGATCGGCATCCAGGATGCGGCGCGCTTCCTTGATGTCGATCGGCTTCTCCGCGGGCAGCGCCCACGGCAGCTCGATCAGCCAGTCGAGATAAGTGCGGACCATGCCGGATTCACCGGCGCCCTCGGGCATGCGCTCGTAGCGGCGAAGCTCCTTCTTCGCATGCGCATCCGCTTCCGGCGGCATGTTGGCCTTGGCGATGGCAGCCGTCAGCTCGGCGACTTCGGCGGCCTTGCCGTCGCCTTCGCCCAGCTGACGCTGAATGGTCGCCAGCTGCTCGCGCAGGATCGCCTCGCGCTGCCGCTCGTCGAAGCTGGCGCGAGTCTTCTGGCCGATCTCGTTGGAGATGCGCAGCACCTCCAGCCGCTCGGCCAGATGCTTCGACACCTTCTCGACGCGCAGAGCGAGGTCGATGGTCTCCAGCACCTCCTGCTTGTCCTGCGGCTTGATGTCCATGAACGAGGTCGCCAGATCCGCCAGCGCGCCGGGCGCGGTGGTGTTCTGGAACATCGCGACCAGCTCGGGCGGCGCCTGCGGCAGCAGCTCGATCGCCTCGATGGCCTGGCGCTGCAGGTTCAGGGCCCGCGCCTCGATCTCGGGCGAATTCGTGATCGGCTCGGGGATCTGCTGGATGCGCGCGGCCGGGAACGGCGTCCCCGGCAGGAAGTCGAGGATGCGCGCGCGCTGCACGCCCTGGCAGACGATGTGATGGCTGCCGTCGGGCGCGGTGATGTAGCGCACGATGTTGGCGATGGTCGCGACGCGATAGAGATCGTCCGGGCCGGGCTCCTCGGTCTCGGGGCTACGCTGCAGGACGATGCCGATCGGCCGCTGCTCGCGCAGCGCCTGCTGCGCGGCGGCGACGGACTTCGGCCGCGCGATCGCGATCGGCGCGATGGCGCCGGGGAACAGCACCATCTCGCGCACGGGGATGATGATCAGTGCGTCTTGGGGGATCTTCACGTCAGGACTGGTCTGTGCGGTAGTCATCTGTTCGGTGGCCATGATCGACCTCAGGATTTGGCGAGGCGCAGTGCGACGCAGCCGTCCATCACGAAGCGGCTGATGGCGTAGCGGCCAAGGGGCAATGCAATGCGTCGCTCAAAACGCCCCTGCGGCAGCTCGAGCCGGTGGATGCGGGCGTTGCGAAGCTCGGGCGGAAGCGTGCGCTGGCCGGAGATGATGAGCACGCCGTCCTCGATCACCGTCTCGACATTGTCCGGGCTGACGCCGGGAAGCGCGACCAGGATCAGGAGCTCATGCTCGGTCTCGAGCACGTCGATCGGCGGCTCCCAGCAGGCTTCCTGGCGGCCGAACTGCTGGCGCAGCCGTTCGCCGCGGGTCAGCTGGTCCAGGGCTTCGGACAGCATCCAGTCGAAGGGGTTTTTGGGTTGCATGGCAAAAACTCGGGGAAGGCGCTGTGGTTGGAAAGCGAGGATATGGTGATGGTTCCAGCAAATTCCAGCATCGCGCGCTTGGGAGCATGCCTGGCTCCTCGAAGCGGAGCAGGCCCTTGCAGTCTGACGCATCGACGCCGCGGAGTTGTTCCGCGGCGCCGAAGGCGATAGTCACGATCATCATCGCGATCGTGCTCGCGGTCTGCCTGCTCTGCATGCTCTGTTTCGTCTCGGCGAGCCTGATCGCGCGGACGCTGGGGCGCACCGGTAATGCCGTGCTGTCGCGCGTCCTCGGCATGCTGTTCGCGGCCTATTCGGTGCAGTTTGTGATCAACGGGATCGCGGCCGTCCGGGCGAGCCTGTCATTAGGCTGCGGCAATCTGTTAATCTGTTGATTTTACGATATAATTATCGGTGTGGCGGGCTCGCCGGCACGACGGCGCCTGAACAGGTCCGCTTTCGCTTGCACTGCCATGTTGCTTTGACGTACTTCGGGTCTAACAAGCGCCCATCGCCAAGAAGGTCGAGATGAAATCGGGATGTCGATGACAACGGACGAGCTCGACAAGAAACAGGCCATCATCGACGCCTGCCGCCGCATGAACGCGCTCGGCATCAACCAGGGCACGTCCGGCAATATCAGCCTGCGGCATGGGGACGGGCTCTTGATCACGCCCACCAGCGTACCCTATGACGTCATGACGCCGGACCAGATCGTCTTCATGGCGATGGACGGCTCGCATGCCCCCGGCCAGAAGCCGTCCAGCGAGTGGCGCTTCCATCTGGACATCCTGAAGGCGCGTGCCGACGTCAACGCCGTCGTGCACGCCCATCCGACCTATTGCACCATTCTGGCGATCATGGGCATGGACATCCCGCCCGTGCACTACATGATTGCGGCCGCCGGCGGCGACAGCATCCGCTGCGCGCCCTATGCCACTTTCGGCACGGCGGACCTGTCCGGGCACGCGGTGCGCGCGCTGGTCGACCGGCTCGCCTGCCTGCTCGACCATCACGGCATGATCGCGATCGGCGCGACGCTCGACAAGGCGATGTGGCTCGCCGTCGAGGTCGAGACGCTGGCGCGGCAATATCACGGCTGTCTCCAGATCGGCAAACCGCCGCTGCTGTCGAGCGCCGAAATCGAACGGGTCCGCCAACGCATGGCCGGCTACGGCATGTCGGAGGGGTAGGGCAGGCGGTGTTCGCGCGGATCAGATATTTCGTCGACGGCAAGGGGACGAACCGCACCATGGTCCGGCTGCGCGCGCTCCTGCGCAGCAACGAGTTCTACCTGATCCCGCTGGCGCTCGTGATCGGCACGCTGGCCGGCGCGATCGTGACGCTGATGGCCGAGATCGCGCAGATCGCCCATGTCGTGATCTACGGCATTCCGATCGACGTGCGCCTCTCCGCCAACACCTATATCAGTCCCTGGGCGGCGATGATCGCGCCGGCGCTTGGCGGTCTGGTGCTCGGCATCATGGAATGGTGGCGGCGACGGCTGAAGCTCTCGAGCGCAGTCGACCCGATCGAGGCCAATGCGCTGCGCGGCGGCAATCTGTCGATGCGTGACAGCGTGGTGGTGTCGAGCCAGACCCTGATCTCGAACGGCTGCGGCGCCTCGGTCGGCCTTGAGGCCGGCTACACCCAGATCGGCTCGGGCATCGCCTCGCTGCTCGGCAAGTTCTTCAATCTCCGCCGGAACGACCTCCGCTTGATCGTGGGCTGCGGCGCTGCGGCGGCGATCGCGGCGGCCTTCGGCGCGCCGATCACCGGCGCCTTCTACGCCTGCGAGCTGATCGTCGGCGTCTATTCGGTCGGCAGCGCAGCCCCGATACTGGCGGCCTCGCTCGCGGGCGCGCTGACCGCGCAATGGCTCGGCGGTGCGCCTTATTCGATCGAAATTCCCAGGGTTAGCGCCGTCGGCGTCGAGCAATATCTCGCATTGATCGTGCTCGCACTCGTCACCAGCGGCGTCGGCATCGCGGTGATGCGCTCGTCCTCGGTGTTCGAGCGGCTATTCAAGTGGCTGCCGGTCTGGCTGCGCCCGGTGATCGGCGGTCTCATCGTCGGCGGCTTTGCGATCATCACGCCGCAGGTGCTCGCGGCCGGCCACGGCGCCATGGTGCTCGATCTCTTCCACGACATGACCATCGGCCTGATCGCGATCATCATCGCGCTGAAGGTGACGGCCTGCCTGATCTCGCTGGCCTCCGGTTTCCGCGGCGGTCTCTTTTTCGCCTCGTTGTTCGTCGGCAGCCTGATCGGAAAGTTCTTCTCGGGTGTCCTGCTGCTGATCAGCCCGAATTTCGTGATCGATCCGCTAGTGGCGATGCTGACCGGCATGGCGACGCTCGGCGTCGCCATCGTCGGCGGTCCCCTGACCATGTCGTTCCTCGTGCTCGAGATGACCCGCAATGTCGACGTCACCGCCGTGGTGCTGGCTGGCTGCATCGTCACCTCGATCTGCGTCCGCTTCATGTTCGGCCACTCCTTCTCGACCTGGCGCCTGCATCTGCGCGGCGAGACCATCCGCAGCGCCAACGACGTCGGCTGGCTGCGCAACCTCACCGTCGAGCGGCTGATGCGCTCCGATGTCGGCAAGGTGCCGTCGACCACCACCATCGCCGCGACACGGGGGGAATTCGCGTTGGGGTCGCGGCCCGGCATCGTCATCGTCAACAATGCTGACGAATATGTCGGCCTCGTCCTGCTGCCCGATTTGTTCTCCAGCGACCTCGACGCCATCGCCGACGATATCCAGGTCATCGAGCTCGCACGCCTGACCGAGATCGTTCTGATCCCGGAAATGAACGTGAAGAGCGCGATGGCGGTGTTCGACGAGGCCGAGGCCGAGATGCTGGCGGTGGTCGATTCCACCGACAGCCGCAAGGTCGTCGGCTTCCTCACCGAGACCTTTGCCCGGCGCCGCTATGTCGAGGAAATCGACAAGGCAACGCGCGGCGTGCTGGGCGCATTGTCGTAAAGCGCGCGCCGCGCCCCGGGCAAGTTGACGCTGGCACGCGCAGCGGACTTGCCAGATCGTTCACAACCTCTAGGCTAGCGATGGACGGCGGGGCTGGTGCCTGGCCGCATTCAGCGACGAGGGACGTGCGATGTCGGACACGCTTCGCCTGTTGCTTGCCTTGCTCGAGCTAGGGCCCCGGTTGAAGGATCTGCTGGGCGACAAATGGCTCCCTTACGGCGAAGAATTGCAGGAGCTCGCCGGGCGCGCCGGCCGCGGCGAAGATCCGGACAAGCTTCGCCGGTCGCTCGACCTGCTGGTCGTACGGCTACTTGCGGAGCCGCCGGCCATGGAGCTTGTCGAGCGCTTGATGGCAGACATGGCGGCGCCCACCACCGCCAGGGAGACCGTGACCCGTCGCGGCCGGGTGTCGCCGCCCGTCGTCCCGGACACAGTCCGGCCGACCACGAATGAGACGACCGGCGTCGTCACCATCCCGGTCTTCTACGGCACCGACCGCGCCCGGGGCGACGACACGCCGGCGCGTTATTTTGGCGGCGCGCGCGGCACGCTGTCCTTAGGCGTCGCGGAGGTCAGCGTGCCCACGCGCGGCCGCGACCTCGGCGAGCTCACCGGTCCCAGTTGGTGGCACTTCGAATTCTCGGCCAATCCCGAAAAGCACGTGATCCTCAAGACCGTCGGGGCGCTTGGCCGGGATGCCTTCGTCACGAGCCTGAAGGACTCGCTTGCCGCGGCGAGCGATCATGACGTCCTAATCTTCGTGCACGGCTACAACGTGACGTTCGAGGATGCGGCGCGGCGGGCCGGGCAGCTTGCCGTGGATTTGAAATTCGCAGGCCGGACGCTGCTGTATAGCTGGGCGTCGGCGGCTGACACCAGGAAGTACACGGTGGACGAGAGCACGATCGACTGGTCGCGCGATCATTTCGAGGCGTTTCTCCAGCTCGCGCTCGGCGAAATCGGCGCCGGCAAGGTTCACATCATCGCCCACAGCATGGGCAATCGCGCGGTGATCAACACGCTCGAACGCGTCACCTCCTGGCAGCTGCCGGCCGGCGCCGCAAAGCTCGGTCAGATCATCTTTGCCGCGCCCGACATCGACCGCGACCGCTTCATCCAGCTCGCGGCGAAGTTCAAAGGCTGTGCTGCGCGCGTCACGCTCTATGCCTCGTCGCGCGACGTGGCGCTGCTGGCCTCGAAATTCGTGCACGGCTATCCCCGGGCGGGCGAGGCCGGCGAGGCCCTGACGATCGTTGACGGCATCGATACGATCGATGCGTCGCTGGTCGACACCAGCCTGGTCGGCCTGCACCACTCCTATTTCGGCGAGAAGCGTTCGATCCTGAACGACATGTTCAATTTGATCGCACAGCAACTCGCCCCCGACCGGCGCTTCGACCTCCAGGCCTCAGGCGATGCACTCCGGAAATACTGGAGCTATCGGGCCTAGAGGTCGTGCGTGGTGTCATCCGGGTTGATCCAAAGCGTTCCAAGCGTGGCAGATTGCCGCCATCACGAAACCATTTCAGTGCTTTGCGCATTATATGCTGTTTCCATATCTTTCATTGGGCGAGAACAGAGGACGTGAAGATGAGTGACAGGTCCGTGAATTCGAGAGTTGGCCGCAACGCAGCGCTGGCCGCGTTCGCCAGTCTGGCCCTGGTCGCGGCGTCTATCTCGCCGTCGGCCGCCGCGTCCCCCACGCCGGCCAGGGCAACGCCCTCGACCGTGGCAGGGCAAGGCTCATCCAATGCTACCGATTTCAGCTCTGCGCGGCGTCGCCACTATTACCGGCGCGGACCGAACGCTGCGGGCCTCGCCTTCATGGGCGTCGCGGCCGGTCTGATCGGAGGCGCGATCGCCGAGAGCCGGCGCCAGGAGTACTACGACAACTATTACTATGGCGGCCCGCGCTATTATGGTCCCGGCTATGGGTACTATGGCGGCCCGCGCTACTACAATCCGTATTGAGGGTTGCCCGACGGGCAAAACACCTGCGCGGCCTGTCAACCTCTCCCGGTAAAAATATTCCGCTTTACCGAAATTCGGAAATGACGTATGTATCGCCCATCCCGGCTCGACCTGGAGGGGCGATCGTACGTCGTCACTGATCGAGAGCCGGACTTGCGGTGGACGCGGCAGCGTCGGCACGAGAGGTTAAGGGCAGGGCGGGTAGTCCCCGTGAGTCCGCGGCCACGTGTAGACGGACGGCGCTGAGCGCGTACGGCAAAATCGTGTGGTCCTGGCCGTCGTCGCTACGGCCAAGCTTTTCGCGGAGGTGCGGAGCGCCCAACCGGGTTAACCGCATCGCTAATCTGCGAGGCGAGGGAGGCCAGAAGGAATTCGGCTCCCGGGAGAGCACGGCATAAGCCGTCAACCCACTGCGCAGGGAAGGCCGTGTGTTCGGCTTCACCTGTATGCCGCTGTGCATTTTTCCTTGCGCTACTTGCGCACAGCGGACCGTGGGTGCGAGGTCAGCACCCGGCCTTCCCTGCGCCCTCTTGGACAAGAGGGTGGAGTGACCAGGCAAAGCTCGGGCGAAATCAGCCGCGAGAATGCGAAGGTGTGTCTGCGAGTTGGAACATGCATTGGAGGATGGCAATGCCGCCCCTTGCTCCGTCATTGCGAGCGCAGCGAAGCAATCCAGTCTGTCCCGCGGAAAGACTCTGGATTGCCTCGCTGCGCTCGCAAGGACGAGGTTGGAGCAACCGCGCTCTACCCTCCCAACATCACCTGCCCGCAGGCGCCGACATTGCGCCGTTGGCGTAGCGCGACCAGTCGGGGACGGTCGGCTGCGATGGCCACACGGCGGCGTTGGAGTCGCGGACCGATTGGGTGATGGGAGCAGGCTGGGGCTTGCGGGCGTGATGGCGGTCGCTCGCCGCGGCGGTCTGGATGGTGATGGCGGTTATCAGCGTAGCGCCAAGAATGGCAAGAGTCTTCTGCATGGTTGCTTCTCCCGTGACGACGCTTCCGACTGAGGACGATCTCATCTGCGCGTCGTTGACGCTCACATGGCGATGCGTCCGGCCGAGTGTCACCGTCGCCGGCTTCACGATCGGCAACGCGGCTTCACGATGGGGCGAGCAACTTTTTTGGTCCCGGCTAAATATTCGGCAATCGCCCGGCCGGGCCCGATGGACTTGACCGGCGCAATCCGGTTGAATAGGGCCAATGAAGGTTTCAGGCGCGACAACGATGTCGAAATATCTGCTGGTCCTGCTTTTGATCGCCTCGCCGGCTGTGGCGCAGGTGAAACCTGCTCCCAAAACCTCGGCGGCGCGTCCCGACCCCTGCGCGCCGATCGGACGCACCGCGGACGGCAAGCTGGTCTATTCCATGAAGTGCGAGAACCTGCCGGCGCCGCCTCCGCCCCCGCCGCAGGCGGAACTGAAGGAGGCGCCCGCACCGGCTGCCGAGTCCGAGCCTGAGGTGCGGCGGAGCGGTCTGTTCGGCTGGTCTTACGACCGCAGGTGAGGAGCGAGCGCCACTTGCGCGAAGCTCGCTGGAATGCTCTTTGCTTGCAAGTTCCCCGTGGGGCCACCGTCCCCGATCCAGAGAGATGAGATGAGCAAACTCGTTATCCGCGCCGGCGATTTCACCTTCGACGCCCGCTTCGAGGAGCAGGCGGCGCCCAAGACCGTCGCGGCGTTCCGCAAGGCGCTGCCGTTCGAGAGCCATATCATCCATGTGCGCTGGAGCGGCGAAGGCGTCTGGATGCCGCTCGGCGATCTCGACTTCGGCGTCGGCTACGAGAACCACACGAGCTATCCCGCACCCGGGCAGATCATCCTCTATCCCGGTGGCATCAGCGAGACCGAGATCCTGATGGCCTATGGCGGCGTGCATTTCGCCAGCAAGATGGGCCAGCTCGCCGGCAACCACTTCATCACGGTAACCTCGGGCCTCGAGAATCTCGCGACGCTGGGCAAGAGCGTGCTGTGGAAGGGCGCACTGCCGATCCGCTTCGAGGAAGTCTGAGTGACTGACGCCCGCTACCCGCGCGATCTCCGCGGTTACGGCCGCAATCCGCCGCATCCGCAATGGCCCGGCGACGCGCGGGTCGCGGTGCAGTTCGTCGTCAATTTCGAGGAAGGCGGCGAGAACAACATTCTGCACGGTGACCGCGCGTCGGAAGCGTTCCTGTCCGACGTGCTGGGCGCGCAGCCCTGGCCCGGCCAGCGTCATGCCAATATCGAATCTATGTTCGAATATGGCTCGCGCGCCGGCTTCTGGCGGCTGTGGCGGATATTCAACGAGCGCAAATGGCCGACCACCGTGTTCGGTGTCGCCACCGCGCTGAAGCGCAATCCGGAAATCGTCGCCGCGATGAAGGAGTCCGGCTGGGACATCGCGAGCCACAGCCTGAAATGGATCGAGCACAAGGATATGACCGAGGCGCAGGAGCGCGCCGAGATTGCCGAGTCGATCCGCGTCCATACCGAGGCGACCGGTTCTCGGCCGCTCGGCTGGTACACCGGCCGCTCCTCGATCAACACCAACCGTCTGCTGATGGAGGAGGGCGGCTTCCTCTATCTCTCTGATTCCTATGCCGACGATCTGCCCTATTGGGTCAAGGGCGCGACGGGCAAGCAGCTCATCATTCCCTATACGCTCGATGCCAACGACATGCGCTTCATCAACCCGCAAGGCTTTGCCGAGGGCGAGCAATTCCACACCTATCTGAAAGATGCCTTCGACGTGCTCTATGCCGAGGGTGAGACCGCGCCGAAGATGATGTCGGTGGGCCTGCACTGCCGTCTCGCCGGCCGGCCGGGTCGCGCGGCAGGCCTGATCCGCTTTCTCGACTATATAAGCAAGCACGAGCGCGTCTGGGTGCCGACGCGGCTGCAGATCGCGCAGCATTGGCACGACAAGCTTGCGCATCTTGCCACCGACGCGTTCGAGATCGGGTAGGGAAGCAATGTCGCAGATCGCCTTGTCTGATCTCAATGCCGCGAGCTTCGACGATTTCGTCGCTGTACTTGAAAACGTGGTCGAATATTCGCCTTGGATTGCTCAAGAAGCCGCGGCGCGCCGTCCGTTTGCCGGCATCAATCCACTGCTCGACGCGATCAAGGCGGCGATCGCGAGCGCTGAGCCCGAGGTGCAACTGGCGCTGATACGCGCGCATCCCGACCTCGCCAACAAGACCCAGCGCGCAGCGGGACTCACGCCTGACTCGAGTGCCGAGCAGAACAGCGCCGGTCTCGACCGTCTGTCGGACACCGAATATGCGGCCTTTGAGCGGGCGAACAATGCGTATCGCGAAAAATTTGGCATCCCGTATATCGTCTGCGCGCGCCGGCACACCAAGGATTCCATCCTGCAGGACTTCGAGGCGCGACTGCAGAACATCGCTAAGACCGAGACACGCCGCGCCCTCGAGGAAATATCTCGTATCGCTGCTCTGCGGCTCGACCAGCTCGTCATCGCGGATGACAAGCTCAAGGTGCACGGCCGGCTCTCGACGCATGTGCTCGATAATCACGCGGGCAAGCCCGCGCCGGGCATCGCGGTCGAGTTGATTGAGCTCGCGAGTCTCGGCGAGAGCCGCGTCATCGCGCGCACCCTCACCAATGTAGACGGTCGCACCGACCAACCGCTGATCGGCGGACGTCCGCTGCCGATCGGTCGCTACGAGCTCCGCTTCAGCGTCGCCAGATACTACGCCGAGCGCAACGTGCAGCTGTCAGATCCGCCATTCCTCGACGATATCCCGCTGCGGTTCGCGATCAGCGAGCCGGAGAGCCACTATCACGTGCCGCTGCTGGTTACGCCCTGGAGCTATTCGACCTATCGCGGCAGTTAGTCGCCGAACTTCTCGTGCAGCGCCGGAAACAACCGATCCGGCTTGAACGGCGGTGCGGTGAAGCGGATGCCGGTGGCATCGGCAATCGCATTGCCCAGTGCGGCTGCGACCGGATTGTACGGGCTCTCGCTCATCGACTTCGCCCCTAACGGTCCGATCGTGTCGGATGTCTCGGCGAACAACACTTCCGTGCGCGGCACGTCCGCGAAGGACGGCAGATGGTAGTCGCGGAATTTGGGATTGGTGACGCGGCCATTCGCATCGATCACCATCTCCTCGTAGAGCGCCGCACCGAGGGCCTGCGCAACCCCGCCCTCGACCTGGCCGCGGCACTGCATGGGATTGGCGACAACGCCCGCATCCGCTGCCTGCACGCTCCTGAGAATCCTGATCTCACCGGTGCCCTTGTTCACGGCGATGCGAAAGCCCTGCACGTTGAAGCCGACGGATCTCGGCGTTCCCTCGGAATTGCCGTGCGCGACGAGCGGACGACCCGCCTCGCGCGCGAGCTTCGCCAGCTCGGCAAAGGACATTCGCCGCACGCCGCTGACGACGAACTCGCCCTCGAGCGTGCAGGTCGCGACATCGCAAAGCCATGCGCTGGCGGCGGCCGCCTTCAATTCGGTCGCAAGCTGCATGGCTGCGGCTTGCGTCGCCTTGCCGGCAACGAACGTGCCCGTGCTGCCATAGGCGCCGGTGTCGTGGCCGCCATGGGCGGTGTCGGACTGGCGCTGGCGGATCCTGTCGACGGTGGTCGCGAGAACGGTCGCGGCGATCTGCCCGTGCACGGTGCTGGTGCCGTTGCCGAACTCGGCGGTGCCGACGGTGAGATCGAAGCCGCCATCGTCGTTGAGCGCGATCATCGCGTCGGCCATGTGGCCGGCCGGCGGCACCGTGTCGATCATGGTCAAGGCAACGCCATCACCGATCAGCCATTCGCCCGACAGCTCGGGCTGCGGGCCATCGGCCTGCATCGCGCGCTCGACGAGGTCGATGCACTGGTCGAGACCGTACGAGCCGTACAGCACGTCGTGATATTCCGACGGCGGCGGCGACAGCATGGGATCGCCGGGCTTGACGATGTTGCGCCGGCGCATCTCGTAAGGGTTGATGCCGAGTTGCTTGGAGAGTTCGTCGATCGCAGCCTCCACCGCGATCAATGTCTGCGGCAAGCCATAGCCGCGAAACGCACCGGCCGGCACCGTATTGGTGTAGACGACGAAGCCGTCGACCCGCTTGTTCGGGCAGTTGTAGACGGCAATGGACTCCGACACCGCGTGGAACATCACGGACCCCGCGTGATTGCCGTAGGCGCCGGTGTTGGAGAGCACGTCGAGCTGCAGCGCGGTGAGCCTGCCGTCAGCATCGGCGCCGGCCTTGATATGGACCCGCATCGGGTGCCGCGTCGAGGTCGCGATGAACTGCTCCTCGCGGGTGAGCTCGAGCTTGACCGGCCGACCGGTCCGCAGCGCGGCGAGTGCCAAGATGTCCTCGACGAACATCTCCTGCTTGCCGCCAAAACCACCGCCGACGCGCTCGCAGAACACGCGGACCTTGTCCATGGGAAGCTGGAAGATGTCAGACAGCGCGCGACGGGTCAGGAACGGCACCTGCGTCGAGGTGCGGACGTTGAGGACACCTGCATCGTCGAGCCAGGCGAGGCCGCCATGGGTCTCCAGCGCCGCGTGCTGCACACGGTGGCTGTGGAAGGTGGCATCAAAGGTGACCGCAGATGTAGCGAGGGCGGAGGCGACGTCGCCGAACTCGCCATGCGTCTCCGCGACGAGATTGCGCCGGGCGTCGGCAACGCGGTTCGCGCCGGTCCGATCGGGATGCACGAGCGGCGCGCCCGGCATCATTGCCTGTTCGGGATCGATCAGCGCAGGCAAGATCTCGTAGTCGACCTTCAGCCTTCGGCATGCCTCCTCGGCCGCGCCTTCGCTCTCGGCGACGACGGCGGCGACCTTCTGGCCGATGAAGCGGACGACGTCGTCGAGGATGCGGGTATCCTCGGGGTCCATCCAGTCCTTCTCGTGCCGCGCCGTCGAGAACAGCACCGAAGGCGCATCCTCATGCGTCAGGACCGCGTGCACGCCGGGCACGGCCATTGCCGCCGATCGGTCGATCGCGACGATTCTTGCGTGCGCATGCGGCGAGCGCAGCAGCTTGATGTGCAACAGGCCTTCGATCGTGGTGTCGAACGTATAGCGCGCCGTGCCGCGGACGACGTCCGGGCCCGCGGGCGCCGGCAGGCTGCGGCCGAACGCGCCGCCGGCCTCGACATTCGGCTCGACATTGGTCTTGCCGTGGATCGCATCCTCGATCGCGCGATAGCCGGTGCAGCGGCAGATGCTGCCCTTCAGCGCGGCGCCGAGATCGGTGCGCTGCGCCTGGTTCAGCGAGGCGCAGGTAAGGATCATCCCGGCGGTGCAGAAGCCGCACTGGAATCCCTGCGCGTCGAGGAAGGCTTGCTGCATCGGATGCGCGCCATGTTCGCCGCCGAAACCTTCGATCGTGGTGATTGCGCGTCCCTCTGCGCGAAACGCGGGAATCAGGCAGCTGTGCACGGGCTCACCGTCGAGCAGCACGGTGCAGGCGCCACAGTCGCCGGCGTCGCAGCCTTTCTTCACCCCGAAATGGCCAAGCTCGCGCAGGAACGTGCGCAGGCACTGGCCCGCGCGTGGGGCTTGCGGAAATGTCGCGCCATTGACCTCGAAGCTCATGGCGGCGTTGCTCCCAGGAGCTCGACGCGGATCTCCTCGGCGAGCCGCAGCGTCATGTGCTTGCGCCAGAGCGGCTTGCCATGAATGTCGGTGTGATAGAGATCATCCGTGATTGCCTCGGCTATTGCCGTTCGAAGCGCGTTCGCATCGGGCCGCTTTGGAAACGACAACGGGATCGGGCGCACGGTCGATGCGGTCACGGTGAGCTTCAGCGCGCCAGCGCTGTCAAGGCTTCCGATCAGAAGGGCCGCGGAGCGGCCGACCGGCGCGAGCGAGATCTGGCGAAACGCGGAGCGGCGCTTCAGTGCGGCAAGTGGAATGTCGATCTGCCGCAGCAGATCGCCCGGCGACAGGCGGTTGCGCTGGTTGCCCGTGACGAATTCGACGATGGGAATCCTCTGCTCGCCGCCGCCGGCTTTCCAGATCGTGCAGACGCCATCGAGCGCGGCGGTGAGCGAGATCATCGGTCCTGCCGGCAGCGACATGCAGAGATTGCCGCCCACGGTCGCCGTCTTCCAGATCTTGAAGGAGGCGAGAAAAGCACGGCAGCATTGGCTGATCAGCGGTGCCGCGAGCCAGTCGGTCGGGCAGGTGAGCGCATCGAGGTGCGAGATCGTGCAGGTGGCGGCGATGCCGAGATGGCTCTCGGTGATCGTCAACGCCGGCCATTTCAGATCGGTGAGATCGATGAGCCGTGTGAGGTGGACTTGCGGCTCCGAGAACAGCCACGTGCCGCCCGCGAGCCAAGCATCACCTGACGTCCAAGCGGGCAATTGCGCGCGCGTTTGCGGATGGGCGACCGCTGTGATGGTATTCAAGTCCATGGCTGCGCCAACGCTTCCACCGAACGCATTATTCTCCCGGAAACTCTTGCAAGACCAGCGCCAAGTGGCAACAACAAGTCGCAGCAATAACGCGCTCGGGATGGCCTCCGCCTTGCAGGCCATTCGTTAACGAGGCGAGGAGAAACAGGATCATGAGCGACGCAAAGCCGATCTGGATCAGGGATCCCCTGGCCATTCTCGCCGATGGTGCCGGGCGCGGAATCGTTGTGCGGGATGGTCGCGTCATTGAGCTCGTGCCGGCGGGCGGCACGCCTGCGACGGCAGATGTCGCGGTATTCGATGCGAGCGAACATGTCGTGCTGCCGGGTCTCATCAACACCCATCATCACTTCTATCAGACTCTGACGCGGGCGCTGCCGGCGGCGATGGACCGCGAACTGTTTCCCTGGCTGCAGGCACTCTATCCGGTGTGGGCAAGGATGACTCCGGAATCGCTGGAGCTCAGTGTTACCCTGGCGATGTCCGAACTGCTGCTGTCGGGATGCACCACCACGACCGATCATCACTATGTCTTCCCGGCGGGGCTCGAACAGTCCGTCGACATCGAGGTCGGCGTCGCAAAGCGGCTCGGCGTGCGCGTGCTGCTGACGCGAGGTTCGATGAACCTGTCGCAGCGCGACGGCGGCCTGCCGCCGGATAGCGTCGTGCAGGACGAGGATACGATCCTCGCCGATAGTGCGCGTGTTGTGGCAAAATATCACCAGCGTGGTGCGGATGCGATGGTGCAGATCGCGCTTGCGCCCTGCTCGCCCTTCTCGGTAACGACCTCGCTGATGCGCGGCACCGCCGATCTCGCCGACAAGCTCGACGTGCGCCTGCATACCCATCTCGCCGAAACCGAGGATGAGAACAAATTCTGCCAGCAGATGTATGGCTGCCGTCCGCTCGACTATCTCGAGCAATGCGGCTGGCTTAATTCGCGGACCTGGCTCGCCCACGGCATCTTCTTCAATGCCGACGAGATGAAGCGGCTCGGCAAGGCCAAGACCACCATCAGCCATTGTGCGTGCAGCAATCAGTTGCTGGCCTCCGGATGCTGTCCGGTGTGCGAGATGGAAGAGGCTGGCGTCGGCATCGGCATCGGCGTCGACGGCTCGGCCTCCAACGACGGATCGAACCTGATGCAGGAGGTGCGGGCCGCGTTCCTGCTGCAGCGGGCGCGCTACGGTGTGACCAGGGTTAGCCACAAGGATGCGCTGCGCTGGGCTACCAAGGGCTCGGCGGCGTGTGTCGGTCGGCCGGAGTTGGGCGAGATCGCGGTCGGCAAAGCCGCCGACCTCGCGCTGTTCAAGCTGGACGAGCTGCGCTTCTCCGGCCACGGTGATGCCGTGGCTGCACTGGTTCTGTGCGGGGCGCATCGGGCCGATCGGGTGATGGTGGCGGGGAATTGGGCCGTGGTCGATGGCGCGATCCCGGGACTGGACGTGCCGGACCTCATCCGCCGGCACAGTTCCGCGGCGCGGGCGATGCGGGCGGGGTAAAATAGAAGGAGGGGGCGACCACAAGTGCCGGGTGCTTCTGGCCACCCCCTCCGAACCTCCTCCGGGAGGAGCAGGTGATTTAGTCAATGCAAGAAGCGTGCTACTTGCCCGGCAGCTTGTCGTCGATACCCTTGACGTAGAAATTCATGCCGAGGATCTGGCCGTCGGCGAGATTGGCGCCGCCCTTGCACTCGATCTCCTTGCCGTCCTGCCCAATCACCGGGCATTTGAACGGGTGCAGCTTGCCCGCGGTGATTGCCGCCTGGGCATCCTCGGCGATCTTCTTCACGTCGTCAGGCATGTTGGTATACGGCGCCATCGCGAACATGTGGCTGTCGAGACCGCCCCAGCTGTCCTCGGACTTCCAGGTGCCGTCGAGCTCGGCCTTGACGCGTTCGATGTAGTAGGAGCCCCAGGTGTCGAGGATCGAGGTCAGCTGGGTCTTGGGCCCGAACTTGATCATCTCGGAGTCCTGGCCGAAAGCGAGCTTGCCGCGTTCGCTGGCGATCTGCATCGCGGCGGGCGAATCCGTGTGCTGCATGATGATATCGGCACCCTGGTCGATCAGTGCCTTGGCGGCGTCGGCCTCCTTGCCTGGATCGAACCAGGTGTTGGCCCAGATGATCTTGACCTTGATGTTCGGGTTGATGGTCTGCGCCGCGAGGATCGTCGCGTTGATGCCGGAGACGACCTCGGGAATCGGGAACGAGCCGATATAGCCGAGCACGCCGGACTTCGACATCTTGGCCGCGATCAGGCCTTGAATGTAGCGGCCCTGATACCATTTGGCCGAATAGGTCGACATGTTCTTGTCGCGCTTGTAGCCGGTGGCGTGCTCGAAATGCACGTTCGGATATTTTTTGGCGACCTTCAGCGTCGGGTCCATGTAGCCGAACGAGGTGGTGAAGATCAGCTTGTTGCCGGCGCGGACCAGTTGCTCGATCGCGCGTTCGGCATCGGGTCCTTCCGGCACGTTTTCGAGATAGGTGGTCTCGATCTTGTCGCCGAGCTCCTTTACCAGAGCCTGCCGGGCGAGCTCATGCTGATAGGTCCAACCGAGATCGCCGATCGGGCCGAGGTAGATGAAGCCGACCTTCAGCTTGTCGGCGGCGGAGGCTGCGCTGACGCTCCCGGCAAGCAGAAGGCCGGCAACCAGCGCAAGAAGTGATTTCCTCATTATCAATCTCCAAACATCAGGGGAAAGCCACGATCCGCAACGTGCGCGCCCCATCGCGCACGTTGCGAAAATGAAAACGCTAGCGGTCAGGCACGAACACGGTGCCGAGCGCGGCCGGGGCGGTCGAACCGCCGGTGCGCGCACGGGAGAGCAGGACCAGCACGATGACGGTCGCGAGATAAGGCAGTGCCGACATGAATTGCGAGGGAATGCCGACGCCCCAGCCTTGCGCATGCAGTTGCAGGATCGTCACAGCGCCGAACAGATAAGCGCCGACCACCAGCCGGCCCGGGCGCCAGGATGCGAACACGACCAGGGCCAACGCAATCCAGCCGCGGCCCGCGGTCATGCCGGGAATGAAGAAGGGCGTGTAGGCGAGCGGGAGATAGGCGCCGGCCAGCCCGGCGCAGGCGCCACCGAACATGACGGCGAGGGTGCGAATGTGCAGCACGGGATAGCCGAGCGCATGCGCGGAGATGTGGTTGTCGCCGCAGGCACGCAGGATCAATCCTGCGCGCGTGCGGTACAGGAACCACCAGACGCCGATGATGAGTGCAATGGAGAAATAGATGAAGGCGTCTTCGCCGAACAGCACGCGACCTACCAGCGGAATGTCGGTGAGGCCGGGAATGTTGAGATGAGCTGCCGGCGTGATGCGTTCGCCGACGAAGCCGGCACCGATCAAGCCGGAGAGACCGACGCCGAGAATGGTCAGCGCCAGCCCAGTCGCAACCTGGTTGACGGCGAGCCCGAGTGCCATCAGCGCGAACATCAGCGACATCAGCGTGCCCGCGACGATGCCGAACAGCGCGCCGACGAAGATCGAGCCCGTCAGCCACGCGCCGCCAAAGCCGCAGGCCGCGCCGACGATCATCATGCCCTCGACGCCGAGATTGAGCACGCCGGAGCGCTCGGTCACGAGCTCGCCGGTTGCCGCGATCAGGAGCGGCGTCGACGCCGAGAGCACCGACAGGATGATGGCTTCAACCAGCTCCACGGGCCACCTGTCGGCTCGGGAAGACCAGCTTGAAGCGGTAGAGGATGAGGGAATCGCAGGCGAGCACGTAGAACAGCAAGATGCCCTGGAAGACCTTGGTGACGTCCAACGGGATCTTCATTGCGATCTGCGCCTGCTCGCCACCGATAAAGGTTAGTGCGAGAAAAAGGCCTGCAATTAATATTCCAATCGGGTTCAACCGGCCGAGGAACGCGACGATGATCGCCGTGAAACCATAGCCGGGCGAGATGCCGGGCTGGAGATGTCCGACGGGACCGGCGACCTCGATGATGCCTGCAAGGCCAGCCAGCGCGCCCGACACCGCGAAGGTCAGGATGATCAGCTGGTTGGCGTTGAAGCCGCCGAACCGTGCCGCGCGCGGCGCGGCACCGACGACGCGAATTTCGAACCCCTTGATGGTGCGCCCGAGCAGGATCGCAGCCGCCGCAACCACCAGCAGCGCGATGATCGAGCCGAGATGCAGCCGGCCGCCTGCGATCAGCAGGGGCACCGTCGCAACCGGATCGAACTCGGCCGTCGTCGGGAAATTGAAGCCGTTCGGATCGCGCCAGGGACCGCGCACGAGATAGTCCAGCAGGAGGTCGGCGACATAGACCAGCATCAGGCTGGTGAGGATCTCGCTGGCGCCGAACTTCACCTTGCAGATCGCCGGGATCAGCGCATAGAGCGCGCCTGCGGCGGCCGCGAGCACCAACATCGCCGGCAGCACCCAAGGGCCGGCGTCGGTGCCTTGCGTCTTCACCGCGATCCAGCTTCCGGCGACGGCGCCGATCAAGAATTGCCCTTCTGCGCCGATGTTCCAGGCGTTAGCGAGATAGCAAAGCGACAGCCCGATCGCGATCATCACCAGCGGCGTCGCCTTGACCGCAATCTCCTGGAGCGAATAGCTGTCAATCAAAGGCGCGACGAAATAGGCTTGCAGCGCGAGAAACGGATTCTTGCCGAGGATCGCGAACAGGATGGTCATGGTCACGATCGTCAAGCCGATCGCGATCAGCGGCGAGACCAGCGCGATCGTGTTGGAGCGCTCGGCGCGCTTCTCAAGCACCAACTGCATGCGCTGCCTCCTTCGGCTCCAGGCTGCTGCCGCCCATGAGAAGGCCGAGCTTTTCGCGTGTTGCGTCGCGTGTGGCGAGCGGCTCCGAGAGCCGGCCGTGGAACATCACGGCGATGCGGTCGGCGATTTCGGCGAGCTCATCGAGATCCTGGCTGGTCACCAGCACCGCGGCGCCTGCGGTGGCGAGATCAAGCAACGCCTGGCGAATGACGGCGGCGGCACCGGCATCGACGCCCCAGGTCGGCTGGCTCACCACCAGCACCGCCGGGTTGCGCAGGATCTCGCGACCGACGATGAATTTTTGCAAGTTTCCGCCCGAGAGGGATGCTGCTTCCGGATCGCGCTTGGCCTTGCGCACGTCGAAAGTTTCGGTGGCGCGGTCGACGGTCTTCAGCGTTGCCGCGGTGTCGATGAAGCCGTGATGGACCATGCCGCTGGCGGCGTGTCCGGTGAGCAGCGCGTTCTCCGACAGCTTCATGCGCGGTGCGGTGCCATGGCCGAGCCGCTCTTCGGGCACGAAGGCGGCGCCGAGCTTGCGCCGCTTGGTGATCGAGAGGTGGCCGGCGGCGATGCCTTCGATCACCACCGTACCGGGATCCTTCGACAGCCGTTCGCCGGACAGTGCTGCGAACAACTCGTCCTGGCCGTTGCCGGCAACGCCGGCGATGCCGAGGATTTCGCCGCCCTTCAGCTCGAAGGAGATGTGCTCGAGCCGCACACCATGCGCCTCGTCGGGCGCGAGCGAGAGATCGTTGACGACCAGCCGCGGTATCGTGGTCTGCCGGCCTGCGGTCGCCTTCACTTCCTTGATCTCGCCGCCGACCATCATGCGTGCGAGCGAGGCTGCGGTTTCGAGCCGGGGATTGCAGGTTCGGATTTTCTTGCCGCCGCGCAGGATCGTGGCGGTATCGCAGAGCCGCTTCACCTCCTCGAGCTTGTGGCTGATGTAGAGGATGGCGCGGCCTTCGGCCTTGAGTCGCTCCAGCACGATGAAGAGCTGGTCGGCCTCCTGCGGCGTCAGCACCGCGGTCGGCTCGTCCAGGATCAGGAATTTCGGGTCCTGCATCAGCGCGCGGACGATCTCGATGCGCTGGCGTTCGCCGACGGACAGCTGCCAGACCTCGCGTCTGGGATCGAGCGGCAGGCCATAGGTCTTCGACACCTGCTCCAGCCGCGCCGACATGTCCTTGAAGGATTCCGTGCCGTCGAGCCCAAGCGCGACGTTCTCGGCGACGGTGAGATTGTCGAACAGCGAAAAGTGCTGGAACACCATGCCGATGCCGCGGCTGCGCGCTTCCGACGGGCCGGACAGCACGATTCGATCGCCCTGCCAGCGGATCTCGCCGGCAGAGGGCTGGATCAGCCCATAGATCGCCTTCACCAGTGTCGACTTGCCGGCGCCGTTCTCGCCGAGCAGCGCGTGGATTTCGTTCGGCCAGATCTCGATGTCGATGGAATCGTTGGCAAGGAAATCTCCATAGCGTTTGGTGAGTCCCACCGTCCTGAGTAACGGGGACTCGCCGGAATGCAGGCCGTTGGATGTCGGATCTAACATTCGCTGATGCGCTTGCATGGGATGAAGTGCCTTAATACTGGGCTAGTTTGAACCGCTGCGTAAGGTGTGAAAAAGCGTCATCCCTTGCTTAACGCTTCGGCAGAAGGCCGGTCGCGCGAGTCGCGGCCGTTTCCAGGCACCAGGCGTCCCAACGGCCCCTTGCACGGCCCTTGCGGTTGCGTGCTGCACGCGGCGGCTGTTGCAAATTTGTGACGGTTCTAGCCAAATCGGAACCCGCTAGGCAGGCCTGACCTGAAGCTGAGCAAAGTCGCGCCACCCGCCTGTATGCATTTCTCCGTGACCACGACGGCCGCCTTCGACAGTCGCGCTTGGGTTATCGCGCCGATGCAAAAGCTAAACAGAATCAAACGGGAATGTTCGGCAAGACGTTGTCCACGGCCGTTGACGATGTCGCATCGGATACCCTCAAAATTCCGCAGTGAAATGCGATACGCTGCCGAAACAAGCGCCATGCCTTGAAAGAAGTTGAGGCTTCTCACTTCGGGACTTCGGCGCAAGTGTCGCTCTCAAGGGACATTAATTTTTGCGTGTCCAAGCTTGGGGGTATTCAGAATGTCGTTTCGTTTCAAGGCAATTGCAGCTGCAGTGCTGTCACTTGCTTCGCTCGCCACCGGTGGTCTGGCGCAGGCTGCGGATCTGCCGGTCAAGGCCGCCAAGAAGGCTCCTGATCTCCCGTTCTTCCTGGTGATCGACGACCGCGTGTCGTTCTCCTGGATGCCCAAAGGCACCGACCCCGGCATGTGGAGCACCCGCCCGGACGGCAGCATCAACGGCACCACCGCCAAGCAGGTCTATTCGTTCACGCACTTCGACCTCTGGGCCTACGGCACCAACTTCTTCACGATCTCGATGTTCAAGTCGGGTCATAACGACCCCGCCTCGCCCTGCGTCGCGCCGGGTGTGACCATCACCGGCGGTGTCGGCAACTGCGCAGGCGCAACCGAGATCTATGGCCTGTTCCGCTCGACCTTCGGCTGGAACGAGCTGTTCAACACCAAGACCTTCACGATGGGGCCGCTGCACAACATCTCGTTTGAAGTCGGTATGGACGCCAATACCGAGAACAACTTCCTTGCGCCTGCCAAGCGTGACGTGGTCGCTGGTCTCCAGTTCGCCTTCGACCTTCCCTACAAGGGCTATATCAACGTCGCTCCGTTGATGTATTGGGAGTTCCTGAACCACAACGCCTTCACCCAGTGCGGCCTGTTCGGTGCCGGCGTCGCGGGCGTGACCTGTAATTCCGACGGCAATGTCAGCTACAACCCGACTTGGGCCGTCGAAGTCAACTACTACATGGACCTCGGCTTCCTGCCGCCGAACATGCAGTTCTGGTCGATCAGCGGCCGCGCCGGCTGGTACGGACCGAAGGGCGACTCGAACGGCCTTCCTGCGCTTTCGGGCACTGGCATTTTCAGCACCAAGTCCAAGACCGAGTTGAACAGCGAACCGATCCGCCTGACCTTCGATGCGTCGAAGGCGGCTTTGGGTGACAAGTACTCGCACTTCGTCGACCTCTGGGTCGCCTACCGCTACTGGCAGAACAAGTTCGGCCTCGACCACAATGCCATGGCTGGCGTCTGCACGGTCGCCGCGACCGGCCAGAGCACCAAGAGCTGCACCGAGTCCACGGTCTACGGTGGTATCACTGTGAAGTTCTGATCGGCTGAAGGTCTCCGAGCTACAAAGATGGCGCCGCGCAGAAATGTGCGGCGTCATTCGTGGTTGAGGAGAGACGCTGCCGTAGGGTGGGCAAAGCGAAAGCGTGCCCACCACCTCTGCCTAAATTGCATTCCGATGGTGGGCACGGCGCGAGCGCGCCTTTGCCCACCCTACGGTACCGATTGCTGGGGCGCCTACTTCGTCCACACGCCGTTGTGCAGCGCTTCGGCCTCGTCTTCGAGCAGCGGTCCGACCACCGTCGTCGGCCGCTGGCCGCTGGCAAAGACCTCACGGCAGGGCAGGTCGAGCGTCGGGTTCTCCGGGTGATTGCCGGTGACGCCGCGCAGGCGGTGCTCGCTGAGGCCATAGACCACGCGGCCGATGCCGGCCCAGTAGATCGCGCCGGCGCACATCGCGCAGGGTTCGGCGGAGGAATAGAGCGTCGCCGTCGCCAGCACCCCGCGGCTCAGCGTGCGGCAGGCCTGAGTGGCCGCAAGGCGCTCGGCATGCGCGGTGCCGTCGTGGTCCGGCATATAGCCGTTCTCGGTCTCGATCAGCACCCTCCCGTCGGCATCGACGACGATGCAGCCGAAGGGATGGTTGCCATGGGTAAGGGAACGGCGGGCGACCGCGAAAGACAGGCGCAAGAAGTGCTCGTCGCGTTCGCTTGCGCCTTCCATCGATGCTCCCACAGCATGATCCGGAAAAGTGTGCAGCGGTTCTCCGAAAAAATCATGCTCAAACGATTAGTCAGTGCCCCGCCATGTGCCGGCCGACCTCGGTGAGATCGGCTTCGCTGGTCCGTGCTTCATACACGAATTCGCCGTGGAACATCACCACCAGCCTGTCGGAAAGTTCTAGCAATTCGTCGAGATCCTCGCTGACCAGCAGCACTGCGGCGCCGCGGTTGCGCGCCGCCATGATCTCGGCGTGGATTTGCGCCACGGCAGCGAAATCGAGGCCGAAGCAGGGATTGGCCGCGATCAGCACCTCGACATCGCCCGCAAGTTCGCGGGCGAGCACGGCACGCTGGACATTGCCGCCCGACAGCGCCGAGATCGGCGTATCCGGGGTGCGGGTCTTGATCTTGTACTGCCCAATCTTCTTCTTCGCGTCGTCGCGGAAGGCGCCGCGGTTGAGCCACCAGCCGCCGCTGGCGAAGGGTGCGCGGTCGAACTCGCGGAAGGCGATGTTGTCCGCAACGCTCATGCCGCCGACGCACGCGTTCTTCAGCGGCTCTTCGGGCAGAAGCGACATCCTGTGGCGCCGCATCTCTTCGCGGCTGGCGTGATAGGGATCGCCAGCGACGCGGATTTCACCGCCCTCCGCTTCGCGCTGGCCGGCCAGGACTTCGACCAGCTGGCGCTGGCCGTTGCCGGAGACGCCGGCGATCCCGACGATCTCGCCGGCACGCACGGTGAGGGAAACGTCATGCACGGCGATGGCGCCGGCATCGTCGAGCGCGCGGACTTTTGCCAGCTCCAACCGCGCCTGTCCGGCTTCGCCGGTCCGCGGCGGCTGCACGGTCAACTCCTCTGCGCCGATCATGGTGCGCGCCATCGCGTCCGGCGTCAGCTCGGCGACCTTGCCGGCACCGGCGAGCTTGCCGCGGCGCAGGATTGTGACCTCATCGGCGAAGGCCATGACCTCGCGGAACTTGTGTGTGATCATCAGGATGGTGAGCTCGCCCTTGACGACCATGTCGCGGAGCATGCCGAGCACCTCGTCGGCTTCGGCCGGCGTCAGCACCGAGGTCGGCTCATCCAGGATCAGGAAGCGGCGCTTTAGGTAAAGCTGCTTCAGGATCTCGCATTTCTGCCGCTCGCCGGCCGAGATATCGGAAACTTTTGCCGAGAGCGGCACCTTGAAGGGCATCCGCGCCAGGAACGCCTCGAGCTCCTTCATCTCCTTCGACCAATCGACCACGGCCGGCACATTGTCGCGCGCCAGCACGAGGTTTTCGGCAACCGTCATGGCCGGCACCAGTGTAAAATGCTGGTAGACCATGCCGAGGCCGAGCGCATGCGCGTCCTTCGGATTGGCGATCGCCTGCTCGCGGCCGCCGACGAGGATGTCGCCTTCGGTCGCGTGGTAATAGCCCATGATGCATTTGACGAGGGTCGACTTGCCGGCGCCGTTCTCGCCGAGCAACGCATGGAACGAGCCGGGCCGCACCTTCAGCTCGACATTGTCCAGCGCAACGAATTCGCCAAAGCGCATGGTCATGGCGATGGCGTCGACGCCGAAGGCGCCGGAGGGCGGAGGCGCTTCGCCGATGATCACGAAATCGCTCCGATGAAAGCATCCGATGTTGAGACGGCGCCGAACACGCCGCCCTGCATCTTGATCATCTTCAGCGCATGGTCGTGGTTGCTCTTGTCGGTCGCGCCGCAGCAATCATGCAGCAGCACGCATTCGAAGCCGCGGTCGTTGGCCTCGCGCATGGTGGTGTGGACGCAGACATCGGTGGTGATGCCTGTGAGGACGATGTTCTCGATGCCGCGCACGCGCAGGATCAGCTCCAGGTCGGTGGCGCAGAACGAGCCTTTGCCGGGCTTGTCGATGATCGGCTCGCCCGGCAACGGCGCGAGCTCTTCGATGATGTCCCAGCCGGGCTCACCGCGCACCAGGATGCGGCCACAGGGACCGGGATCACCGATGCCGGCGCCGATCTGGCGCGAGCGCCAGCGCTTGTTGGCGGGAAGATCGGAGAGATCTGGGCGATGGCCTTCGCGGGTATGGATGATGTGAAAGCCTTGGCTCCGCATGGCGGCGAGCAGCTTCTTTATCGGCTCGATCGGCGCTCGCGTCAGCGACAGATCATAGCCCATTTTGTCGACATAGCCGCCGATGCCACAGAAATCGGTCTGCATGTCGATGATAATGAGCGCCGTGTTCTCGGGACGGAGATCACCATTGTAAGGCCAGGCGTAGGGCTCCGACTTAATATAACGCTCGGGCATGGTTTTGCTCTCTAGCGGGTGATCGACAATTCGGCCGGGGCTCCGGTCAGCGTGCGTTTCGGCGAGCAGGTGATGATCATGATCGCCAGCGTCAGGATGTAGGGCGCGGCGTTGAAGAGGTGATAGCCGGAGGTAACGCCGACCGATTGCAGTGCCGGTCCGAGCGCCGCGGCGCCGCCGAAGGCGAGCGAGGCCCACAGGCAGAGCAGAGGATCCCAGCGCGCGAAGATCACGAGCGCCACCGCGGTGATGCCTTGGCCCGAGGAGAGGCCCTCGTTCCAGCTCCCGGGATAGAACAGCGATAGGAAGGAGCCGCCGATGCCGGCGAGGAAGCCGCCGACCATGGTCGCGCGCAGGCGGATCAGGAGCACGGAGTGGCCCATTGCACGCGCGGCGTCTGAGCTCTCGCCCGCGGTGCGGATGAGCAAGCCCCAGCGCGTGGTGCGGAAGGCCCAATAGAGGATCGGTGCCAGCGCGACGCCGATCAGGAACAGGACATTGACGCGCAGCGCGGCGCGGAGCTGCGGGATGTCGCTCCACCAGCCGAAATCGATTGCGGGTAGCCGCGGCGCGGTAGGCTCGATCAGCGGCTTGCCGAGATAGAAAGCGAGCCCGGTGCCGAACAGCATTAGCGCGATGCCGACGGCGACGTCATTGACGCGCGGCAGTGAGCAGATGCCGGCATGCAGCGCGCCAAGAAGCGCGCCGGTGATGCCGGCGGCGAGTACGCCCAACCAGGGCGAGCCGGTGAGGTAGGAAATGCCATAGGCGCTCATTGCGCCCATCACCAGCGTGCCTTCAAGGCCGAGATTGATGCGCCCCGAACGCTCGGTGATGCATTCGCCCAGGCTCACGAACAGGAAGGGCGTGGAGACGCGGATGGCGCCGCCAAGCACGGCGAGCGGGACGGTCCAGAGTCCGATCGATCCGTCTGCCATCTCAGGATTTTCCCTTCAGGAAACCGATGCGGCCGTAGAGCGCATCGCCGGCGAGCACGAAGACGAAGATAATGCCCTGGAGTACCTGGACGGACGCGTCGGGCAGTCCGAGGCGGCGTTGCAGCAGGCCGCCGCTGGCGCTGATGCCGCCGAGCAGGATCGCGACAGGAATGATCGCAAGCGGATTTTGCCGCGCCAGGAAGGCAACCAGAATCCCGGTGAAGCCATAGCCGGCGGCGAGATTGGCGTTGGTACGGCCCTGCACGGCCGCAACCTCGACCATGCCGGCAAGTCCAGCGGCACCGCCGGCGAGGAAGCAGATGGTCAGGATGAGCTTGCTGACGCCGAGGCCGACGATCTTGGCGGCGCGGATATTGCCGCCTGCCACGCGCGCGGCGAAGCCGAACACGGTGTGGTAGATCAGGATGTAAGCCGCGATCGCGGCGATCAGGCCGAAGACCAGGCCCCAATGCACGTCGGTGCCGGGGATCGAGCCGATCATGTTGGCGGCGCCGATCTCGCGGGTTGACGGCTTGTTGAGGCTCGCGGGGTCGCGCATCGCGCCTTCGACGAGATGGTTGAGGATCGCGAGCGCGATGTAGACCAGCAGCAGGCTCGAGATCGTTTCGTTGACGCCGCGATATTGGCGTAGCGCGCCCGCCAACATGATCCACAAGCCGCCGCCGATGACGCCGGCGCAGACCATGGCGATCTGGATGACGAGTGGCGGCATGCCCTGGAGTGCGAGCGCCGCGCTCGTCGCCGACAGCGCGCCGATCAGCAATGCGCCTTCGCCGCCGATGATGACCATGCCGAGTTGCGCCGGCAGCGCCGTGCAGAGCGCGGTGAGGATCAGGGGCGCAGCACGCGTCAGCGTGTTCTGCCAGGAGAACCAGGTGCCGAAGGCGCCGTAGTACATGTAGAAATAGAGGTCGAGCGGGTTCTTGCCGAACAGCATGACGAAGATGCCGAAGACCACGAGCGCGCCGGCAAGCGCCGCGCCCGGGATCAGGATATATTCGATCGTGCGGCCGTGGCGTTGGAGAAACCCCGGGTTGGCGGCCGGGGCAATTGTCCCGACCGCCTCGGCAGAATCTGCCGCTTCTGCTGTCACGAAGTCGCTCCGATCACGCCCTCGACGAGGTAGTCCATCTTCTCGAGCTCGGGATCCTTCTGGCCGCGATCGGTGCCGGCCGCGATCACCGTCTTGCCCTTGTTGTCGACCAGCCCACCCTTGAAGATGGCGTAGCCTTCGGCCGAGAGGAATTTTGCCTTGACCTCGTCGGCGTGCTTGCGCGCCTCGGCAGAGACTGCTTCGCCATAGGGCGAGGTCTTGACGATCTCCTCCTTGAGGCCGCCGCGGTAGAAGTTCGCAATGCTTTCGCCGGCGGCGATCATCTTCACAAACTTCGGATAGAGCGCTTCCCAATTCCATTCCGCGCCGGTCAGATACGCCTTCGGCGCAAGCGGCGACTGGTTGGTGTGATAGCCGCAGACGAAGGCGCCGCGGCGGGCGGCGTTCTCGACCATGGTCTTGGGGCCGTCGACGTGGCAGGTGAGAACATCGACGCCCTGGTCGATCAGGCTGTTGGTGGCCTCGGCTTCCTTGACCGGCATCGACCAGTCACCGGTGAAGATCACCTGCGTCGTGGCCTTCGGATTGGCGAGTTTTGCACCGAGAGCGAAGGCGTTGATGTTGCGCAGCACCTGCGGGATCGGTTTCGCAGCGACGAAGCCGAGCTTGCCGCTCTTGGAGGTGTAGCCGGCGACGATGCCGGAGATGTACTGGGCTTCGTCGATATAGCCGAAATAGCTGCCGGCGTTCTTCGGGTCCTTGTCGGTCCAGAGGCCGCCGCAATGCTCGAAGCGCAGCTTCGGGAACTTGTTGGCCATCTTGATCATGTGCGGATTGTAGTAACCGAACGATGTCGGGAAGAGCAGGGTGGCGCCATCGAGATTGATCATGGACTCGATCGTCTTCTCGACCGCGTCGGTCTCCGGCACCTTCTCTTCCTCGACAACCTTCAGTCCGGGAAGCTTCTTCAGCGCCGCCGCGCCCTGCGCGTGGGCCTGGTTGTAGCCGTAGTCGTCGCGCGAGCCGACATAGATGAAGCCGATGGTCGTGTCGGCCGCGAAGGCCGGGCGAGCGCCGGCCGCCGCACCGAGGGTCAGGGCGGCACCGCCCTGCAACAAGTGACGTCGTGAAATCCTGCCAAAATCCATTGCTTGCTCCCCTTGGCGGCTGGACCGCCTCAATCTCGCGGCTGCGCCGGTCTGGCGTAGCCCGGAACCGAATGTCGCAAGCTTCGTGCCAGAGACTCTGGAGCGGGCATTTCGGTATAGGCAATTGAAAACTATAAGATATATCTGCTGCTGAAATCCTGATCAGGAAACCGGCAGATTAAATTATGAGCAGTATTGTCCGATTGTATGCAAGGTAGTTAAGCAGTCTTAACTCGCACTCGCATGTACATGAGGGCACCGGGGCGGTCGGCCGACCACCCGCATTCATGCTAACCACGCGCTGACTTGAAGCGGCGCCGGCGGCCTGAATTCGCTGGCACCGAACTTGTATCGATTGGGGTTGCGACCGCGGCGCGGTCTCCAGAATGGAAAGCTTGACCGAGATGGCTGCCGTGACTGCCGTTGAACATGCATCGCTCGGCGAGGAGATCGTGCGCCGGATCAACGAGCTCGCGGCGATCTCGGAAGAAGACGGCAAGCTCACCCGCATCTATCTCACGAAGGAACTGCGCACGGCCTCGGACCTCATCCTTGGCTGGATGCGTGAGGCCGGCATGAGCGCGCATCTCGATGCGATCGGCAATGTCTGCGGCCGCTACGACGGCGAGCGGCCGGGGGCGCCCTGCCTGATGCTCGGCTCGCATTACGACACGGTACGTGACGCCGGCAAATGGGATGGGCCGCTGGGCGTGATCACGGCGATCGCCTGCGTCGCCGCGCTCAACCGGCGCGGCAAGCGCCTTCCGTTTGCAATCGAGGTGGTCGGCTTTGCCGACGAGGAAGGCGTGCGCTTCGCCTCGACCCTGCTCGGCAGCCGTGCGGTCGCCGGCACTTTCGACGAGAGCGTCTTGAACACGCGCGACCGCGACGGCGTGTCGATGCGCGATGCGCTTATCAAGTTCGGCCTCGACCCTGACCATATCGGCGCGGCCGCGCGCGCGCGGCGCGAGCTGCTGGCCTATCTTGAATTGCACATCGAGCAGGGGCCGGTGCTCGAAGCCCGCAATCTCCCTGTCGGTGTCGTGACCGCGATCGCGGGTGCGACGCGGCTGGCGGCCCGGCTCACCGGCATGGCTGGGCATGCCGGCACCGTGCCAATGGCGCTGCGCCGTGACGCGCTCAGTGGTGCTGCCGAATGCATTGGCGCGATCGAGCAGTTTTGCCGGACCGACGAGGGGGGCCTGGTTGGCACCGTCGGCTATATCCAGGCGAGACCAGGCGCGACCAATGTCATTCCGGGCGAAGTATCCTTCACCATCGACATGCGCGCGCCGACTGACATGCATCGCAACCGCGCGGTCGCCGACGTCGTCCGCCAGATCGAAGCGATCGCAAGGCGCCGGCAGCTGGCGCTTCAGCTCGACGTCACCCATGAGAACCGCACCGCACCTTGCGCGCCATGGCTGAAGGATCAGATCGCACAGGCGATCGCCGCCGAAGGTTTTTCCGCATTCGAGCTGCCGAGTGGAGCAGGGCACGACGGCATGGCGATGATCGATATCGCTGATGTCGGCATGATCTTCGTCCGCTGCCGCGGCGGCATCAGCCATCATCCGGACGAGCATGTCGAGCTCGCCGACGCCGACGCCGGCGCACGGGTGCTGCTGCGGGTGGTCGAGAATTTCAGGCCGCGAGTGGGCTAAGCCCCCCGCAAGTCACCGGGTAGAGATACGAATCAGGCAGGGCTAGAATAGCGACTGCCCAGCTCCGGGATCACCAGTCATCGGCCGACCTGCACAGATGAACAGCGATATTTCCCTTTCATCCCATCGAGAGAACCGGTTTTACCAGGGCATGGCCGCGACCTTTGTCGCGAATGCGCTCCAGGCGGTCAATTTTCTCGGTGATCGCTTCCTGAGACAGTCGCATCATTCCTTGTCAGTCATCGAGGACCTTTACCGGCACTCGATGGACAGCGCCTTCTCGGTGACCGAGGCGTTCCTCGTCACGGGCGCACCGCACGCCTCAGCCTATTACCCGCGCGACTTTGCCTGGTTTTATCCCGACGTTCTCGACCCCGAGACCATCATGGATGCGCAGGACGCCGTGCGCCGGGCGCGCCTGCTCGAAAAGAGCGTGCGCCTGCTGCTGGAGGCGGTTCGCGCCGACGTCGTCACCACTACCATCGTTCCGGCGGGACGCGGCCGGTATCTCGGCGTGAACTATTTCTCGCGTCCTTCGGACACGCTGCTCGGCATTCTCGCTGGCCTCCGGCAGATGCTCTCCGCCGAGGAGCGGGCGTCGTCCTATCTGGCGATGTCGCAATGCGCGCATGCCGGTGGACTGTTGCTGGCCGAACACGGCGGCGATCTGAAGCGCGCGATCCTGAAGCTCGCAAGCGAGCTCGAGCCGTTCGAGGCTGACGGCGCCGGATATTTGCTGTGCGATGCCAGCGGGCCTCGCTCTGCGGCAACGGACACCCGCGCCGAGCGCCGGCGTTTTGTCACCAATGCCTGCGTCTACACGACCTTCATGTGGGGCGTGCAGCTCGGTGTGGTCGACGAGAGCGAGCTGAAGCGGCTGCTTGGGCGCGACCTCGGGCAGTATAAGCGGGACCTGCTCCGGCTGTTCGGCAAGGACGGCTATATCAGGCATTCGCTGGATGGACCGGCTGGCACGCCGGTGTCCCTGGTCGCGCTGGATTTCGTCAGCGTGCATCGCGGCTTCTGGGACATGAGCGATGCCAGCGAACGCGCGTTGTTTGCGGCCACGACGGATTTGATCATTGCCGAGCCGCGTTTCCGCATTCCCAGCACATTCCACTTCCTGGTGTCGGCGGATAATCCGCGGAACAAGATGATCCACAAGATCGCGGCGCCGGCCTATCAGGGGCGTTCGTCCTGGCCGACGTTCAACGTCGAGTTCGCGGACCGTATGCTGGACTTTGACGAATTCGCGGGGACCGAGACCTACCGCGCCTGCGCGCAAGGGATATTGAAGGACATTCGCACCGCGACCGAAGTCCACGGCGGTTATCAAGAGCTGATCTCCGAGCAGGGCCTGAAATATCGCACCTGGGCCTACAAAGGCGCGGTGGCCCATTCCTGGTTTCCGCGCTTCCTGTCGGTCTGGAGCAGGGCCTTCGGGACGCCCTTGCTCCATTGGAATGACTGAAGGCACCTCAACGAGTTTGCGGTTTCCCGCTCGCTCCGGGCCCTTCATGCGATCGAACCTCGGGTGAGATCGCTGGCAAGCCATTGGCAGCAATTCATAAGCGACGGCCAGTTGCGACAACGTGTCTCTGCACGTTGTCATAATCGCGTAATCCAAGTGACATCCTCGCGCAGCACTTCTGACAAGTGCGCCCCCTAGCTTGAAGTGCACTGAAACAATCTTTCAGCCTTCAGAAAAGAACAAAGGGGTGTGCAATGCTTTCGAGAATGACACGACGTCTACGCGATCGCACCGTGGTCACCGCCGCGATCCTGTCGCTGATGGGATATGACGTTTATGCGGCCGACGCCAATTCGCTCGGGGGGAGCAACAGGAACGGCGATCGGACCGAGTCGCCGATCAAGCATGTGATCGTCATCCTCGGCGAAAACCGTACCTTCGACCACGTCTTCGCGACCTATGAACCGCACCGCCCGGGCGAGCGTGTCGACAACCTCCTTTCCAAGGGCATCATCACCAAGGATGGCTTGCCCGGACCGAACTACGCCAAGTCGGCGCAATTCTCCGCCGTGGTCAACAACACCTACTCCATCAACCCCGGCCAGAAGGCCCCTTACAACAACACGACCAACAAAGTGCAGGCGCCGGGAACCTCCTACGCGCCGCAATCCTGCTACACATCAGTCGATCAGGCCGCGCTCAATGGTCCGGGATGTCTCGCCACTCTGCAAGTCGCGGCGCAGGCCGACTATGGCCTCAGTAAGCAGGACCTGCCGCTGCTGACGACTGGCGCGACCGGTCTGCCCGGCAATTCGCCGGACGCGCGCGTCCTGGATTTCGACAATCTGCCGAATGGTGCCTATCCGCTGGTGACACTGGCGCAGGCCGGCGAAACTCCCACCAGCCTTTACAAGACCTACGGCGGCAGCCCGGTGCACCGGTTCTACCAGATGTGGCAAGAGCTAGACTGCGACGTCGCCAAGGCCACGCACCATAATCCGAGCGGCTGCCAGGCCGATCTCTTCACCTTTGTGGAATCGAGCGTCTCCTCGGGGAGCAACGGCAATCCGACCCCGCACGCGCTGAAGGAAGGTGCGATCGCGCTCGGCTTCTACAACGTCGCCAGGGGCGACGCGCCTTATCTGACCGAGCTTGCGCGCAAGTACACGCTCAACGACAATTTCCATCAGAGCGTAATGGGTGGCACGTTCGCCAATCACATGATGATCGGCTACGCCGATGCTCTCTATTATGCCGACGACAAGGGCGATCCCGCTAAGCCCGACCACGTCCTGGTCCCCGGTTCCAATCCGCCGCAATATGTCAACGAGGTCGAGAATCCCAACCCGGCGCCTGGCACGAACAACTGGTATCTCAACGACGGCTATGGCGGTGGCAGCTATTCGAACTGCGCCGATCCGAGCCAGCCCGGCGTTGGCGCCGTCGTCACCTACCTCAACGCCATCCATGTGTCGCCGCGTTGTGCGCCTAACGCCTATTATCTCCTGAACAACTACGTTCCGGCCTATATCGGCAGCGGCGCCACCGACCCGATCAACAACGGTCCGTTCACCTTGCCGCCTGTCATCAAGCAGCGGCATATCGGCGATGCGCTGACCCAGGCCGATGTCTCCTGGGCCTATTTCGGCGAGCGTTGGAATGACTTCAAGATCGCCCCCGGAGAAGGCACCAATTTCGGCGCGCTGGACCCGGTCGCCTATCTCTATTGCAACATCTGCAATCCGTTCCTGTTCTCCGCCTCGGTCATGACCAATGCGGCACAGCGCAATGCGCATATGAAGGACACACTCGATTTCTACGACGCCATCGCGGACGGTAATCTTCCGGCCGTGTCGTTCGTCAAGCCGAGCACTTTCAACGACGGTCATCCGTCGTCGTCGCGTGTGGATATTTTCGAGGCGTTCACCAAGAACATCGTCGACAAGGTGAAGTCCAACAAGGAACTTTGGAAGTCGACCGCCATCGTCATCACCATGGACGAAGGCGGCGGCTACTACGATTCCGGCTATATCCAGCCGGTCGACTTCTTCGGCGACGGCACACGGATTCCGTTGCTGGTCGTGTCGAAATATTCGCGCGGCGGACACGTGTCGCATGAATATGGCGATCACGTCTCCATCACCAAGTTCGTTGAGCGCAACTGGCATCTCAAGCCGCTCGGGCCCAAGACGCGCGACACGTTGCCAAACCCTGTAGCCTCGGATGACAATCCCTACGTTCCCGTCAACCGGCCTGCGATCGGCGATCTCTTCGGCAATTTCAATTTCGCCGATCGTCGCGACGATGATCGTGACGATGAGTGATCACAACTCATAATCTTAGACTTGTCGACCCGGAGGCTGACTTGCCACCGGGTCGATTTCATCACTCGTCGTTGCATGGAGCACTTTGCGTGAATGTTGCGCCCTCAGGAAGCGCCGCTTCGATCGATGCGGCGCGCGATGCGTTTGCCGGAGGCAAACTGGATGTCGCCGAGCAGATCTGCGCGGGCATTCTCGGACGGAATCCTTCCGAGTGGCGTGCCTGGGCATTGCTGACAGAAACTGCGCTGCTGCGAGGCCGGCACGATGCAGCAGCCGTCAGCGCCGATCGCGCCGTCGCACTCGCGCCGACGAATCCGATTGCGCTGGTATTGCGCGCGAAATGCCTGTTCATGACCGGCGAGACACGTCAGGCCTGTGCGGCGACGGACGTCGCGGCACGGCATCTCGACGATACGCCGGATGCGCTCGATGCGGTTGGCGCGATGTTTGGTCTGCTCGGGCTACAGCAGCGGGCGAGAGAGCTCTTTCGTCGCGCCGTCCTCGGGCGACCGGATGTGCCGCAATATCTTTTCAATCTTGCCGCTGCCGAGCGGATGATCGGCGCCCTCGGCGATGCCGAAGCGCATTGCGATGCGGCCGTTGCCTGCGACCGCCATTACGGCCTTGCGCACTATTTGCGATCGGACCTGCGTATTCAGAGCTCCAATCACAATCATATCGACGAGATGGAAGCGCTGATCGGTGAGGGAGGTTTGTCCGCCTCGAGCGAAATCATGCTCCGTTTTGCGCTCGGCAAGGAATACGAGGACGTCGAGCTCTGGGGGCGCGCCTTCGATCATGTCAAGGCGGGCTGCGATTTGCAGCGTCGATCGCTTCCCCGTGATCCGGCCGCCGAAATTGCCGAGATCGATGCCATCATCCAGGCGCACACGCGATGCTGGATCGATGCAGCGCCGAGCGGCTATGCCGACGCCGCGCCAGTCTTCGTCACCGGCCTGCCGCGCACCGGTACGACGCTGGTGGAGCGAATCATCGCGAGCCACTCGGCGATGGATTCCGCAGGCGAGACCGGCGCGTTCGCGGCTGAGATGCGCCGCGCGATTACGAAGCGTCCGGGCGGCCGCGACCCCGAAGGCATCGGCAGGCGCTATCTGGATTCAGCCGCGGCGCTTCGCGTGCCGGTCAATGTGCGTTTCATCGACAAAACGCTGGAGAACTACCTTTATTGTGGCCTCATTCACGCGGCGCTTCCGTCCGCGAAGATCATCCTCGTGCAACGGCATCCGATTGATTCGTGCTGGGCGATCTACAAGGCGCACTTCCGCGGCAAGTTCTCGTTCTCATATCAGCAGACCGAGCTTGCGGAGTATTATCTGGCGTATCGCCGTCTGTCGCGGCACTGGCGCGCTGTGCTGCCGCCGGATGTGCTCATGGAGATCAACTACGAGGATATTGTGCGGCATCAGACGGCGGCCAGCCAGCACATCATCCGCTTTCTCGGGCTGCCCTGGGAAGATGGGGTGATGCGCTTTCATGAAAGCCCGGCGCCATCGGCAACAGCCAGTGCCGTACAGGTGCGCCGACCGGTCTACGCCTCCTCGGTCGGCAAATGGCGTCACCATGCCGATCGGCTGAAACCGCTGCGCGAGCGCCTGGCGCGCGAGATTCCGGAGGCGGAGCTGGCATGACAACGCTGCGACCGTCGCTGCTCCTTTTGACCGCGTCTGCCGTTCTCCTGGCCTTCGGTCAAGCTGCGTCGGCCGAAGTGAAGGTCGGAGGTAGGCCGGAGGCCGTGCACCTCGAAGTCCACGACGCTTCGCTCCAGGATGTGCTGGCTGCGCTGCAAGAGCACTTCAATCTGCGTTATCGCACCATCGATGCGCTCGATACGCAGACCACGGGGGTCTTCGATGGACCACTGCGGCGGGTGGTGGCTCGGCTCCTCAGCGGTCATGATTATGCGATGCAGGTTACCGCCGACGGCGTCGACGTGCTGGTGCTGGCGGCGCAGCGATCCAGCACCGCCGTGTTCGCTGCGGTAACGCCGGCGAATGCAGCCAGGCCCCCGCTGACAGCAGCGGAGCGCAGCCATTTTGAGCGTGGGCACTTGCGCTAAGCGCCGCGGCCTAGCCCTCGGTCACGTCGACGAGCTCGCCGCCCCCGAGAACCTTGGTTGCCTTGGCGCGGTCGAGGTCGCCTTCCCAGGCGGCCACGACGACCGTCGCAACGCAATTGCCGATGAGGTTGCCGACTGCGCGGGCCATGCCGATGAACCAGTCGACCGACAGCACCAGCACGAGGCCGATCGCCGGAATGCTCGGCACTGCGTTCAGCGTCGCGGCCAGGATCACGATCGCCGAGCCCGGTACGCCATGCGCGCCCTTTGACGTGATCAGGGAGACGCCCAACACCAGCAGAAGATCGCCGAACGACAGTGGCGTGTTGGTGGCCTGCGCGATGAAGACGACGGCAAGCGTCAGGTAGATCGAGAAGGCGTCGAGGTTGAAGGAATAGCCGGTCGGAATGACGAGGCCGACGACGGAATCCTTCACCCCCATCCGCTCCAGCTTCTTCATGATCTGAGGAAGCACCGCGTCGGAGGAGGCGGTCGCGAGCACGATGGTCAGCTCCTCGCGCAGGTAGGAGAGGAACTTGAGGATGTTGATGCCGGCGAGTGCCATCACGCTGCCGAGCACGCCGAGGACGAAGATGCCGACCGAGACGTAGAACAGCATCACCAGCGAGACCAGCTGCTTCAGCGAGCCGACGCCATATTTGCCGACCGTGTAGGCGACCGCGCCCAGCACGCCGAGCGGGGCGACGCGGACGATCAGCCCCATGACGCGGAACAGCACGGTTGACGCCGCGTCGATAATCGACGTGACGAGCTTGCCCTTTTCTCCACCGACCAGCGCGAGGCCGACGCCAAACAGCACCGCGAAGAACAGCACCTGAAGCACGTCGTTGCGTGACAGCGCGTCGAACGAAGTGCTGGGAATCACGTTGAGCAGGAAGGAGCCGATGCCGGCGCCTTGCAGCTTGTGGGCGTTGTCGGCATAGGTGTTGAGCGCCTTGGCATCGAGCGTCGAGGGATCGATGTTCATGCCATGGCCGGGACCGAAGAGGTAGGCGAGGATGAGCCCGACAACGAGCGCCACGGTGGTCATCACCTCGAAATAGAGCAACGCCTTGACGCCGACCCGCCCGACCTTCTTGAGATCGCCGGCGCCGGCAATGCCGTGCACGACGACGCAGAACACGATCGGCGCCACGATCATCGAGATCAGCTTCAGGAAGGCGTCGCTGAGGATCTTGAGGCTGATGGCGAAGTCCGGGGCGACCACGCCGAGGATGATGCCCAGGATCAGCGCCGCCAGAACCTGGACGAACAGCGAGGCGTAAAGTGGCTTGCGCTCTGCGGCCGGGGCCGCGGCAATGGTCGACATGACAAATCCCCCGTTTCAACGACGTCTTGATCGTTAATAGGAGCAACAACCGTGCCAGAATGTCGCGTCTTTTGCAGAAAGCGGGCTATTCGGCCGCTTTCGCCGTCTTGCCGTACATCCGGCTCGGGGTCGGGAACCCGCAGGAGCTGCCGTCGGTGATCTTCACCTGATCTTCCCATGGCAGCCGGTAGGTGCCCGCGACCATGTCCTGCATGAAGCTGTAGGGGCAGTCCATCGCGCCGCCTTTCACCGCGACATAGCCGCGGTGCCAGAGCTGGTAGATGTTGTTTTCGACGCCCCAGTTGATGCGGGCCTCGCGCACGAGATCGGGCCGCACTTCTGCTGTGATGATCTCGTCCGCCCGGCCATTGGTGCCGTGCGCCAGCACGGTGCCGTCGAAATTGACGATCATGCCTTCGCCCATGGAATCAAACGAACCGTCCGAGCCGCACATGCAGACGTTGGCCGTCACCATCAGGTTCTGGAATGAATTGGCCTGGTTGGTGAAGCGCCAGGCCTCGCGGATCGGCGCAGTGTAGCCGGCGGTCCGGATCATGATCTCAGCGCCCTTATAGGCGCATTCGCGCGCCATCTCCGGGAACATGCCGTCATGGCAGATGATCAGCGCGATCTTCGCCCCGTTCGGGCCCTCGATCACGGGAATGCCGATATCGCCCGGCTCCCACGGCTCGACCGGAATCCAGGGATGGAGTTTGCGGTAATAGAGCTTGATCTCGCCGTGATCGTCGATGATCAGGCCTGAATTGTAGGGATTGCCGTGCGGGTTGAACTCCATGATGGAGAAACAGCCCCAGATCTTGTTGTCGATGCAGGCCTTCTTGAATGCCGCGACCTCGGGCCCGTCGAGCCGGCACATGATCTCAGGATTGGTGTCCATCGAGAGGCCGTGCAGCGAATATTCGGGGAATGCCACCAGATCCATGGTGGAGAGATTGCGGCGCGCCTTGCCGACCATCCAGACGATGCGCTCGGTCTGCTTGGCGAGATCGGCCCTGGTCACGACGACCGGCAGCTGCAATTGAACCAGTCCGATGACCACGCCCTCAGGCGATTTGTTCAACCCGCCAAGCCCGTTCATGATCAGCTCCCTACGTCGGCTTCCTTGCCATCCGCGCGACGCCGTTGCGCGCAGTTCTCGGCAGAGCAAATCCGATTTTGGCAGCGCGCAAAAGTCCATTTTTCAGGCGGCAGGCATAGCCGTGCCCGCATGGGCCGCCCGGCCCCAGAGCATGCCGACGCCCATTGTCGCGGCGGGGTGTGCCTCAAGTCTCGGCTTGACCCTCCAATCCGCCTGATGTCAGACTTATGACATGAGTACAGCAAAGCGACATGTCGCCAGCCTTCGCGACGAATATGCCGAGATGACGCGGCAGCGCATCGTCGCGGCTTTTGTCGAGACGCTGGAGGACGAGGCGGCCGACGACATTTCCATGGCCGCGGTCGCCAAGCGCGCAAAAGTGGCCGAGCGAACCATCTATCGGCACTTCAAGACCCGCGCTGAGCTGTTTGCGGCGGCCGGCGAGTGGATCGAGGACAACGTCTTCAGCTATATTCCCTTCACCTCGCCCGACGAGCTGCCGGAGATTTTCCGCAAGCTCTGCAAGCGGTTCGACCGTCATCCGAACCTGGCGCGCGCGATTGCGATGACGCGGGCCGGCCGCCGGGTGCGTGCCGGCTTCCGGCGGCACCTGATCGAGCAGCATCGCAAGGCGATGGCGCCGCTGGCGCGGCACCTCCCCGCAAAGGAGGTCCGCCAGGCGGAGGCGGTCGCGTCCTATCTCAACAACGTGCTGGCCTGGAATGCGATGCGTGAGGACTTTGGCATGTCCAGCGTCGAGATCGCCGACACGGTCGAGTGGGCGCTCACGACCCTTTTGAACGATGTCCGTCAGCGCGATGCCGCTGCAGCGCGCAACGGCAAGGCTGGCAAATCGCCGCGCAAGCGAACCACCGCGCGCGAGAGCGCCGGCGTAGAGTGAGGCAGGCCATGAATGCAATCCCCGACGACCTCCTGATCAACGCGCCCGACGAGGTTCGCATCCGCCAGGACCTGGTGCTGACGGCGCTCGGCCGGCGCCCGGCCGATCGCTCCTTGCGGGTCGGCAGCTTGCTCGATGTGCACAGCCGCACCTGGAGCGAGGATCAGGAGATCGTCTTCAAGGGCCGGCGCATTGCCTGGGTCGGGCCGGCCGGCAGCTATCCCGGCGAGGTCCGCGAGCGCGTGCATCGGCTGGATCTTGCGGCCGTCCCCGGCTTCGGCGAGGTGCACAAGCACATCGAAAGCTCGCATCTGACGCCGGAATGGGAGGCGGCACTGGTGCTGCCACATGGCAATACCTGGACCTGCGAGGCGAGCCACGAGTTCTCCAACGTCAACGGCGCGCGCAATCTCGAATTCTGGTTCGAGGCACGCCGACGCGGCTCGCCGCTCAAGATCTTTCCGCAGCCGGGATCGGCGGTGCCGCCGACGGCCTACGAATGGGGTGGCGGCTGGTATGGCCACGATGAGCAGGCGCGTTTCATGAGCGAGAGCCTGATGGTCACCGGGCTCGACGAGGTCATGGATTGGCCGGCGGTGTGGAATCCCGACAATCCCTCCTACAAGCGGCTCTGGGGCATGATCGAGGCGACGTTCGCAGCGCGCGGCGTCGTCGAAGGCCACGCCTCCGGCCTGCGGGACCTGCCTTCCATCAACGCCTTCGCCGCGGCGGGGCTCGCCTCCGACCACGAAGTGCAGACTCCGGAAGAGACCTGGGACAAGCTCACCCGCGGCTTGTTCATCGAGCTGCGTGTCTACGCGATGGATGAGATCGTGAAATGGCTGCTCGCGAAGGGTCTGCAGGACTGGTCGCAGATCGCGTTCACGACGGATGACCGCAGTGCCAGCCACACGCTCGAGCTCGGCGCCAGTGATCACAATGCGCGGGTTGCGATCGAAGCCGGTCTTGCGCCTGAAATCGCAATCCAGTGTCTCACCATCAACCCGGCGCGGCATATGCGCATCACGCCGTTCGTCGGCAGTCTGGCCCCGGGGCGTTTCGGCGACGTCGTGCTGCTCTCGGACGTCGCCAAGCTCGCGATCGCCGAGGTGTGGGCCGATGGCGCGCAGGTCTCCGAGGGCAAGCGCTATCTTGGTCAGGTGCCCGAAATCCAGTGGCCGGATTGGGCAACGCAGACGATCAACATCAAGCGTTCGATCAAGCCTCAGGATTTCGAACTGCCGGCCGAGCCTGGCCGTTCCACGATGAAGGCGGCGGTGATCCGTCCCTTCCATTGGCATCCCGAATTCTACACCCTCGAGCTGCCGGTCCGTGACGGTGCCGTGCAGCGAGACGAGAGCGAGGCCATCACCAAATTCGCCATCGTCGATCGCTTCTCCGGCGATGGGCGCATCGCAAAGATGTTCTGGCGCGGCTGTGGTCCGCGTACGCCGGAGACGGCGGTTGCCTGCTCGGTGGCGCACGACAAGCACAACATCTGGGTGGTCGGCTCGTCCGACGCGGCGATGGCAAAGGCGGTCAACGCGCTGATCGAGCTTCAGGGCGGCTGGGCGCTGGTGCGCGAGGGCGAGCTCGTTGCCACCGTGCGTTTCGAGGTCGGCGGGCTGATGAGCTGCCGTTCGGCGCAGGCGCTCGATGACGAGATGCAGGCGCTTTATGCGGAAGGTCGCAAGGTCGACTGGATGTACGAGCCGACGTTCCGGCCGCGCTGGTATCCGGGATTTCCGGAGAGGCTCATGTTTGCGACGCTGACCTGTGCGCCCTGGAGCTGGGTGCTGGTGGCGCCGTGCGAGCAGGCGCCGCTCGGCTTCATCAATGTGCAGACCGGCGAAGCGCACCCGGTGGTCTGGTAGGGGAGAACTGGGATGAACGAGATGACGAAGCCGCAAGCCGCTCCTGCCGAGCCGGCACCGCGCGCAGCCTCGGGACTGCTTGATCGTACCTTTGACCTCACCGGGCGTGGCACGAGCGTCGGTCGCGAGGTGATGGCCGGCGCGACGACGTTCGCGGCGATGGCCTATATCATCGCCGTCAATCCTGCGATCATGTCCAACGCTGGGATGGACCGTGCCGATCTCGTCAGCGCCACCGCGCTCGCCGCGATCGTCGGCTCGGTGATGATGGGGCTGTGGGCCAATCTGCCGCTTGCGGTAGCACCCGCGATGGGCTCGAACGTCATCTTCACCTATGTCATCGTCAAGCAGATGGGGATGCCCTGGCAGGGCGCACTCGCCATGGTCGCCTTCACCGGCGTGCTATTCCTGATCCTCAGCCTGTCGAAGCTGCGCGAGAAAGTCGCAAAGGACGTGCCGGAAGCGCTGAAGATCGGCATCCAGGCTGCGGTCGGCACCCTCATCGTCTTCATTGCGCTACGGGGCGCCGGATTCGTGGTCCAGAACCCGTCGACCTATATCGCCATGGGCTCCTTGCGCAGCCCGCCGGTGCTGCTGACGCTGTTCGGCCTCCTGCTCACCCCGGTGCTGGTGGTGCGCCGGGTGCCGGCGGCGCTGATCCTGTCGATCGCGGTGCTCACGCTGATCGGCTTCTTCGTCCCAGGCGCCAACGGCAAGATGGTGACGTCAGTGCCATCAGCCATCATGGCTTGGCCGCGCTGGCCGACCAGCACCTTCATGGCGCTCGACATCGGCTATCTCTTCAGCCATTTCGTCGTGGCCCTGCCGCTGCTGTTCTATTTCCTGTGCGCCGAATTCTTCTCGACGCTGGGCACGCTGATCGGCGTGACGGGGGCCGCCAATTTGCGCAAGCCCGATGGCTCCATCCCGAATGCTACCGCCGCCTTTGCGACCGACGCGACGGCTTCAATCGTCGGACCGTTGCTAGGGACCTCCGTCGTCACGGCCTACATCGAATCCATCACCGGCGTGCAGGCGGGCGGTCGCACCGGCCTGACCTCGCTGACAGTTGCGGGATTCTTCTTCCTTGCGCTGTTCTTCTGGCCGATCTTCGTCATCATCCCGCCGCAAGCGACTGCGCCCGCACTGGTGCTCGTCGGCGTGCTCATGATGCAAGGACTTGCCCGCATCGACATGACCGATCTCGTCAACGCCGTCCCGATCGTGCTGACGCTGCTCGTCACCGTGCTGACCAACAACCTCATCAACGGAATGGCGCTGGGCACGCTGAGCTACATCGCTCTCGAAGTGGCGGTCGGCCGGCGGTCGCAGATTCCGGCGATGGTGTGGGGACTCGGGGTCGTGTTCGTCGCATACGCGATCGTGATCGCACAGATCTTTTGACGCGTGCGTCAAGCCGCGAGGTCCAGCAGTCGGCACGATCCGCGCACGAGCACCTTGCGTCCGATGGGGGTCATCGCGGGCACGCCATCATCAATGACAACGAGACCAAGCTTGACCAGGCTGTCGACGAGATAGGCCTTCGCGAGGCGATTGTTCGCTACGGGATTACGAAGTGTGCGCAGGGCTGCCCATTGATCCGGCGAAAGATCGAAGTCGAAATCGTCGTTCATGTTGCCTCAAGCGATAGTCACGTTCGCGCGCCCCTGTTAGCGGCGCTGCATGAAGACCGTGCGACGACAATGAGTCGGGAATTCGGTGAGCTGTTTAGAATTTCTCTTCACGAATTGCCGCAGTCTATTGCGCCACAATAGTTAAGATCGCCTGGACACGATGATTGTCCCGATCATTGATCACTAATTGATGATCTTCACTTGATGTTGCGCTGCGGCGGCCGCAGTGCATGGGAAGCGCTGCTGTCTCATTCTGCGTCGCGATATGCATGGAAACGGTGAGACGCCGGGTTCGTGATTCTGCTACGCTGATTCGCGGGGAATGGCTTCACACGACAAGGAGTGTGAGTGCATGAAAAGGCTGGTGGAGATTCGTAGTCAGGAATCCCTGTGTCGCGAGCGTGCGGCGCGCGATTTTGAGCGTCGGGTTTTCTGGCTTACACAGGCCCGGGAATGGGAACAGCGCGCGCTCGACGAAATTGCCTATCACTTTCGCGAGTGCAATGTCGTTCATGCGGAGCTTGCGCGAAGCTGACGTTGGCGTGAGCTGAGGACTTACTGGTAAGTCGCAACGATATCGGAGACCGCGCGCTCGAGCTGCTGCGCGGTGGCGCATTGCCGGACCACGCTGCAAAAGGTCGCATAGCGCGGCATCTCGGAATCCCCAAAGCCCCAGGCGAGCCGTCCCTCGGGATTGAGCCAGACTAGTCGCTTCGAACGTTCGGAGACGCGGCGCAGAATGTCCGCACGTGGGTCGAGATTGTTGCTGCGGGCATCGCCGAGCACGATCACCGTGGTCTGCGGCGTCAGTGTGCCCATGAAGTCCTTTTCGAAATCGACCAGCGAAGAGCCGTAATCGGACGAGCCGAAGCCGACCTTGGACATGATCTCGGCCATCGCCTCTTCGGGCGACTTCTTCTCCAGGATCTCGCTGACCTCGATCAGATGCGACGAGAATGCGAAGGAGCGGACGTCGTCGACCACCTCGTGCAGCGAGTGGATCAGGAGCAAGAAGAAGTCGGAGACCTGCGCGACCGAGCCGGAGACGTCGCAGATCGCCACGATCTTCGGCCGGTCGCGGTGCTTGCGCTTCCACGCGGTGAGGAAGGGCACGCCACCCCAGGCAGCGTTGCGGCGAAGCGTGCGGCGGACGTCGAGATGGCCGCGGCGCTGGCGCTTGCGCGGTTTCGAATAGCGCTCGCGCAGCCGCCGCGCAATCTGGCGGATCAGTGCGCGCATCTCCGCAACGTGACGCCGCTCGATGCGCGCGAGGGGCGCATTGCGGAGGATCTCGTTGCGAAGGTTCTCGGCCTCTTCGCGCGCATAGAGCGCAAGCCCTTGTGAGACGGTGTCGCGCACGGCCTCGCGCAGGCCATCGAGCGCGGCCCGCAGGCGCTCGGCCAGCGCGGGATTGGTTGCCGTCAATTCATCGAGATCGTCGCGCAGGCGCTGAAGGCCCATGGCGTCGAGGATGCGGCTGGAGAAGATGCCGCGCTGGGTGGAGTAGCGAATGTCGGAGAGCGAAGCTGCGCCGGAGGCGCTGGCGATGGCGGCCGAGATCGCATTGCGATCCTGCGACATCAGCATTTGTGCAAGTGGACCCAATGCTTCGGAAGGATGTCCTTCGCCCGCATCGCCGGCCGAGCTTGAGGAGGGCGATTGGTCCGAGTCCCGAGGGGCGTCGTCTGCATTGTCGGCTTCAGGCTGATCCTGTCGCGGCTCGGGCTGGCTGAAGAACAGATCAAAGCAGTCGCTGAGCGCGAGCTTCTCGTCCTGCGACTTGGCGAGCGTCAGAAGCAGCGCGTCGCGCAGGACAGCGCGATCGGTGAAACCGACCTGCGCGACGGCGCGCATCGCGTCAATGCTTTCGGCGGGCGAGACGTGGACACCGGCCCCGCGCGCCGCCCGAAAGAAACGATGAAGGTTCTCGCGCATCGCACGTCAACCGAAGACGTTGGACCGGGCCGCCTTGGCAATGAAGGTGGTAATTTGCGGGTGAGCTGCCTCGATATCGGCCTCGTATTTCAGGAGCACGTTGAGCGTGTCCTTGACCATCTCGGTGTCGAGCTCGGTGGCCTGCAGCAGCACCAGCACGCGCGCCCAGTCGATCGTCTCGCTCACTGAGGGCAGCTTCTTCAAATCCAGCGAGCGGATCTCGTGGATGAAACCGACCATCTGCCGGCGCAGGGTCTGCGAGATGCCGGGGACGCGGCTCTCGACGATGCGCTCCTCCAGCCGCTGCTCGGGGAAGCCGATATGCAGATGCAGGCAGCGCCGCTTCAAGGCGTCGCCGAGATCGCGCTCGCTGTTGGAGGTGAGGATCACCGTCGGCGGCGTGATCGCCGAGACGGTGCCGAGCTCCGGGATCGTGACCTGGAAGTCGGAGAGGATTTCCAGCAGCAGCGATTCGAATTCGGCATCGGACTTGTCGATCTCGTCGATCAGGAGCACGCAGCCGCCCGGCTGCTCCAGCGCCTGGAGAAGGGGGCGCGGCTCGACAAATTCCTTGGAGAAGAACACGTCGCCGAAATCATGAAGCTGTTCGAGCGCAGCGTGCAGTGTCTGCGCGCCGCCAAGAACTTCGCCGAGCTTATCCTTGAGGATTTGCGTGTAGAGCAGCTGCTTGGCGTATTTCCACTCATAGAGCGCCTTGGCCTCGTCGAGGCCTTCGTAGCACTGCAGGCGGACCATCTTCAGGCCGCGCCAGGCGGCAATCGCCTTGGCAAGCTCGGTCTTGCCGACGCCGGCAGGGCCCTCGACCAGGATCGGCTTTTCGATCTGCTGCGACAAATAAACGGCGGTCGCGATCTGGCGGCTCGCGATATAGCCTTGCGCGGCGAGGCCGCTCTCCACTGCCTCGATCGAGGTCGAGGCCTTCTGTTCAGCCACGAAAGGGCGCTCCCAAAGGTCTTGCTTGAGGCTTGTTCTGCCTGCGTTCCCGGCAAAGAACAAGCCTCGTTTGGGACGGGCCTGATCCGCGCTTGCGGCCGGTTTTTCCGCTCAGCGCAAATACTTAGGAGGCGGTGCGGTCAGTGCCGCTGCAGCTCCGGTTTGCGGATGGTCTGCCTGACCTCGGCGCCGCAATCGGCGCATTCATAGACGAAGTCGATCTTGGCAAGGCTCCAGTGCGGCTCGACCTCGCGCACATACATCGGCAGGAACCCCATGCATGTCGGGCAAATCACTGGCGCGATCTCGACATCCTGATGATGCTGTACATAAGCTGGCATCTCGGCTCTCCTTCGCAGGCGACCACCAAACCCCGCGCAAAAGCTACTGCCGGCCGCGTCGATGTCGTCATCAACTCTTTCGAACAGAGGCGGAACGGCGAGGGTTTGTCGTTCGCTGTGACATTCTTGTTACGTCTTTGGACTGTAACGGGCGGGCCGAATGCCTATTTCTCCGGCCGATCCGCTTTTCTCGGACGATCAACGCAACGATAAGGGAGCAACGCCCATGACCCATGCCATTCGTTTTCACAAGACCGGCGGTCCGGAAGTCCTGGTCTGGGAGGAGGTCAATGTTGGCAAGCCGGGGCAGGGCGAGGCGCGCATTCGCCACACTGCCGTCGGTCTCAATTTCGTCGACATTTACAACCGCTCGGGTGTGTATCCCGCGCCATTGCCGAGCGGTCTCGGCAGCGAGGCGGCGGGTGTTGTCGAGGAAGTCGGGCCGGGCGTCACCGATCTGAAGCCGGGCGATCGCGTCGCCTATGGTGCATCACCGCTCGGCGCCTATTCCGAGGCGCGGCTGATCCCGGCCGACCGGCTGTTGAAGCTGCCTGACGGTGTCGACGACAAGACGGCGGCAGCAATGATGCTGAAGGGGCTGACGACGCAGTACCTGATCCGGCAGACCTATCGCGTGAAGGCCGGCGATACCATTCTGCTGCATGCGGCGGCCGGCGGCGTCGGCCTGATCCTGAGCCAGTGGGCAAAACATCTCGGCGCGACCGTGATCGGCACGGTCAGCAGCGACGAGAAGGCAAAACTCGCCAGGGCGCATGGCTGCGACCATGTCATCATCTACACGCGCGAGGATTTCGTGAAGCGCGTCGACGAGATTACCGGCGGCAAGAAGGTGCCGGTGGTCTATGATTCCGTCGGCAAGGACACGTTCCTGAAGTCGCTGGACTGCCTCGCGCCGCTCGGCGTCGCCGCGCTGTTCGGTGCGTCCTCCGGTGCGGTCGAGCCGCTCAATCTCGGCCTGCTCGCCCAGAAGGGCTCGCTCTACGTCACCCGCCCGACGCTGTTTACTTACGCTGCCAAGCGCGAGAATCTGGTCGCGATGGCGAACGAGCTGTTCGACGTCGTCAAGTCCGGCGCGGTCAAGATCGAGGTTCACCAGACCTACGCGCTGAAGGATGCTGCGAAGGCGCATGCCGATCTCGCCGCGCGCAAGACCACGGGATCGACCGTTCTGACGGTGTGATCCCGGATTGAGCAATGGCGCAGGTTGCCTGAGCTTGCGTCAAGCTTTCTCGTGCTTGCGCAGGTCGCGGGCGTGATCGAGGCGGATCGCCTGGAGGTCGACCTCTTCAGGCGGAACTTGCGGAAGCGCGGCCTCGGCCAGGATGGCCTCGGTCACGTCCTCGACCGAATTCTCTGCGATTTCGTGGATGAACGAGATGTTCTGGTACTCGCCTGAGGTGACGCGGGAGACAACCCCGCGCCTTGTGATCTCGGGGTCGACGATCGCCTCGCGGCCGCGCCGCCCGTAGTCGATCATCACGACGAAATACTGCATGAAACGATCCTGCCGCGCGCCCCAAGGCCGGGTGCGCGGCAGAGTATTTCTGAAAAACGGAATTAAGTCAAGTTCGATTTCCAGAAATCGGAAATTGGCGCTATCTGCCCTTTTTGCGGGGCCGGGCCGACTTTGCGCGCAATCGCTCGAGCTGGCCCTTGGGCATGGAGAGGCAGATCTCTCCGACCCAGTCGAGCTTGACGCCGACGATCGGCTTGGCGTTGAAGCTGTTGAGATTGACGACGGAGGGCGTTTTCCCGCGTTCGATGGTCTTCAAATAGCGTTCACCGGTCTTGAGCCGGACCACGGCCTCCTCGCCGTAGAAGCTCGACAGCGGATGACGCTGGTCCTTGTAGACCACGATCACGTCGCCGCTTTCGTATTTGGGCAGCATCGAATCGCCGACGATCTCAAAGGCGACGGTCTCTTCCATGATCGGGAAGGGCAGCGCGATGTCGCCGAGCCCCTCCGGCGGAACCTGCTCGAAATCCGGCTCGATCACGGCGCCGGCACCCACGCGGCCCATGATCGGCGCGAGGTTCAGCTCAAGATATTCCATGATCGGAATGATTTCCGAGGCCTTCACCAGGCGTTCGCCGCCGAGGATCTCCGATACCGCGCCCGGCCGAACGCCCATCGCCGCGGCCAGCCCGCCCTTGCTCTTGCCCGTCTTTTCCAGGCCCCGCTCGATCATCGCAACGTCTAACATGGTGATTCCCTCGATTGCCCATTGGCTCTGCCTCTTGTAATCCGAAATTCGGAATTGATGCAATTATGAATATCAGAATTATTGCTTGACTTCGTATTCGGAATAACGGAATGTGTGTTCCGCCTCCGGATCGTGCATCGGGGCGCATCACAGGACAGCAGCATGGAACCGGGCCATTGGTCGTCGGAGCATTCCGACGCGCTTCGCGACTATTTTTTCAAGGGATTGTCATATGCGGAGATCGGAAGGGAGATTAACGCAAGGTTTGGAACGGCTTACACGCGCAATGCGGTGGTCGGCCGCGCCAAGCGGCTCGGGCTGGCCGAGCCCGAACGGATGACGAGCCCATCGATCGTGCCGTCCTTGCCGGGCGAGCCCGGTCCGCTCGCGCCGCTTCGTGTTGCAATACCCGGCCTGAACCTGCCGCCGCCATCGGCACTGAGGCCGGCGAATCCGGTCAAATTGCGCTGCGTCGGTGTCCGGCCGCGCCTGATCCCGCTGCTCGAGCTCGAGCGAGGCGATTGCCGCTATCCCTATGGCGGTGACAGGGAGGGAGAGGAGATCCGCTTCTGCGGTCACCCGCGTCAGCCCGGCTCGCGCTATTGCGCGCCGCATGCGCATCTGACCCGCGGTCCCGGAGCGGTGTCCGGCCGTAGCGCCGGTGCCGCCGTGCTGAGGCTGGTCTCCGCGGCCTGACCGGCCCCCCCCTCTCAATTCAGTTTGCAAGGAGTTTTCGAGTGGCACGTGCCAGACGCAACATGTCCTACAAATTGACCGGGCTTCACGACCGCCGATTGCGCGATCTGCCGTTCAACGCAGAATTGGCGGAGGTCGAGGTCGACAATCCCCTGGCGCTCGACCTGGACGAGAAGATCGTGGCGATGCGCTCGATTCGCAACGATCCGCTCGGCCGGCTGCATTCGCATCACCAGATCGACGAGGCGCAATATCGGGGTGGCCGCGCCTACCAGAGCGACTGGGAGCGGGCGGAACGAGGCCCGCAAGCCATGGATCCGACCCGCGAATATGTCGACGGCGCGCGCTCGCGCGAGCCCATTACCGAGAGCCAACGCCAGGCCGTATTGCGGCTGAACCGGGTCGAGCGCGAGCTTGGCACCGACGGCGCCGCGCTGGTGCATGACGTGCTGGTGCTTGGTTTGACGATGGACCAGATCGGCGAGCGACGCGCCGTGCGCACCCAGCGCTGGAACGACTATTTTGCGCGGCGTTTTCGCGAATGCCTCGACCGGCTGGCGCTGGTCTACGGCTTTGCGACGGATGCGCCGGCGCGGCGCCGCTGAACGGGACGTGCCTGCGGCTTTCACCGTCGGCACGTCCTCCATCGCTCCTCACGGATGCGGCATGATTTGGTAGGGCGTGGTGTAGGGCTCGACGCGGAGCGAGGCGTTGGCCAGCAGCCCGATCTTGGCAGTTGGCGCCTGCTGCATCTCACCGTTCTGCCCGCGATGCACGTTGTACTGCCAGGCCGTGAGGTCGCCCTTCTGCGCCAGTGCGTGCGCGACCGCGCTCGCGTCGTTGCCGCCGAGCGCCTGAAGCTCCTCGGACGATAGCCCGATGACGATCTCGTCCTTGATGGTGACGATCTTGAAAAGGTTCATTTTGGTCTCCTGCGCCCATGCGCCCTGTGCAGAGAGTGTAAGAAGCGCAACCGCGGCGCCCTTGATGAGATCGCAGCGAGAAAGCATGCCGTCGTCCTTTGGTGCTGACGCGCGCCCGAATCAAACAGTCCATCAGCCATGGCGCCCGTGATCTGCGTGGCCGTTTCGCAACCGCTTGGTCGTGCGATCTTGAACAACGGTTCACGGAGCGGGAAATATCGGATGGACCCCGACGTTCGTGGACGATGCAACCGCCGAAACCGGACTCAACGATTACGTGTATACGCTGAAGAAGCGTTAGTTCGCGGCTGCCAATCTCCGTCCACACGGGAAATAAGCGGAAACTCAGGTCTAATTGACGGCGATCGGGGCCACGTCGTGATCGATTGCTGCTTCTTGACGCAGGTGGGTGACGGCGGCGCGTATTCCTGTTATCCGGAATTGCCGTAGCACGATGCCGACGAAGCATCGCTAACCTTACGGTTTGGCTTGCTCGAGGGGTTGTTCCTTGCCATAATTGCAACTTCTCGGGTCGTGCCGAGTCTCTTCAGATCTGCAGGTCGGCATGCCGACCTGCTCGGGTGCTCCGACCTGGAGTTCGGCGTCGCCATCGCGTTCGGTGACGGCGTGCGTTTCTCCATCGGGCTGCCGACGCCCGACCACGAAGAGCCGAGTCCTGTCATAGGTGCGAGATGAAAAACCTCAATTTCGCGGCTGAACTGCATCTTAAGCTCGGCGCACCCGCGAACGGTACCGTCGAAAGTCTCCGCCTGCTGCGCGCCTTTCTCAAGCTCGCTCCCCGGCAGCGCTTTGAGGTCATCAAGCTCGTCGAAGACCTCGTCACCGACGAGACCATCCCCGAACACCCGCTGTCTTGAGCCCGGCCAAGGGCCGATATTACGCTTTGCCACCCTTCAGACCGGCAAGCGGACCGCCAGGTGGCGTCCGTTGCTGGCGCCTGGCCGCTGGAAGGCGGCGCGACAAATGTGCTAATCAGTCAGGAAAAAGAGGGAGGAGTGCGACCATGATCGAACCGAAGCTCGAAGTTCCGGCCGAACTGCGCGACCTGGCTGAGAAAACCATTGACCAGGCCGAAAGGGCCTTCGGCATGTTTTTCGATGCCGCCACCAAATCGATGTCGTCCGTTCCCGGAGCGAGTGCGGACGTATCCAAGCAGGCGCTCGCCTTTACCGAGCAGAACATGAAGGCGGCGTTCGAACACGCTCGCAAGCTGGTTCACGCAACCGACCTTCAGGAAGCGATGCGAATCCAGTCCGAGTTCCTGCGCAGCCAGTTCACCAATGCCGGCGATCACATGCGCCAGATGACCGGCAATTTCATGCAGCCGGGCAAGGACAAATCCTGACCAGGGAAAGTTCGGATGTCCCGCACCACGGCCGTGTGCTTACAAATTGATCTTGCGTACCGACGCGTTGCGCCTTTCAATTCCGGTGCAGGTCCATGACGGGCCACCGGGTGAACCTCATTCGCCGTCTGTCATCCTTTCTGCTGATCCCTGTCGGTTCACCCGGCAGGGATTTGCATTCTTAGGGCTTGTTTGCGCGCTTGGCGCAAAGCTTGATCTGCCGCAAAGGATCCCGGCTAGTAGTCACCGGGATTCATGATCATCGGGGTGGTCGTATCGGCCGGCGCGAGTGCGCTGCTGGCGCTGTCGCGCAGGAAGCGGTCAAGTGTTGCCTGGATCTTCTCCTTGACCGAGTCGGGTCCGCGATCGCTCATCTCGGTATGCTGCGCAGCGGTATGGATGATGTCGATGCCGCGTGCCTTGGCTTCCTCGGGCGTCGGCAGCACGCCGGGGTCGGTCTGAAAATGCGGATCCTTGGAGCGGAACGACAGGATCTTCATTCGGTCGTTGTGCACGAAGGGCACCCTGAGATTGTCGAGCGTGATCACCTTCGACACCAGCTCGGGATGCTGCTGGGCGACATACATCGAGACGTCGCCGCCATTGGAATGACCGACCAGCGTGATGTGATCGTAGTCTGCGTTCTCCTGGCGCCCCTTCAACGTGTTCAGCACGTAGAGGATGTTGGCTTCGCAACGCATATAGACCCCGCGCCGGCCGACATATTTCTGGCCGACATGGGTCATCAGGGGCGGATCGCTCGGCAGATCCTGCTGAATGCTTGCAACGAGATAGCCGCGCGCCGCAAGTATGTTGGCGAGGAAGGAATACTCGGTTGCCTTGACCGTGTTGCCATTGCTGATGATGGCGACCGGAAGCTTCCACAGGCCAAGATTGGCCTTGGTCTCGTAGTCGCGCCGCACCGCAATGTCGACCGAGATCGGCCGCTGGCGCGCGGCGTCGAACAAGGACAGCATCTCGTGACGGATCGCGAATTTGCTGACGACGAAATATTCGCCCGCCGCGAGGACGCAGAGAAAGGCCAGGATTGCAAACACCCTCTTCATGGTTCCGTCTCAATCACTTTTGACTGAACATGGCTATCGAAAACCCCCGGATCGAGCGATCGTGAGCACGTTACGGGATTAAATTTAGGCAAGTCTGTGAGCAAGGCTGTGAGAAGGGCCCCAAAAGGGCCGCATCGAGGCGAAGACCGCGCGGCTAGCGCGTTAGCCCATCTGACTGAATCGTTGGGGATTCACAAATCAGCGTTTTGGTGATTCAAGCTACGCGCCGGGACGGGAGGCCGGCGGGCATGGCGAAGCCGCTGTCGATGGACCTTCGGGAACGAGTGCTTGCCACCATTGCTGGCGGCGTATCCGGCCG